>DATHAZ010000027.1:0-92261 GCA_035296445.1 Pyrinomonadaceae bacterium | reverse complement strand
CGGGTCGGCATCAGACACGGAGCGGCTCACTTCTGAAACTCCTGCACTATAAACACCCACTCCCATTTGCCCCCGGTCTTCTTCGCCCCGACCCACTCCGCATACAAAACGACTGCTTCACCCTTTTTCACTTCTTTCTGGAAAAAGGGGTGCAGCCCGGCCTGTAAGGGCAACCAGTGCTCGTCCTCCCCCTCCATGAAAAGCATCTCCGTCGCATACCCGTCAATAACTTTCTGAGCCACGTTGAATGACGTTACCAGCATGTCTAAGTGCTGTTTCTTGGAGGGGGAAATATTCCTCGACTCGCCCGTGTAGATGACCCGCACCTTGGAGGGGAAGGTGTCGCCCGTCAGGATCATACTCCCTTCATTCTTCTGAAGTATCACCGGGTCGGAGTGTTCCCTGATGATCTCGGTCAGGGTGCGCGGCCTGTACCTTTCGTAACCTTTGAGGGTGCTGCCTTCGTTCTCAGGCGTGAGCGCGACAAACACCTTATCTTTTCCCAAACACGGGCCGACAAAAATCACATCATGTTTCCTGGAGAAGGGTTCGAGAGGGATGCTGCAGGCGCAGACTTCCGCACCGTTAGCGGCCCTCCAGCGATACATCAGGCGGTCTTTCAACTTCTCCTTAGCCACAAAGAATCGAGCCGCGTCCGCCGGCATCGGAAGAACCAACGCGACGGCCATGGCTGTTAACATGCGATCCGGGTCTATTCCCCGGGCGGCGGTTTGCATTCGCTCCCCGGCGTCTAAGCGCGGGCCTGGTAAAACCACTACCGCGCCCGCGCTGCCGTCATGCTCTTTTAAGGCGGCGCGGACGCCCTGTTCCAGATTGTAAAAGCGCAGGCCGGAAGCTTTATCGACAGAACTTGACATACCCTGCGCGGGGAATTTCCATTCCAGAGGCTTATCTTGAGCCTCGATCCCGCCGGCGCAGGCTAAAAACAGGAAAGCGAGCAGATAGCGCTTTGTTCGTTTACAAGCCATTGGCACTTTAATTTTTCTCCTGACGATATACCTGTTTGGGAGTTGTCTAACGTTCGCAACTGACCGGAAAAGAAAGCGTATCACGCCCGGCATTACCAGCCACGGCCGCACTGCGCTTACGGACGAGTTTTTGATGAGAGCCGCGCAGTATCCACCAGAGACAGTCAACGAATTATGACGTTCGCTCCTCATCTTCAGCCCGCCACCTCCGCAGCGCATCCTTGAGCCATTCCGGAGCGGCGTCCATCTGCGGCATCGGTTCATTGCGCGTCACCTCTTCGGCGCGCCTGTTCATTTCCGCAAGCGTCGGCACGTCCCATTCGGCGCGCTCGGCATCGGAAGTCGCCGGCTCGACATCCCAGACCCGCTGCCGCCGTCCATCCGGCACGATCTGCGTCCCATACTTCTGCGGCTTACCCTGATACATCAGCCACCTGTCGTATGTCGCGGCAGTTAGCCAGCGCGCGACGCTCAGGCCGCGCTTGACCGCCTCCTTCGCCAGCGCGTGCGCTTGCCCGATCTCTGCCACGCTCTCGCCATGATTGAGAATCCACGCGGCATGATAATAATCTTCCGGCTCTCTCAACCCGCCGGACTCGACGATGGCTTCAAGACGCTTGCGCCGCGCGGCATCCCGCTCACGCAATAGACGATATTCCGGCGTACCGTGATGGGGATGATTCTTTCGCTCGTCCTGATCGGCGCGAAACAGGTTTTGTAGCTCGCTATTCATTAGCCATTCACCGGCTCGACCCGCCCCGCGCTCTCCGGGGCATAACTCCCGAATCAACCCGCGCTGAAAAGAGATTGATTCGCGGATTTCCGAACGCTCCAGACCGATTGTATCACTCGATACAGATACCGATTGCGCCCCCGCAGGCGAGGGGCGAAAAGGCGTTCTGACCCCGGCTTCGGAAAGCGCGGATGCGGGCAAATGGCCGAGACTTGGGGGCGTTTCATTGCGACCGGCGGCAGGCTGGCTTAAGATTGAGTTGACGGCGTCGCCGAATTCCAACCGGATGATCAACACAAAGACAGAACACAGTTTTATTTGTCGCGGCCCTCTCCGATATGAATTGTCCGATTGGCTGTTAACGGAGAGCCGATACCCGCCGCGCCACCGGATGAATCCGCACCTGCATGAAAACGCGTATTTCGGAATCGTTCTTCGCGGCTCTTATTCCGAGCGCGACCGGAGCAAGTCGCAGGTGTGCCTCCCCTCCACGCTCGTGCTGCGTCCGGCGGGCGAGATGCATTCCGTGCAGTTTCATGACTCCTCCACCCACATCTTCAGGGTGGAATTGACGCACGCGGCGCTGGCGAAAGTTCGACGGCACTCGAAATTGTTCGACTACCCCGAAAGGCTAAACACTGCGCCTCTGTTCTGGATGATGACCCGTCTCTACAAGGAGTTCTTACAGCCCGACGATCTCGCGCCGCTTTCCATGGAGGGGATCATACTGGAAATTCTGGCCGCAGCCTCCCGCGCCGCATACGCCTCTCAGGCGACCTGCCCGCCGCGCCTCAGGAGGGCGCGAGAATACGTGCAAGCCAGTTACACAAAGCCGCTGCGCCTCGGCGACGTTGCGGCTGTGGCGGGCGTCCACCCGGCATACCTGGCGCGCGAGTTTCGCAGACATTACCAGACCACGCTGGGCGAGTACGTCCGCAGGCTGCGAGTCGAGGCCGCGTGCCGCGCCCTCTCCGCGACCGATGCGCGCCTGTCCGAGATCGCGGCATCCCTCGGCTTCTCCGACCAGAGTCATTTGGGAAGACAGTTTAAACGCCTCACGGGTCTCACCCCGGCGCAATACCGTGCCCACATCAGAGACCGTAGTTAATCTCCTACCAAATAGTCTCGCCCGTTCCAGACGACCCCGTGCGGTTGCTGGTATCTTTGCGTCATGCCGTGGACGTTTCGGGCGTCCGAGAGGGAAACGTGTGATTGTGCGGGAGAGCTTACCCGAGCCGACGGTTCAAGCCGTGGAGGAAGACGATGCGAATCCGGTTTGCCGATCTCTTTAGTCGGATACTTATAACGCTGGCGTTATGTCTAACCGGCGTGCGTTTCGTTAACGCGCAGTCGGGAGATGGGGCGCAAGCCGTCCAGGCCGCTCAAGAAGCCGCCCAAGCCGCACAGGTGGACGAAATCTTTGCTCAATTCGTCAAGCCGGGTTCGCCGGGATGCGCCGTCGGCGTGTACAGAGACGGCCGCTTGCTGTACTCGCGAGGTTACGGTGAGGCAGACCTTGAGCGAGGGGTTCGGATCACTCCGGCCACCGTCTTTCTCATAGGCTCGACCGCAAAGCAGTTCACGGCGATGAGCGTCTGGCTACTCGCGCGGCAGAAGAGGCTGTCCGCCGAAGACGACATCCGTAAGTATATCCCCGAAATGCCTGTCTACGGCGCGCCCGTCACCATCCGCCATCTGCTCCATCACACGAGCGGGATCAGAGACTACACGGACTTGCTGGAACTCGCCGGGCATCGCGTCGAAGACGTGAGCACGAACGCCGACATACTCGGTCTCATCGTGCGGCAAAAGAAGTTGAACTTCCCCACAGGGACTGCCCACCAGTACGCCAACTCCAACTACATCCTCCTCGCCGAGGTCGTGAAGCGTGTCAGCGGGCAGACGCTCAGAGAGTTTGCCGCAGCAAATATTTTCGACCCGCTCGGCATGAAGAACACCCAATACGTGGACGACCACACGCTCGTCATCCACGCTCGCGCGATGGCCTACGCGGCGAAGGGGGAGGGAAAGTATGCGATCTCGATGACTAATGCGGAGCGTATCGGCGCGGGCGGCCTCTACACGACGGTCGAGGATTTGGCGCGCTGGGATCGCAATTTTTATACAGGCGACGTGGGCGGAATGGATTTGCTGGGGAACATGCTCTCTCCGGGCAGGCTGTCCGACGGGAAGGCGCTCGCCTACGCGTCCGGCCTGATGCTCGACACGTACAGGGGCGTCCCCGTGGTGCGGCACTCGGGGTCGCTGGCAGGATACCGGGCGGATTTTTTGCGCTTCCCGACTCTCAGGTTCTCCGTGGCCGCGTTATGTAACGTGCCGAGCAACCCCCGTCCCGAACGTCTGACGGAACGGGTGGCGGAGGTTTACCTGAACGAACGCCTGTCGAAAGCTGAGAATGCCACGAGCCGGACAGACCCAACCAACGAGAAGCCCGTGGCGTTGACGGCAGAGCAGATGGCAGGCGCGCTCGGAGATTATTGGAACCCGAAGACGGGTGAGGTTCGTCAGATGGTCTTGCGCAACGGGCAGCCGGTCTACGTGATTGACTCCTGGTCGAGGGCGCGTCTGAACGCATTCGCCCCCATGCGATTCCGGTTCGGGAGAAATGAGATCAACGTCACGCCCACCCGGCACGGGAAAAGATTGCTGACCCTGCGTTGGCACGACGGCAGGGTGGAAAGCTACGAGGAACTCCGCCGTGTGAATCTCACGGCAGCCCAACTCGCGAAGTACGCAGGCCGCTTCCACAGCGCGGAGTTAGGGGTCGAGTACGTGTTGGAGCCGAAAGCAGGGGGACTCTTAGTTAAACGGAAGAATCAGGAGGACAGGCAACTGCTTCCCACCGCGGCGGACTCGTTCAGCGAGGGAAGCATTAGAATTCGTTTCCTACGCGACGGCCGTGGCCGGGTCTCGACTTTTCTTTTCGGCGAGGGTGACGTGAGCGACATCCAATTCAAACGCGATTGCAGGTGAAGCGGGAAGAGATAAGCCGGCATCGGACGGGGGCAAACGCTTGACGGCCGTCGCACGGTTCTTCCCCTCGTCTCTCTCGGCGGCGCACCCGCGCGAACCCTCCGGCCTGTGACCGCTTACTGGTAAATCTCGCCGTTGTGTTTGAGCCAGCCCGCCGGGTGGCGTCTGTTTGGGTCGCGGTGTGTCCAGTGGATCACGCCGCCTTTGGCGTTCCATTCATACTCGCCGCTGAACGACACCGCGTCGCCTTTGCGAAGTCCGGCAACTCTCGGCGCCAGATCGATGTTGTGCGAGATGAGCAGCGTCTGACCGGAGGCGAGCGCCAGGATGAAGCGTTGATGCCGGCTTCCGTCGTTGTCATCCGGGAGCAGCCTGAGAACGACGCCCTGCCCCTCCACCTGAATGTTGCTCGTTCGCTGCTCGAAGGCGCGGGCGAGCGCATCGTCGCCGCCCGCGAACGTGCGGGGCGACCTGCGAGGCTTACGCGTGCGGGATTTCTGCGCGGCCTGCGCGGCTTCGGCCTTGAAACTATACGGATCAACATGCAGAGGGGCGCTCAGGAGAAGACTGAGGCCGAAGATAACCCACATAAGTTTACGCATATTTTGTCTCATCATTACCTCCGAGCCGGCAGCCGAACGCCCTGCATTACCCGCGCCGAGCGAGTAGCACACAATTCATATCGAAGGAAACATCTTGAAAAGCATGCTATCGAGGCGTCCGGTTGAATGAGTTGTTGGGCGGAGTGTTGCCCGTAGCCACGCAAGGTGAATTAACATTTCTATTTCAAACGAATGAGCCGCGCCTTAATGCCTCTGCGGGATCATGCCAGACAGCTTCAATAAAGTCCTGTATCTCTTGCACAAACCGATAAACTACCTCTCCATCAATCGGAAAATCTCTATGCTGATCTCTTACTTCTTCATAAATGCTTCTTTTATTGGAGGGAAGCCTCTTAGCGTGGCGAAGCAAAAAGACATTGTCCACATCGGTTAATCTACTATCCTCTGCCTCCATATCTAAGAACTCAACCAATACATAATATTTGGCAGAGGGACATCCCCGCTTTAGTCGGGAGGCAGTCCCACAGCATTCCTGAAACATCGTTTTATCAAGATTCACTTTGACCTCAGCAGATAACACCGCAAGAAAAAGCTCTCCCTCTGCGGTTTGAGGAACTGCAAATGCTGAATCGGTCGAGAACTTGTAATGCAGAGTCTTACCAATCGTAAAATCTTGGTCTTTAGATTTGATAACTACATCTGGTTTTTCATTCAGGCTGGAGATACTTGCTGGCCTGAAAGATAAAGTCATAAAAGCATTGTGAGGGCCAACCTCCAACTCGAAATCCGGCAGACCGTTAAGAATTGATGGGTCAACTAATCGAATTAGGAATTCCTCCATGACAGAGTTATCTAATTTCAGTTGTCCTTTTTGCCTTTTAAGGAAAGGTGAGCCTCTACGAGCAATAAGCTCAACTTCCAGAAGGTCTTTATACTGATTAAGCAATCTTGTCAGGTCTATGACTTTCTGTTTCCCTGTAGTCGCTACGCTATCAAGTTGCCGAATCCAAGTCTCATAAGACTCAATTGCTTCTCTTAAAAGAGGTACATCGTTTCTACTCTTTGAATTTCCGATAGCTGCAAGTAACTTGTCCTTATGAGGGGTTCTAGGCATGTTGCAAGGCTTCCTTCACTGTGAACAAGGGAGATGGCATAACAGAGCCTGCATTCGATATTGCATCAACTATGTCATTTTTTACGTTTAAGGCCGCCGATTTTAATGCGGTCTTCAGATGTTCAACGGCTACATCTCTGCCAACTACCTTATCAGGTGCGCGAGTGATTTTTCTTGCAATAATTATGTCCTCTTTGATCTTTGCCCCGAACTTATTAGTAAATGTCCTTTCATAATCAGAGACAGACTCAAAGCCGCCCATACTCTGCATAATTTCCTTTACTATTCGACCATTGTAAAAGGGCGAACTCCGCACATTAGATTCTCTTCCAATAACAATCACGACCAATCCATGTTCTTGTAAACACTTCCAGAAGCTGCGTAACGCTTGTTCCATGTCTAAGCAGTATTGAATGACAGTCTTAAATCTATTACCTCTGTTTTTTCTATTAGCACCAAACTCACTCTGCGCTACAGACAGCATATCCCAGCCAATAGTCTCAAGTATTGCTCTGTGATTCTGATGGTAATTAAAAACATTGATATAAGGCGGACTAGTGATTATTAGACTTGGCTGACTAGGGCAGCGCAAGTGAATTGTTCGAGCATCACTTAAATGAGCAGAGATAGGTCGGGTTGTGAACGGAAGCGACAATGCGAACTTCTTAATCCGGTTGAAAGAGGTAAGAACAGATAACCCTAAGCCATAGTTTTTATGTCCTTCACTTATAAACAGCATATTCAAGGCCAAAACTTTTTCAATCTTACTTTCAAGCTCAGTGAATAAGCCGCTCGTGAACCCTATCAAATTCTTATATTGTTCACGATAAGTTTCGCCCTCGCTAAACACAGGTGAATTGCTACTTGGCTGAATTAGCTTTGTTATCTTATTCTCTAGACAATCTAGGATTTCCGTTCTTATACCTCGCTCTAAGTTTGCAATCGAGTAAAACTTCGACATTGCATATGCAGCCGGATTAATCTCGAAGCCGAAGCAGCTTACATCCTTACCAATACTTTCCAGCAAAACTGTACCGCTTCCTGCAAACGGGTCTACGATAACATCCCCCGATTTTGAGTAATGACTTAAGAGATATTCGATTAACTGAGGAGTGAACTGACCTCTCCAGTTGAATATATTGGCTCTGGTCTTTTGGGTAACGTCTAACTTCTCTTGTAATAAGACAGCTTGCACTTGATTTAGCCTTCGTAGTTTCAAACTCTGCCAAGCAGCATAATTCTACTATTGCTACCTAAACTTTCAAACATTTTACGCAAGCGAAGACGCCCAACGCATATTGTGCCGAATGATTCGGCCTAGCTCCACTCTGGAGCGTGAAAAGCCGAACAGTGGCGAATAGTTTTCAGGCGGGGCGGGCATATCGCTTCAGGGATCATCGCGCGGCGCGCCGTCGCGCGGGTGCTCGCGCCGGTATTGACGCGCGAACGCCCAGACGGCCACGGCGCAGACGGCGAGAAAGAACAGCATCGCGACGCCGATGACGAGCAGTTCCGTGGCTTCCGAGTTCATTCTTCCGTAACTTCCACTTTCATTCTTTAGTCGCTCCCGCGACGCGTCCGGTCGCTAGGCTATGGAAACTCAAGCTGCGGGCTGCTGCTGCGAGAGGCAGTGGAGCGTGCCCATGCCCCAGACGAGCGATTCGGCGTTGATCGGAATCACGCGGCGTTCGGGCATGAGGCGTTGCAGGGTGTCGGCGGCGCGCGCGTCGTTCGGGTGGCCGAAGACGGGCAGGAGCACGACGTTGTTGGCGATGTAGAAGTTTGCGTAAGAGGCGGGCAGGCGGTCTTCGCGCCCGCCGACGATGCCGGGCATGGGGAGCGTGTGGACATGATAAGCCGCGCCGCGCGCATCGGTCTCGCCGAGCAGTCGCCGGTGGTTGTCGCGCAGTAGTTCGTAGTTGGGGTCTGCGGGGTCGTCCTCCACGGCGCAGACAATCGTGTCGGGCGCGACGAAACGGGCGATGTCGTCTATGTGGCCGTCCGTGTCGTCGCCGACGATGCCTTCGCCGAGCCAGAGAACTTTCTCCACCCCGAGATAATCGCGCAGATACTTTTCCACACCCGCGCGGTCGAGGTGCGGGTTGCGGTTCGGGTTGAGCAGGCATTGCTCGGTCGTCAACACGACGCCCGCGCCGTTGACTTCAATCGAGCCGCCTTCCAGCACGATGCCCGGCTCGAAGCGCGGCACGTCCAAAACGTTCTGCAATCGCTTCGGAATCGCGTCGTCCCGTTTCAACTCCTCGTACTTGTCGCCCCACGCGTTGAAAATCCAATCGTTGTAGGCGAGTTCGCCGCGCACACCGAGGAGAAAGTTCGGGCCGTAGTCGCGTATCCATGAATCCACGGTCGGGATGCGATGAAAACGCACGCGCTCGCTCCCCTCGAAACGGCAACGCGCGCGCACGGAGGCCTCCGTCGCTTCGTCGTCAACCAGCAGGTTCACGGTCTCGTGCGGGGCGAGCGCGGCCATGATCTCAAGATAAGTTTCCTCGACCTGCGGCACGCGTTCAGGCCACGTGAGCGGGTCTTTCGGCCATGCCAGCCACGTCGCGGCGTGCCTGTGCCATTCGGGCGGCATGCGAAAGCCGAGTTCGGCGGGAGTCTTCTGCTTGCTCATCTGTTTCGACGGCTGCCTGACAGCTATTTGTCAGCTACTCGGACGGCTACTTGTTCGTGGGCGACTCAAGGAAGCGGTAGCCGAGTCCCTGATAAGATTCGATGCGGCGGTCGCGCAGAAAAGGCCAGTTCTGCCGCGTGCGTTCCATCAGGCCGAGGTCGCATTCGACGATCAGAATTTCCTCCTTGTCCGACGAGGCTTTCGCCACGATGCGGCCGAAAGGATCAACGACGAACGACTGTCCCCAGAACTTCAACTTACCCTCCGCGCCCACGCGGTTGACGGCGACGACGTAGACGCCGTTCGCAATCGCATGGCCGCGTTGGATGGTTTCCCACGCCTGGTGTTGCGCCTCGTTCATCTCTTCGTCTTCGTCGGGCAGCCAGCCGATGGCGGTCGGGTAGAAGAGAATTTGCGAGCCGGAGAGCGCGGTCAGGCGCGCCGCTTCGGGGAACCACTGATCCCAGCAGACGAGCGTGCCGATCTTGCCGAACTCCGTGTCGTGGCTACTGAAGCCGAGGTCGCCGGGCGTGAAGTAAAATTTCTCGTAGTAGAGCGGATCGTCCGGAATGTGCATCTTGCGATACTTGCCCGCGATCTCGCCATCAGCGTTGATGATGACCGCCGTGTTGTGATAGAGACCCGCGGCGCGTCGCTCGAACAGCGAGGCGACGATGACGATCTTGTGCCTGCGCGCGACCTTCGAGAGGGCTTCGGTCGAGGGGCCGGGGATGGTCTCGGCGAGTTTGAAGAGTTCGACGTCTTCGGTCTGGCAGAAATACTGCGAGCGGAAAAGTTCCTGTAGGCAGACGACCTGCGCGCCGCGTTTTGCCGCCTCACCGATGCGCGCAATCGCCTTCTTCATGTTGGACGCGGGGTCGGGCGCGCAGGTCATCTGCACCAGCCCCACCGTGACGCTGTTCGGAGAAATCTTTTTTGGCATGCGACGAAGTATAGCAAAGCCGGTGGGGAAACTTTAATTTCAAACGGCGGCCGGCGCGGGCGGCGCGAAGTTTCGCCATCGCTCGCGCCCGCCGCCGCGCGGACTGTGGCCGCGCGCCGTTTGAAACATCTGCGCTTCATTCGCCATTGAAACTTTCGCGGTTCAAAAGTATCTTAAGACCGAAATCTGTTAATCATCGGGTAACACGGACGGGGCGAACTGCCCGACGGATGCCCGGACGGAGGCAACACAATGTCGAAACGCGGCATACCTTTCATCGCGCTCGGAACGGCCTTTCTGGGAATCGGCATCGCGAGCCAGCGCACTTTCCTGTACGTCGGCATAGTCTTCCTCGTCATCGGCATCGTCCTGCTCACACGCACGCGCCGCTGAGACTTGAACACGTCACGCTCGATCAATGCCCCGACACACGCGACCCCGCACGAGTCGCCCGGCCGTAAGTCCGCCGCGACGCGCACTCGAAGGAAACTGCTTATGATGACCGAGATGAAAAAAGCTAAGCCCGACATACGGCTGATCACGCGACTCGTCCCTGCGGACGGCAACCTCGTGCAGGGGCAGTCGGAGTTGGCGATTGACCCGAACCTCGCGCGGGCGGCGGGCGAGATAATCGCCGCGAGCCAGAATCATTACAGCCCCGCCGAGGGCGCGCGCGAATTGCGGCAAGCGGTGGCCGACAAGATCAGGACGTTCAACGGCGTCGAGGTTGACCCCGACGCCAACCCCCTCGAACTGATCATCACGCCCGGCGCGACGGGCGGCCTCGTCGCCGTCGCCGACGCGTATCTCAAAGACTGCGCCGCTCTCGTCTTCGAGCCTTATTACCCCTACCACCGCCGCATCATCGAAGAACTCGGCGGACGCGCCGAGGTCTTTCAGTTGTCGGGCGAGACGCTTCGATTCGAGCCGGACGAATTGCGCGCGCGTTGCCGCGAGTTGAAAGCGCGACGCGAGTTTCCGCTGCGCGCGATCATCGTCTGCACGCCCGTCAACCCGACGGGCAAAGTTTTCACCCGCGCCGAACTCAAGACGATTGCGGAAGTCTGTCAGGAATTCGACCTCCTCTGCATCTCCGACGAAGTTTATGAGCATTACGTCGCGGGCGCGTCGCCCCATCTCTCCATCACCGCCCTGGACGGGATGCGCGAGCGCACCGTGACGGTCAACTCCTTCTCCAAGTCGTGGAACATTTCCGGCTGGCGGCTCGGCTACGTCTACGGCGACGCCAAACTCGTCGCGCCGCTCAACAACGCCAACAACGTCTTCTACGTCTGTTCGCCGACGCCGCTGCAAAAGGCGCTCGCCGAAGTGTTGATGTCCGACCCGGATTACTACGCGCGCCTCGGCGAACGCTTCGCGGCGAAGCGCGCGCGCGCCGTGGGCGTGCTGGAAGAGTTGGGCTTTCGCATCTACGATTCCGGCTCGACCTTCTACGTCTGGGCGCGCATCCCCGAACAGTACCCGGACGCCATGAGGCTCAACGAGCAATTGATCGCGCAGGCGGGCGTCGCGGCCGTGCCGGGGAGCGCGTTCGCCGACAGCGCCCGTTGGGACAACTACATGCGCCTCTGCATCGCGCGCGAAGACCACATACTTGACACCGCGCTCGGCAAACTGCACGGCGCGCTCACGCGCGGGCTGGACGACTAGACGACGCCGCCACGGACGCGCCGATGAACGCTGGTAGTAGCAATGACGAACGCAAAAGCACTGACGAACGCGAACGCAGGGAGACCGGGTGCGAGGGAGGGGAAGAACCGGCGCATTCTCATCCTCCTGCCGTGGCTCGCGCTGCCGCTCATGCTCGGCTGCTACGCCCTGCTGTGGTCGCGCCTGCCCGCCGAACTCGCCATCCAGTTCGATTCGTCCGGCGCGGTCACAAACTCGCTCGGCCGCACGCCGTCGCTCCTGCTCGATTCAGCCATCCTGTTATTCGTCCTCGGGCAATTCACGTTCAGGCTGTGGGGCACGCAAGGGCGCGATGTGCGGGCGGTCGTGGTGGCTTATTACGTGGCGGTCGTTTTCATCACGACGGTCTTCCTGCTCATTCTGAAATTCAACGTGTGAAGCGTGCCGTCCGCGCGACCGTCGTGCGGAAGCGTGCGACATGCCGTTGCGGCGCGCGGTTGATAGCCGTCCTCTGCGCCCCCTCCCGCCGGGTGGCGCAAACTTTGCGATTCTTCTATCGTAGTAGGTGATGATTCAAGGGGGAGATGATCCGATGCGCAAATTAAACGAGTTGGCGTTCGACAACACCTACGCGCGCCTGCCCGCCGCCTTCTACTCCAAAGTCAGCCCCACGCCCTTTCCCGATCCGTATCTCGTCAGTTTCAACCCGGCGGCGGCCGAGTTGATCGATCTCGACCCGCGCGAGGCGGAGCGTCCCGAATTCGTCGAATACTTCGGCGGCGGGCGAACGCTCACCGGCGCGGAACCGCTCGCGATGTTGTACGCGGGACACCAGTTCGGCAGCTACGTGCCGCAACTCGGCGACGGGCGCGCGATTCTTCTGGGCGAGGTGCGAAACGCGCGCGGCGAGAAGTGGGACTTGCATCTGAAGGGCGGGGGGCCGACTCCCTACTCGCGCGGCTTCGACGGGCGCGCCGTGCTGCGCTCGACCATCCGCGAATACCTGTGCGGCGAGGCGATGCACGCGCTCGGCATCCCTTCGAGCCGCGCACTCTGCATCGTCGGCAGCGACGAGCCGGTCAGGCGCGAGAGCATGGAGACGGCCGCTGCGCTCGTGCGCATGAGTGAGAGCCACGTGCGCTTCGGCACGTTTGAAGTCTTCTACTACCGGCGACAGCCCGAACGCGTCCGCGAGTTGGCCGACTACGTGATCGCCAATCATTTCCCCGAACTCGCCGGGGCGGCCGACAAGTATCAACAGTTTCTGCTCGAAGTGGCGCGGCGCACGGCGCGGCTCATCGCAAAGTGGCAGGCGGTCGGGTTCGCGCACGGCGTGATGAACACGGATAACATGTCCGTCCTCGGCCTGACGCTCGACTACGGGCCGTTCGGTTTCCTCGACGATTATCAAGCCGGGTTCATCTGCAACCACTCGGACTACTCCGGCCGCTACGCCTTCGACCGGCAGCCCGCCGTCGGCCTCTGGAACGCGAGCCGCCTCGCGCAGACGCTCGTCAACCTGATCACGGTGGAAGAAGCGACGGCCGCGCTCGACGCGTACCAGCCCGCCTTCGCCGCGCACTACGGCGAACTGATGCGCGCCAAGTTGGGATTGACGACGGAGACTGATGCGGACGCGCAGTTGCTCTTGAGTTTGCTCGGCCTGCTCGAAGCGAACGGCGTGGATTACACGAACTTCTTCCGCCGCCTCGGCGACTTCAGGACGACGGACGATGCGCAACGCCACGAACACCTGCGCGACATGTTCGTAGAGCCTGCGGCCTTCGACGCGTGGGCGGCGGGGTATCGCCAACGGTTACTAGCCGAGTCGAGCGAAGACGCCGCGCGCAAGAGCCGCATGGACGCGGTTAATCCGAAGTACGTTTTGCGCAACTACCTCGCGCAGAACGCCATCACTGCCGCCGTCGAGCGGCGCGACTACACGGAGATCGAGCGCCTGTTCGGCGTGCTGCGCGCGCCCTTCACGGAGCAACCCGGCAGGGAAGGCTACGCCGAATCGCCGCCCGACTGGGGCAAGCGTCTCGCGGTCAGTTGCTCTTCGTAAACACGCGACGCGCGCCCGTTTTGACGAGTCTCCCGCCCACCTTTTGGCCGCACACGAGCGCGTGTGTCGCGCGCCGTTTTCGTGCAGGCAAAAGCCACGCACACGCCCGCCGACTTCTATTATTTCAACACTTAGACCGCCGCCGCATCTGGCACGCCGCTTGTAAATGAACTGTTGCGGCGGCAAGCGTGCGTGTCTTGTTCCCGAAACTGCCGGAGACGCGGATTCAAAGTGCGACGAGGAGTGAAGATGAAAGCAATGTCGAAAAGAAATGCGCCGGTGAAGCTGAGTGTGGAACACCTGTGGCTCGCGCTGGCGCTGCTGTTCGTGGCGATGTTTGCGACCGGCGCGACGGCGCAGACGCGGCGTTCGACGGATCGGCTGGGAGGCGATCTGGTGAGCATGAGGCTCAACGAGATCACGCTCGAAGCCATAGATTTCCGCGACCAGACGGCGCGGCTCAATCTGGGTCTGGATATTTCGACGCCCATTCCCGTCAGCCTCAAGGATTTCGACTATCGCCTGAGCCTCTTCGATCAGGAGGTGATCGAGGGCAACTACGGCGGCGCGTTGAAACTCGGCGGCCGTCGCGGCGCGCAGTTCGATTTGCCGGTCACGGTCAACCTGCGTTCGATCCCGAACGTGGTCTGGTCGGCCTTCAGCAATCGCGGGCAGGTGCGGTACGAACTCGACACCGGCTTCACGCTCCCGCTCTACGTCTTCGAGCGGCGGTTCGACAAGAGTTTCTCGGGAGAAGTCCCTCTGCGTTCGCTCGTTGACGCCGCCTCTATTCTGCGCGCGCAACGCGGCGTGACGGGCGGGCGCGGCAACGGCAGCAGCCCGCGCTGGGGCGACATCATCCCGCGCTGGTAACGCGGCTCCTTCACGCCAGAACGGCGTTACAGTTAATAACTTTTCGATGACACAGGCCGCCCGCGCTCCGATTAGAGCGCGGGCGGCCTGTGCCTTTGCATTTCGGGCGCGAGGCTCGTAGAGTTCGGGTAAATTCCCCTTGAGACATCCACGGGCGAAACGGCGCGCGTATTTTCATGGAATAAAGACGTAAAGAATTGGCATTAAGTTCATTGAGTCGTCTTGACGGAGAGCAGGCGGAAATGTTGATTAAGAAGCCGGATGACATCAAGAGCAGCGAGATCACGGACCAGAAGTTGTACCTGACGCGGCGCAACTTCATGCGCGGGGCTGCGCTCGTCGCCACCACCGCCGCCACGGGTCTCGTCTATCGCCGCTTCGCCGTGCCCGCGCCGCCCCCCGTGAAGGGCGAGAAGATCGAGAACGTCCAGACGGCCGAACAGGCGACGAGTTTTCCCCCGCCGCCCGGCGAGGCGCGCACCTCTTACGAAGAGATCACGAATTACAATAACTTCTACGAGTTTTCGACGGGCAAGACGGAAGTGGCGGGCGAGGCGCGCGGGTTCGTCACGCGCCCGTGGACGGTCGAGGTCGGCGGGCTGGCGGGGAAGCCGCGCGTCTTCGACCTCGACGATCTGTTGAAGATCGCGCCGCTCGAAGAGCGCGTCTACCGGATGCGCTGCGTGGAGCGTTGGTCAATGGTCATCCCGTGGGTCGGGTTTCCGCTGGCGAAACTGTTGGCGCAGGTCGAGCCGCTCGGTGGGGCGAAGTACGTCGCTTTCCAGACGCTACTCGATCCGAAGCGGATGCCGAATCAGCGGAGCGGCGTACTTAAATGGCCTTACGTCGAGGGCTTGCGTCTGGACGAGGCCATGCACCCGTTGACCATTCTCGCCAGCGGTCTCTACGGCGAGACGCTGCCGCCGCAAAACGGCGCGCCTCTGCGCCTCGTCGTGCCGTGGAAGTACGGCTACAAGAGCATCAAGTCCATCGTCAAGATCATGCTCACGGACGCGCGGCCGAAGACGACGTGGAACATTTCCGCGCCTGACGAGTACGGCTTCTACTCGAACGTGAATCCGAAAGTTCATCACCCCCGCTGGAGTCAGGCGAAGGAGCGGCGCATCGGCGAGTTCGGTCTGCGCGACACGCTGCCGTTCAACGGCTACGCCGACGAGGTGGCGCAGCTTTACGCGGGGATGGATTTGCGGATCAACTACTGACGCGGAGTAAAGCCGATGTTTGCGCCCGACATTAAATTCACGAGGTTCGTCCTGTTCACGAATGGACTCGTGCCCGCCGCGCTCCTGGCGTGGGACGCATATCACGGCAAACTCGGCGCGAACCCCATCGAGTTTGCGACGCGCGCGACCGGCGTCCTCACGCTCCTCTTCCTCTTCGTCACGCTCGCCGTCACCCCTCTGCGCAAGCTGACCGGCGCGAACTGGCTGGTCAAACTGCGCCGTCAGGTCGGCCTCTACGCGTTCTTTTACGGCTGCCTGCACCTGCTGACTTACGTCTGGTTCGACAAGTTTTTCGCCGCGCGCGAGATCGCCGAAGACGTGTGGGCGCGCCCGTTCATCACCATCGGCATGGCGAGTTTCCTCCTGCTCGTGCCGCTCGCCGCCACCTCGACGAGCGGCATGGTCAAACGGCTCGGCGGCAAGCGTTGGGCGAAACTGCACAAGCTCACCTACGTGGCGGCCGCCGGCGGCGTCATACACTTCTACATGGGCGTTAAAGCCGACACGACGATCCCCATCCTTTTCGCCGTCGCGCTCGCGCTCCTGCTCGGCTATCGCTGGGTGAGTTCGCGGATGGATGCGACGACGAAGAGCGCAACGCTCGGCATTCAGACCCCGCCGCGTTAAATTAAGTGAGTTCGATACGAGTGAGGGCGGACTGACGGCCTGAGCCCCGGCAGGGGCGGAATATTTGTAGCCCACGGCGCGAGCCGTGGGATCGCTACGACCCCCGAAATGATCGAAGCCCCGTCAGGGGCGAAAGAGATTCGGCCGCGAACTTCTTTCGCCCCTGACGGGGCTTCGCAATCTTACCCATCGCCCGTCCCACGGCTCGCGCCGTGGGCTACTATCTGTCGCCCCTGACGGGGCTTTAAGAAGCCAGCCTCTCCTTAAATCGAACTCACGTTAAGTTCAACTCTCAAGTAAAAACTCCAGCACAATCGGGTCGTGATCCGAGAGTACCGCGCCGCCCGCGTCGCGCAATTCGCCGACGACCAGAGGCCGCGCGCCCGTCGCCAGAGCGATCCCTTTGCCCGCGAACCAGTCGAGCTTGAGCGAGCAGCGGCCTTCGTGTTTCTTGAGCGCCCAGTTGATGAAAGGGAAGCACCACTGCGGAATCCAGTCGCTCATGTTCGTGTTTACGGCCGCGTCGCCCACGTCGTAGTGCAACGTGCAGACGCCGAGCGCGTTCAAGTCGCGGTAACGGTAGCCGCGCCGCTCCAACTCGCGAAACAATTCGCGCTCGAACCAACGCTCCGGGTAGGGGTAGTGATTCCGCACGACGTTGCCGACGCCCATCGCGACGCGCCGCGCGTAGCCGAGGATGGAATAGACGGCGCGGCGCGAGTTGTAAGTGGAAGTGTTCCAGTCGCCGCCGATGAGTGTGGGCAGGCGCGGCGTGAGTCGTTCGAGGTGATCGAGCACGAGGCGCATCTGCCTGTGGCGATGCCTCTGCGTCGAGTGCGCGTCGAGGTGCAGACTGACGGCGCGAAACTCGCCCGCCGGGTGCGCGATGTCGGCGACGACGGCTCGTTGCTGCCCGAGACGCTTCTCCTTGCCCGCCATCTTGTCCTTGCCGTTCGGCAAACTGACGGCGTGCGCGCGCCTGAGCGGGTAGCGCGACAGAAGCGCGTTGCCGTGCAGCCCGCGCTCGTTCTCGCCCTCGACATCGGCCTCGATGCCGCTGCCCTTGTTCAGCGCGAGATAGCACGAGGCGAAGGCGTAATGCATCCCGAGCGAGCGTGCGATCTCGCGCGCGACGTGCGCGTTCGACGTGCGCGCCATGCCGTAGTCCAACTCCGTCAGCAGCAGCACGTCGCTCCCGCGCAGGACGGGATGAGCTTTCAGCGCGCGGATGATGCCGGGAAGTTGTTTGCCGCGTTCGATGTTCCACGCCGTCGCGCGCACGACCGGGGTGTCGGCCGCCTGTGCGCGCGTCCGGCCGCCCGCGAAATCTTCCTGTACGACGTGGCCGAGCACGCGCTCGATCTCCGGCCGGAGTTCCTGATAGAGAGACGAGGCGGCGAGCGTTTTGATGGAATCAAACGCGGCGAGCGCGGAGAAGTGCGGCGTCAGCCGGTGGTCGAGAGGCGCAGTCGCCTCCGTAGTTTCTGGTTCGATAGTGTGACTCAAAGCGCGTTGATGTTACAGGCGCGGGCGGACTTTGATCAAACGCGCATCGCTTTCAACTTCGCGCGACGCGCCGCCACACGTTCGCTTCGCCTTCCGCGCGGATGAGCGCGCCGACTTCCCGGAAGGCGGCGGCATAGAGCGAGCGCATGTCGGCGGCCGAGACGGGCGCGGCCAGTCTCTTTTCCAAATCTTCGCGCGAGAGCTTTTCCTTCGCCGCGTGACGCGTGAGCAAGTGTCCCTCTCCCGCGACGTGCGCGGCGAGTCCTTCGGCGAGCCAGAGCGGGGCGCGCGAGCGCGAGAGCGCGTTGATGACGGCGTGGGCGTACTCGTGCCGGAGCGTGGGCGCGAGCACGCCGCGCTTTTGCAGCGTCGCGAGCGGTTGCAATTCGATGCGGCGACCGCGCGTGACGGCGGCGACCCACGCAGGCTGGCCGGTCGCGCCCGTGAAGTCGCCCGTCGTCGCATGTACGAAAACTTCCAGGACGCCGAGCGCGGGAGCTGCGACCGAGGCCGAGGCCAGACGCGAGCGCACGTCCGCGCGGGCAGCTTCAAGCGCGGCGAGCGCGCCTTCGACTTCGCGACGCGACGCGACGCGCGCAGGATAATTCACGCGAAAATTTTCACTCGACAGCGTCAGACGCGCCTGCGGTGCAAGCGGCGACGACGTTGCGACGGGCGTCGCGTCAGTATCAGCGCGCGTGAATCCGGTTCGAGAATAAACGGCGCGTGCGTGAGCGAAACCGGCGTGAGCGAAACTTGCCCGAACGATGCGCGCGCGCCCGTGAGTGATTGCAACGCGGGCGGGCTGCCCCGGAACATTTTCGCTCGCGGCCTTCTCATGCAACTCCGGGGGGACGCGGCGCGCGTGCATGGGCGGCGCGGCCTTCATCCCGGCCACGGCCGCGCCGCCCACATTCGTGGCGGGGAAGTAGTAGGCGAGAATCTGCCGGTAGGACGCGCCGCGCGCGGCCATGACGTGCGCGCCCGATTGGCAGAGGCCGAGGCCGTGGCCGAAGCCGCTGCCGCGAAAGACGAACTTGTCGCCCGCGCGCATCACTTCAAAACGCGAACTCTTGAGCACGCTCCAACCGAGCGTGCGCCCGACGACGATCTTGAAATCCCAGCCGCGCACCACGACGCGACGACGCGCGCCCGTGATCGCCAGTTGCTCGACGCGCCCGGTCGCGTCGCGTTTGACGACCGACAATTCCGCGACGCGCGCGCCGACATCCGTGCGCGCGTCTTCGCGCAAAGCTCTGGCAAGATGCGCGGCGGGGATCGCGTCCGTCCAGCGTGTGTGCGGCATGGCGGCGCAATATTCGTCGCGGACGCCGCGCAGGTAAGGCTCGCGCGCGGGCGCGCCCCAGAGCGTTTGCAGGTTGGCCGTCTGCCCGCCGCAGGAGGTGGAGAAGAAAACGTCGGAGGCGAGCGAGCCGCGCGCGTCGCGCAAAACCTCGCCGTTCGTGTCGCCGACGGCGCGGCGGACGAGTTCGTGAAAATCCGGGCGCGCGTTCGCTCCCGTGACCCGCAGGAAACGCTGGCAGTGGGTCGTGTCGCACAAGTCGTAACCGTCGCGCGCGTGGCGGCGCAGGTTCGAGAGCGCGTAGGTGCGGCTGACGACCGCCTGCGCTTTCAAGGCCGCGAACTCTCCCTCGATGCTCGACTCGGCCGCGAGGACGCCGAACAGGTAATCGTCGAGCGTGAGCGTGCGCGTGGACTCCTCGCGCGTGAGGCGAACGCGGACGAGCGTCGCGCCGTTCGACGTGCGCGGCGCGGCGTTGAAGTCGCCCGTCTCGCCGTTTGAAGATGCGTCTTCCGCGCGCGAGTTGGAAGTCGGCGCGTCGCCCGTCGTCAGGCGCGCGTGCTCCGCGAAGACGGCGCGCGCGACCGACGCGCTCTCTTTGCCCTGCCCGCGTTTGAGGAAGACGAGGACGGCGAGTTTAACTTCGGCGGGCGCGGGCGCGTCCGCCTGCGTTGCAACGCGCGTGCGGCTTGCGTGCGCCGCGCGTTCGGAGGCGAGACCGACGAACCAGCCGTGCGTGTGGAAGCCGTCGGATTCATCCGTGGCCGTGCCCGTCTTGCCGAAGACGTGGGTCGGGAGCGAGGCGAGATCGGCCGGGGCGGCCGTGCCGTATTTAACCGCGCCGCGCAAGCCCGAGAGCAGGAGAGCGCGCTCGTCGCCGCTGATGTCGAGCCGTGCTAGTTCCTCCGCGCGGAAATCGCCGGGAGCGGTGGCGGGGCGCGCGCGGTAGAGGCGTCCGCCGTTGAAGAGCGCGGCGTAAGCGGAGACGAGTTGCAGGGGCGTGACGAGCAGTTCGTCGCCTTCGCCGAGCGCGGTTTTGACTTGCGGGTTGCCGCGCGGGAGTCTCGGCGGGTCGGTCGCCGCCGCATCCGTGCGAACGCTCACCCCCTTAATCTCTGCCGCGGCGTGCGAACCGAATTTGTAGGCGGCGAGCGTGTGTTTGAACTCTTCGGGCGGGAGTCGTTCGGCGAGGCGCGCGAAGTAGTAGTTGCAGGAATGCGCGAGGGCTTGCGCGGGGTTCAGGGGCGGAACGTAGACGGGGTGCGAGCAGGTGAAGTCTGCCCCGTGGCGCGTGTAATGCTTGCGGCAGGAGAGGCGCGCGTCGGCGTTGATGACGCGTGCGCGCAAGGCCGTGAGCAGCGTGAAAGGTTTGATCGCGGAACCGGGCGGGAAGGCCGATGCTTCCGCCACACGCGGGTTGACGGCCGCGCGCACGCGTCCCGTCTGCGCGTCCGTCACGATAATCGTGCCTTCGCGCGAGCCGAGCGCGGCGGCGGCGGCGCGCTGCAAGGCCGCGTCCAACACGCTCTCGCTCACGCGCGCGCGCGTGGGTTCGACTTTCGGCGCGCCGGGTTGAGGCATCGCCCACGCGCAGAAGAGGGCGAGGCACACGCAGGCATGCGTCAGCCCGCGACAGCGCACGCCGCTATGTGTGGGGAAGAGAAAGTTTTTAACTGCGGCGAGCACGGCTTTCATGCGACTCGAACATGTGACTCGAATATGCGACTCGAACTTTAACTCGTCGTCGTCGCCGCCGTCGCCGGGGCAGTATGATGTTCCGGTTCGAGGATCGCGGGTTCGGTCGTCGTAGGGGCGTGAGCGTCGGAGCGTGCCAGCGCCGTCATGGTCATCACCCAGCCGAAGAGCATGAGCGAGAAGGCGAGAAGCGTGCGCGCGCCGAAGATCAGGAGTTCGAGCGTGTTGCTCTCGACGGGCGTGCGTTTCGTGATCAGAAAATAGGGGATGAGCGCGAAGACGATCATGCCGACGCCGTAGGTCAGGACGCTGCGCGCGGAGAAGGCGCTAATGATGTGGCGGTGGAAGCGCGCGAAGGCCGAGCCGAGTCCGTCGCGCGCGGCGGCGAGCCAGAGGTGCATCGCGGCGAGCGGCAAAAAGAGGCCGAGCACGAAGAGGCGCAGCGCCGAGACGAGCAGGTACTTCCAGCGCACGGGCGGCTTGCGCGTGGATGCTTCCGAAGACGACGCGGACTCCCTCTCTTCACTCTGCATGCTGCGCGCATATTCGACGCTCGCGCGCTCCTCGGGCGACAACTGCACGCGCCGCTCAAGTTTGTTGAGAAGATAGACGGAGAGCACGGCGAGCAGGATGAATGGAATGCTCACCGCGAGCACTTTCAGGAAACTTCGCGCCGTGCGCCTGACGAGCACGCCCGCGCCCCTGTTCCCCACGGCGTAACTCGCGCATGCCGCCTGCACGACGAAGAAGAGCAGCGGCGCGAGGAGCACGCTCACGCCCGTCACGAACAACTGCCAGAGGGTCGCTTCGCGCGTCGTGATGAAGAAGAAGATTGAGGCGATGAGCGCGACGTAGAGCGCGACGAGCACGGCGAGCGCGCGGGGCGAGCGCACGAGGTCGCGCGCGGCGGCGAAGATGGAGGCGAGTACGTTCTTGGTCATAAGATCACCTGACGAATTTACGAATAAACTTGAGCGATGATGATTCCCACCGCAGACACAGAGGACTCTTGAGGGGCGCAGAGGAAAGACGAACTGCATCCGAGATTACAGATTTGAAATTTGTCATCTGATTTTCTCCGTGCTCCCTCAGTCCTCTCTTGTGTCCGTGATGGTGAAGGTTTTAAATCCCCATACATTATTGACGATCCAGAATGGTCAGCTTCCCGCTCGCCGTGTTCGACTGCACGGTCGGCTGGTACATCAACTCGACGCGCGCCGGGGCGATGCGAAAATCGCCCGGCTCCTGCACGCGCATGGCATACTGGAAGGTGGCACGTCCGTCGAAGAAGTTGAGGAAGAAGGCCGTGCGCTGGTCGCGGAATTCCCGCGCGCTGTACCAATCGCTCCAACCGTTCTCCGTGTAGTTGAGATTCAGGCCGCTGATGCTCTCGACCTGTTCCGCGCCCGCCGGGATCGGGTCTTCGATGAGCAGGTAGGGCGCGCGCGCGCCTTCGATTGTGAGACGCGAGACGATCTGGTCGCCTGAACGCAACTCGCCCGCCAGCAGTTCGGTCTTCCACTTCAAATTCCCGTTGCCGTCATCATCCACGCGCAGGCGCAGGTACTCGCGCGTGATCTTCAAGCCGGAACTGTTCTTCGCCGGGGTCTGTTCGTCGTTCGTCGCGTATTCGAGCGCGGCCGACGCGTAGAGCACGCCGCCGCCGCGTTTGACGAAGCGCACCTGGGTTGCGCCGCCCACCTGTTCATTTTTGCGCGTGACGACGAAGGATTTCGCGCCCGCCGCTGTCGCGCCCGTCACCTGCTCGGCCAAGACCTGCTCGTTATTGATGTAGACCTCAAGCGCGTAGTCGGGCGAGAGTTCGTTGCTGGCTTTGAGGTAGTCGGTCAGGCCGAAGATGACGAAAGCGGTTTGACGGGTGGAGACCCAGTAGCGGTCGCCATGCCTGCGGCTCGCCATCGTCCACCGCACGGCCTTCGGCAGAAGGTCGCTCGTGGGCGCGATCTGCGCGAGGGCTTTGATCGAGAGCGCGGTCGCTTCGACGGTGTTGTCCTCGTTGAAGTCCTCCAGATTGCGGCTCGACTGCCAGTGGGCGTCGAAGTCCGTCTGGCGGGCGGAGCGTTCGATCTCGGTGGCGAGGCCGCGTGCGCGCGCGTCGCCGCGCTGTTTCAACGTGAGCGCGAGCAGGGCGCGGGCGTAGGGTTGCAGCCGCCCGCGGTTCGTGATCAGGTCTTCGATGTAGCGCGGGTTGACGCCGCCGCTCGCGTTCAGGGCATAGACCATGTAAGCGCGCGTCTCCATGCCGATCTCTTTGCCGTCGTCATTCTTCCCCGCGTCGAGCAGGCCGGACAACTTGCCGCGACCGCGCTCGACGCGCGTGTCGTCCGTTTGATAGCCGGCGCGCGACGCCATCGTCAGTCCGTCAACGACGTAGGCCGTCATCCACGGGTCGGTCGGGTCGTCCTTCCACCAGCCCCAGCCGCCGTCTTCGTGCTGGAAGTTGTAGAGGCGCGTCAGACCTTTCCGCACCTTCTTGCCGATGTTGTTCGTGTCGCGGATGCTTGCCTGCTCCACCTCGCGCAGGGTGTTGGCGACGACGACCGTCGGGAGAAACTGCGACATCGTCTGTTCGACGCAGCCATAAGGATAGCCCGTCAGGTAGTCGAGCGCGCCGAAGAGAGTGGCGGCGACCGAAGGCGCGGCCTCGACGCGCAGCGTGCGGGCGCGCGGGTCGGCGTTCGCAGGCAGGTTGATCGTTACGGTGCGCTCGGAGTCGCCGTCGCCCGAGAGCGTGGCGGCCTCCCCGGCGGTCTGCTTGAGTCCGCGCGGGACGATGGGAAGCTGTAACTCGACGGCGTCCGAGTCCGTGTCGGTCAGGGCTTTGGCGAGGAGCGTGACCGCGCCCGTCTGCTGCGCGCTGACACGCCAGTTGATGCGGTGCTCGCCGTTCTTCTGGATGGTGACGGTCTGCGCTGGCGGGTCGAGCAGTTGTGCGCCGTTGACGCTCAGGGAAATCTGCGTCGTCTTGTCGCCGTTCAAATAATTGTGCGCGATGCCGGAGAGCGTAACCGTGTCGCCCGAGGTCATGAAGCGCGGCGTGGCGAGGCGGATGATCACGTCCTTGCGCTCGATGATCTTGCTCGTCGCAGAGCCGACGCGCGTGTCCGAGGTGACGGCGCGCGCCGTGGCGCGCCACGTCGTCAGGTTGTCGGGCAGTTCGACTTTGACGTTGGCTTTGCCGTCCGCGCCCGTCACGACCGACGGCTGCCAGTAGGCCGTATCCTTGAATATTTTGCGGATCAGCGGCTGGACGAAATCGCCCTCGTTTTTGAAGTCGGCGAGTTGCTGCGCGCGTCGGTTCGCGGCGAGTTGGATCGCCTTCTTGCCCGCATAGCCGGTGAAGTGGTAGTTGATGGCGAAGGTGGTGTTCACCTCGTTGTAGCGTTGCGCGTAAAACTGCTTGCGGATGTCGCCGACCGACTCCTGCATGATGCTGTAGATGGCCTCGTCAACGACGCCGAAACTGACCTCCGCGCCCGCCGCAGGACTCCCGTCCGCGTTCTGCGCCGAGATCGTGTAGGACGCGGTTTCGCGCGGCTTGTATTCCTTCTTGTTCGGGATGATCTCGACTTTCAGAAGGCGGTCGCGCGGCGGCACGACGAGCGACGTGGAGGCCGAAAACATCTCGCCGTTTTTGACGTAGGACACGTCGAGGAAGAAGTTCGGGGCGTGGCGCGCTTCGATGGGCACGTCTATAACGACGGCGCGCCCCGTCGCGCTGATCTGGCGCACGCTCATCACGCTCAACAGTTCGGTCGTGACGAGCAGGTGCGCCTTGTCCGTCGGGAGCAGGGCAAGGACGTGCGCCGTCTCGCCCGCCTTGTAAGATTTCTTGTCGGGGACGAGTTTGACTGCCTCGCTCTCCTGATACGAATAGTCGGAAAATTGCTGGTTGCGGTCGGCCACCCAGAGCGAGCCGCCCATCGAGGTGACGGCCTTACCGTTCTCCCAGACGGTCGTCTTGATCTGGATGTTGCCCGGCCGCTCTATCGGGTAGTCGAAAGTGGCCTCGCCCTGCGCGTTCGTCTGCACGTTCGCCGTGGACAAATCGCGCTCGTTCAGCTTGTACTCGTAATACTTGTAGCCGTAATCGTTCTTCTCGATCTTCTCCCAGGTGTTCTCGACGAAGGTGAGCGTAACATTCGCCGCCACCTCGCGCCCTCCGTAGTCGCGCGTGCGGACGAGAATCTTCGCCGTGTCGCCCTGATAATAGACGTAGCGATCCGTCGTCGCGTCGGCCACCACCGAGCCGCGCGTGCCGACGAACTCCGCGCTCGACTGCATCATGCGGCGCGAGGCGTCCGTCACCTGCGCTTCGAGGCGGTAGGTGTAATCCCAACGCTCTTTCGCCGAAGGCTGCGGGACGCTGAAGCTGACCTGATAGTTGCCCTGCGCGTCGAGTTTGCCCTCGCCCTCCTTGACCATCGAGTCGCCGTAGTCGCCGCCCCCGTCGTAGCCCGCGGTCTCGTCCTCCTCCTGCACGCCGAAGTCGTCAATCGGGTCGCCCGCCGGGTCTGCGAAGTAGTGATAGTAACGCTCGCGGTAGATGTAATACTTCACGTCGGCGCGCGTCACGGGCGAGCCGAAGAAGTAGCGCGCCGAGACGTTGAACTTGACCTCAGACCCCGTGGGCGCGAAGCGTTGCGGCGCGGCGACGGCCACCTTGAATTCCGGCTTCTTGTATTCCTGCACGTCGAAGTAGCCGGAGGCCGTGCCGCCCTCGGCCGTCAGCACCTTGATGTTGTAAGTGCCGAGCGGCGTCTCTTCCGGGAGATCAACTTCGCCGCTGAACGTGCCGCGCGAAGAGAGCGTCACTTCGCGCTCGAACAGTTTGCCGCCGCTCGTGTCTTCGACGCTGACCGTGACCGCGCCGGACGGCGTTTGATAGCCGCGCTCGCCGAGGCGGCGCAGGATGCCTTTGAAATAGACCTTCTGTTCGGGACGATAGACGGGACGATCCGTGTAGATGTAGCTCGTCAGGCTCTCGGACTCGCCGCCGTAGCCGCCGAAGATGTAAGCGTCGAGATCGGAGATGGCGAAGTTCTCGCGCTCCGTCGCCATCACGAGATAGGAGGGCGAACTGTCTCCGTCTCCGCCCTCTTCTCCGCTCTCGTCACCGCCGCCCTCTTCGCCCTCGCCGCCTTCCTCCGTGTCCTCGCCGCCGCCCGGCGTCTCTTTGCGCGCGACTTTGGTGCGAAGGATGCCCTGATTGTCGGTCGTGCCGGTGGTGAGCGTGTTCTGGCCTTCGACGATCTGCACCTGCACGCCCGCGCGCGGCGCGCCCGTCTGCCGGTTGACGGCGTAGACCAGCAACTGGCCGTCGCGCGAAGTCTTTTCGATCATGGTGAGGTCTGTGACGATGGCGACGGAGAAGGCGCGCAAATCGCCGTTGACCGCTTCGACCAGATAGACACCCGGCTCGCGCTGGCCGAGCGGGATCGAGCGGCGGTCGTATTCGTTTTCGAGCGGCGGAAGTTTTTCGCGCCAGCCGCGCACGAGTTGATCGTCGTTCAGGAGCGGCACGCGCGCATAGTCGGCCACGTTTAAGGGCGTGCGCTGCACCTCGGCCTCTTTGAGTTCGTCGGGCGCGCGGAAGGTCTGGTTGAAACTCTTGCGCGCGGAGTTTTTGAGTTGCGCGCGGAAGTAGTCGCGGAACTGGACGTAGAAATAGCTCTTGAAGGCGCGGACGCGTTCGAGAAACGTCGGCTTGCGCTTGCGGTAGTAACTCTGGAACTCGCCCTCTTCGTCTTCGCCGAAGCGGTGCGGGTCGTCGAGGCCGCGGAAAAACTTCACGGGGTCGCCCACGCGATAGACGCGGAAGTCAATCGAATCTATGTCGCGGTAACTGAGCCAGAGGCGCGGTCGCTCATTCGTGCCGTAGGTGCGGTTGGCGGCGAGCGAGAAAAAGGGCTTGGCCGGAAGATTCGGGTCGCGCTCTTTATACTCGATCTCGGTCGGGTCGCCGACGGGCACGCCTTCGGCCAGCATGCGCAGCCGCCAGAACGAGAAGGAGAAAATGACGAAGACGACCGCCAAGTAGATCAGGATCGAAGTCAGGAGTTTTCGACTGTTCATAAAGTCAGCCCTTTAGCCGGCGTTCAACTCAAAATATTCGCGCACGAAAGTGGCAGAGCGTTTGTCCGAAGTCTCAACGAAGAATCTTGAGGCGGTAGAAGCCCAAAAAATTACGATTGGTTTCGACGGGTCGCCAACGCCGGTCGGGGTGCTCGTCGAGCACGGCGAGGCGCACCTTTTTGATCGTGCCCCGGCCGCCGTCGTCGTCGGCCGACGCGCCCGTGTGATAAACCACCCAATCCCCCGCGCCTTCCGACGCCTCGCGCGCCTCGCCGAGGAAGATCATGACGTGGTAGGGATAACGCCCGCTCCACGGTTGATGAAAGAAGAGGAGGTCGCCCGCCTCTGCGCGTCGGCGGTCGCGCGAGACGAATTCCGCGTTGAACTCCTTGAGCGTGCGCGCGTCGGCGAAGTCGGAGAAGGTATCGTCCGAGAGATCGTTTTCCTGAAACGCGCCGGGACGCGTGCGGAAGAGGCGTTCGCCTAAGGGGCTGCCGCGTTCGAGCGTGTAGGCGCGCACGTCGGGCGCGACCGACTCGTATGCGCCGCCCATGCGACGCAGCCACGGGCGGTCGTGCGTGCGCAGAGCCTCGCGCCAACTGAAGCGCACCAGCCCGGCGCAGTCGCGCTGTTCGGCGTTCCACTGTTTGCTCGTCTCATAAAACTGCGTCTCGGCGAGGGCGGTGAACCAGCGTCGGAAATTTTCGCGGTCGCCGTATGAGCGCAACTCGGCGCGGTCGGGGATGCCGTCGTCGTCGGCGTCAATCGAGCCGACGGTGCGCGTGTCGGCTTCGCGTGCGGCGGGCGCGCTCGGCGAGGAAGTCGTGCGAGGGGCGGGTGTGTGCGCTTGAGACGCGCCGCCGCAAGCCAATTGTGAAAGGCAGAGCGCGCCGGAGAGCAGGCAAATTGTGGAGGCGTTGGAGAAGTTCACGAAACGGGGCTACCTCGCGTGGCAATCGAAAATCCCCGGCCTGGTCGTCAATGGAAGTTGGCTAAAGCGTCGTCCCGGCGAATGAATTACGCGCGCATCATACTCCGCGGATGTGGCTGCGGTCACGAACTTTTCTCGACGCGTCGCCCGACCGGGGCGAAAATTAACTCCGGCAGGTGCGCGGGCGTTTTCGTGATAACGCCTGAGCCGGCCGGGATGTTCTGTGTTACTCTGCTGCCGGTTCACGCGGAGCAGTCGGGGAAATAGTCGGAAAACGACAGGGCACAGGTAAGCATTGTACGCTCACGTACATATTCTGTTATACTGCGCCCGAAATTCACCGCTCGACGTGAGGCTGTGAGTCCCCCAAACTCCCCTCCGTGCCGTCTGCTGTTTATTCCGGCCAACATTTCAACCAAAGGTTAAAGAATTACTGTCCTGTTTCTCGAAGGGAGTGAGAGAGAGTTTTGAAAATACTGCTATATAACCCGGACAACGGCGTGACGCGCAATTTCATGCCCCACCTCTGGATGTTCCTGCTGCAAACGTTGACGCCGCCCGGCCACGAAGTCCTGCTCGTTGACGGCAACGCGCACGCGATGAACGAGGAGGAGTTGGTGGCCTACGTGCGCGAGCAGAACATCGAACTGGTCGGCATCGGCGCGATGACGCGCATGGTGGCGAAAGCCTATCGCATGGCCGACGCCCTGCGCGCCGCCGGAGTCAAGGTCGTGATGGGCGGGCCGCACGTCACGGAATGCCCGGACGAAGCTCTGGGGCGCGACGGGGGCACGCGCCACGCCGACGCCGTCGCGCTCGGCGAGGCCGACGAGACGTGGCCGCGCATCGTCGAAGACGCCGCGCGCGGCGAACTCAAAGACATCTATCTGCCCGTTGACACCGAGGGGAAAGATAAAAAACCGAATTTGCAACCTTACCCGCAGATACCGTGGGAGACGCTCGACCTCGATCAATTCAACCTCGTGCCGAAGATCGCGCGTCCCCTGCTCGAACGCATGGGCGGCGGCTGGGGCACGTTTCGCGTGATCCCGATTGAATCGGGGCGCGGCTGCCCCTACGGTTGCGAGTTCTGCACGGTGACGGGCTTCTTCGGCGACTCGATTCGCTTCCGCTCCAACGAGTCGGTCGTGGACGAAATCCTGCGCCTCAAGGCGCGCGCGCGCAAAGACGGCGGGCAGGTCGCGGTCTTCTTCATAGACGACAATTTCGCCATCAACGTCAAACGCACGAAGTCGCTGTTGCGCGACATGATCGCCGCGAACGCGCAACTGCCGTGGGTCGCGCAGATCAGCGCGAATTTGTTGAAGGACGAAGAACTCGTAGACTTGATCGCCGAATCGGGCGGCAAGTGGGTCTTCATCGGCATGGAGTCTATTGACCCGGCGAACATGGCCGACGTGAACAAGAACTTCAGCAAGCCGGGCGAGTACGGCGCGGTCTTGCGCCGCCTTGCCGAGCGCAACATCTACGCCATCACCTCTTTCATCTTCGGCATGGACAACGACACGCCCGGCGTCGCCGCGCGCACGCTCGCCGAGATACACAGTTGGCCGCCGGGGCTGCCCGTCTTCGGTCAACTCACGCCGTTTCCCGCGACGCCTCTCTATGATCGTCTTGCCGCTTCGGGGCGGCTCGCGCGCCCGCGCCACTGGATGGACTTCGCGCCCTTCGAGATGGCGCACGCGCCGCTCAAGATGTCAATCAAAGAGGCGCGCAACGAGGTCAACCAGGCGTGGACTACCTCTTACAGCCCGGAGCGAAACGCGGAGGCCATGGAAGCGATCAAGGACAAGCCGGTCGAGATCAGGATCGGCCACCTCGTCGCGCGCCTCTTCTTCCGCGGCATCTACTTTCCGCAGATGAGCAAGTGGGCGTGGCTGAAACTCGTCGCCGACAATCGCGCGACGCTCTTTGCGCTCGTGCAGGAGGGCGCGGGCAAGTGGCGCGCGGCGCGCCGGAAGAGACGCCACGGCGCGCAACAGCCGACGAGCTGAGTTTACCCTCCGCTCCGTCAGCAACAACGATTCGAGTCGCGAGAGGAACGTTCGAGAAAGGCCGCCACGCCTGCGAACGTTTCTCTCGCGACTTGTCGTTTGCGCGTGGTATAAGACTGCGACTGCGAAGGGCGAAGGAGCATCGTTGATGAATATTATCGTGACGGGTTCGAGCGGGTTGATCGGTTCGGCGCTCGTCGCCGCGCTCATCAGACGCGGCGACGAGGTGACGTGCCTTGTGCGCACGGCAGCGCACGCGCGGCGCGCGGACGGCGCGCGCGAGGTGTTGTGGAATCCGGCGCGCGGCGAGGTTGAAGCGGCGGAACTCGAAGGTCACGACGCGGCCGTCCACCTAGCGGGCGACCCCATCGCCGAAGGGCGTTGGACGGCCGAGAAGAAGCGGCGCATACGCGACAGCCGCGTGCAGGGCACGACGCTCCTGGCCGCCACGCTGGCACAATTGACGACGCCGCCGCGCACGCTGCTCTCCGCCTCGGCCGTCGGCTACTACGGCAACCGCGGCGAGGAAACTTTGACGGAGACGAGCGCGTCGGGCGCGGATTTTCTGTCGGGCGTGTGCCGTGAGTGGGAAGGCGCGACCGGCTCGGCGCAGGCCGTCGGGATTCGCGTCGTACTGCTGCGTTTCGGCGTCGTGCTGAGCGGCAAGGGCGGCGCGCTCGTGAAGATGTTCACGCCTTTCAAACTCGGCGCGGGCGGCAAGATTGGGAGCGGCGAACAGTACATGAGCTGGATCGCTCTGGACGACGTGGTGGGCGCGATCCTGCACGCGCTCGCGCACGAAGAGTTGGAGGGCGCGGTCAACGTCGTCGCGCCGCGAGCGGTGACGAACGGTGAGTTTACGAAGACGCTCGGCGGCGTGCTGAATCGCCCGACCATCTTCGCCGTGCCCGCCTTCGCCGCCCGCCTCGCGTTCGGCGAGATGGCCGACGCCGCCTTGCTCGCCAGCCAGCGCGCCGAACCGGCGCGACTCAAGGCGACAAACTACGAATTCAAATATCCCGAACTCGAAGGCGCGCTGCGCCACGCTCTCGACGAGTGAGCGAGCGAATGAGCGAGCGCGGCGTCAGGGACATCAGGGGCAGGCGAGGGGCACATTCGCGCTGGATGACATGGACGCTCTACGCGGCGGGCGCGTACAACCTCGCGTGGGGCGCGTTCGTCATCCTGTTCCCGCTCGCCTTCTTTCGCTGGGCAGGAGTCGCGCCGCCGAACTATCCGCAAATCTGGCAGTGCCTCGGCATGGTCGTCGGCGTCTACGGCGTCGGCTACGCGATTGCCGCGCACGACCCTTTTCGCCACTGGCCGATCATCTTCGTCGGCCTGCTCGGTAAACTTCTCGGCCCCGTCGGCTTCCTCGACACCGCTTTGCGCGGCGACTGGCCCTGGGTGCTCGGCTGGCTCAACGTCACCAACGATCTCATCTGGCTCGTCCCCTTCGCGCTGATCCTGCGCGCCGCCTACCTCGACTCGCGCGCCGCGCGAGACCCGCGCCCCTCGCATGTCTTATAATCAACACCATCCGGCAGCAAATTCTTTCGCCCTGTTGAACGACTTGAGAGAAATTTCCCCTATGAAACTGAATCGCTTCGCCGCCTACGCGTGGCTCGTCGTGGCGGCCACCCTGTTCGTGATCGTGTGGGGCGCATACGTGCGCGCCTCCTTTTCGGGCGACGGCTGCGGCAGCCATTGGCCGCTGTGCAACGGCGAGGTGTTGCCGACCACGGGACTTTTGAAGACGGTCATCGAGTTGACGCACCGCCTGACGAGCGGCGTGGCTCTGCTTCTCGTCGTCGGGTTGGTGTGGCGCGCGCGCCGGCAGTTCCCGCGCGGGCATCGCGTGCGGCGCGGCGCGTTCTGGTCGCTCGTCTTCATCCTCGTCGAGGCGCTCATCGGCGCGGCGCTCGTGAAGTTAGACCTGGTGGCTCACAACGCTTCGGTCGGGCGCGCGTTCGTGATGTCAATTCACCTGGTCAACACTTTCGTGCTGCTCGGCTTCCTGTCGCTCACGGCCTGGTGGGCGATGGGCGGCGAACGCGTGCGCCTGCGCGGGCAGGGAAAGGCCGTTGCAATCTTCGCCGCCGGCCTTGTCGGCACGCTCCTCATCGCGGTGAGCGGCGCGGTGGCCGCGCTCGGCGATACGCTCTTCCCGGCAAACTCTCTGGCCGAAGGAATCAGGCAGGACTTATCCGGCGCGGCGCATTTCCTCGTGCGCCTGCGCGGGCTGCACCCCCTGTTCGCCGTTGGCATCGGCTGCTACGCGGTGGCCTCGGCGTCTTACGTCAACAACTTCCTGCGCCCCGGTCAGCCGCGCACAAGGCAACTCACCAGCATCCTCACGACGCTCTTCCTGCTGCAACTCGGCGCGGGCATCTTAAACGTCGCGCTGCTCGCGCCCGTCTGGCTGCAACTCACGCATCTCCTGCTCGCAGACCTCTTCTGGATCGCGCTCGTGCTTAACTCCGCCTCCGCCCTCGCGCCGGAAAGCGGGGCGGTAGAACAACGTGAGAAGTTGAACCTGCAAGCGGCGATGGAAACTTAAAGAAGAATTGATTCATTGAGTCATTGGTTCATTGATCCATTTCTTCAATGGATCAATGAACCAATGACTCAATGAATCAATGTTTTTAGCGACACATTCGTGTCCTTAAAAATAAACCTTTCCGCTTAAATGAAATTCGCTGCAAAGCGAAAACATGCGGGAGGGATTTCATCGTTGAGCGAACGCTTCCGGCCGCAACTCGGTCTGGTCTGCATCACCACTTCGGACGCCGTGCGTTACCGCGCGTTGACGCGCAAGCGTCTGCTGCAATTCGACGCGCCGGAACAGAAACGCATGCTGCGTGAGTTGTATGCCGACAACCTCGCGCGGCTCGGTCGCGCGCTCGATTTTTGCAGCGAGCGCGAATTGAAATTGTACCGCCTCACTTCGGGGCTGTTTCCGTTCGCCGACGACGAGGCGGGCGCGGACGTGCTCGAAGAGTTTCGCGAAGCGACGCGCACGGTAGGCGAGCGCGCGACCGCGCTCGGCATACGCCTCGTGATTCATCCCGATCAGTTCGTCGTGCTCAGTTCCGACTCGGAGCAGGTCGTCGCCAACAGCATCAAGATTTTGCGGACGCACGCGCGCATCTTCGATCTGCTGGCGCAGCCGCGCACGAGTTGGGCGTTGATGGAGATACACGGCGGTAAGGGCAACCGCGCCGCACGGCTCGTGCAAGTGATTCGCGCTCTGCCCGAAGAGATTCGCACGCGGCTCGCGCTGGAAAACGACGAGTATGCCTATAGCGCGGCGCAGATTCTCGAAGTCTGCCACGCGGCCGGTGTGCCGATGGTCTTCGACGCACACCATCACGTGTGCCGCGAGCGGCTGGCAAGCTACGAGGACGAGAGCGTGGCGCATTATCTGTCGGCCGCGCGCGCGACGTGGCCTGTGCCCGAATGGCAACTCGTCCACATCTCCAACGGGCGCGAAGCCTTCAACGACCGCCATCACAGCGATTTCATCGAGGCGATGCCCTCGTCTTACCGGCGCGCGCCGTGGATCGAGGTCGAGGCCAAGCAGAAGGAGTTGGCGATTGAACGCTTGCGCGCCGAGTGGTTAACGGCCTGAATGGAGGAGTTGCGGCAGGCGTCTGAAAGATCAGTCCGCGCCGTGAACCAACTTTCGCGGCTGTATGCCTTGGAAACGGTCAAGATGAGGCTTGACAGGGAGGCTCACGATCAATAAGATTGCTCTCACTTGGTACAACTTAATAGGAAGCCTGTACACGCGCTTCTCTGACACTTGAGTTTGCCGCGTGCGAAGAGTCAAACACGTGACTCTCTACAGAACGCCAGGCGACTTAAGACGCCGCTTCCGAAAATTGAGCTGGAGCTTTCCGGCTCGCGAAATTGCCCCGAACAGTTTTAACTGTCGGGGCGATGTCGTGTCCGGCCAACAAACTTTCAGCGCACGTAGATGGGATTCGAGATGATCCACGGCTTCGAGTCGAGCGGCGCGGGGAGTTGCGGCAGATAGCAGACGACGCGATAGACGCCCGCCTCGCCCGCCGTCCATTCGTGGCTCGAAACCTCGCGCGCCTCGCTCACGACCTGTCCGTTCCTGATGATCTGTATGCGACTTCGTACCGGGGTCGTCACACGCAGACGCACGCCCGCGCCCCCGAGCGCGATCTCATCGCCCATTACTTTTTGCTCCGCGAAATTTTGTTCCGCGCCGTTCGAGGCCGTGAAGCGAAAGCCGCTCGCGTCGCACAGGATGTCGAACGCGACGTAGGCGTGTCCGCGCTTAAGAGCCGACAGCAGATTTTCCTCGTTCAAAGGCTGGTCGCGCTCGACGAGGACGTGCGTGCGGACGACTTGAAAGATGCGCTCGTAAGGGTCGAGTCTGACGGCGAAGATGGTGTGACCGGCCATGTCCTGGAACGCGAGGCCGACGTTGGCGTGCGCGTCGTTGCCCGCGATGGCGACGATTCTGCGACCGCCTTCCCCTGTGGTCAATTCGTCGAAGCGTCGCAGGTTCGCCTCCGGGCTTTGATAGAAGCGTGTCCAGAGCAGGTGCGGGTAGCTGCGATAAGACCAGAGGCCGTCGAAGAAGAGCAGGGGGATGTTGATGTCTTTGGCATTGGCGTGGAGGTTGTAAATCTCCATGCCGTCGAAGCCGCTCGCCTCGCGCCAACTGCGGAACGTTTCGGGGTGTGCGACGAAGACGAGTTGCCCGGCGGCGCGTGCGCGGTTGATGACCTCTTGAGTTGACGCGGCCGGGGACGCGTCGCCCACGGCCGTTCCGCCGAACGTGAGAAAACGATCCGGCGCGGACTCGCTCGTCTCGTTTCCCGGCACGAAAAGGACGCCGCCGCGCATGCCCTGAAGGGTCAACGCGCGCGTGTCGTGGTCGCCCGATGGGTGTTCGGTCATTACGACGAAGGCGAGGCCGTTTGACTGCGCTGCTTTGATGATGTCGGCGAACGTGCCCGCGCTGTGTCCGCCGAGAAACGAGTGGGTGTGAATCGTGCCTTTGTGGTCGGCATAAACCGGATCGGAGTCGGCGGAGCGCGCGCTCGTCAACTCCTGAATCTTCGCGTTGAGGCGGCCGAGTTGATAGCGTCGGTAGATGAAGGGCGTCTGTGTCAGGAGCGCGACGAGGAAGACGACCGACAGCGGTTTCAACAAACGTTTCATCTTGATCAGTCGAACTATCCTTTCACGCCGCAAGTGGTTTTCTCGCTGCGACCCCGTTCACGCCGTCGGCCCGCTCGCCTTGCCGCGCACTCAATCCGCGCTCTCGAAATCAACCGACGCGATGTGCTCCGAGAGGCTGCGCCCGTAGACGGCGACGAGCACGTGTTCGGGATGATCCGTGTACGCGTCAAGCCCCGCGCGGTCGCGAAAGACGGCGACGAGTCCCACGTCGTATGAGCGGGGCAACTTCAACACGTCGAAGCCGACCGCGAAGCTCTCGATCTGCGGGATAAAATTGGGCAAACGACGCAGCCGCGCCACGTGTTCCTCGCGCTCGGCCTCGGTCGTCTCGGCGCGGTATTTCCAGATAACGATGTGTGTCAGCATAAGCAGCCTTTAGCTATTAGCTGTTAGCTGTTAGCTTTCAAGCAACGGCACGCAGGCCAAGGCTGACCGCTAATAGCTAAAAGCCAACAGCTTATTTCAGATATTTATCAAACCAATCGAGCGTTCTTTCCAGCGCGTCTTCGCGGTGGCGTGGTTCGCGAAAGCCATGGCCTTCGCGCGGGTAGCGCGCGAGCGCGGTCTCAACATTGCGACGGCGCAGCGCCATATACATCTCTTCGGCCTGCGTGATGTGTACGTCGTTGTCCAACTCGCCGTGGATGAACAGCGTCGGCGTCTCGACGGCGCGCGCGTAGCGCAAAGGCGACCAACGCCACAGCAGATCATAATCGTCCCAGGGGAAGCCGCCAAACTCCGCGTGGATCAAATCCTGATAGAGCGACGTGGAATAAAAACTGATGAGGTTCGAGACCGATGCGCTGGCGACGGCGGCGCGAAAACGCGTCGTCTGCGTGATGATCCAGTTCGTCATGAAGCCGCCGTATGAGCCGCCCGTCACGCCCATGCGCCCGCGATCAATCCAGGAGAATTTGCGCAGGGCTTCGTCCACGCCCGCCATCAGGTCGCGATAGTCGCCGCCGCCCCATTCGCGCAGCGTGCCGTCGGAAAACTTCTGCCCATATCCGGTAGAGCCGCGCGGGTTGATGAAGAGCACCGCGTAGCCGCGCGCGGCGTAAGCCTGAAAGGCGGCGTTGAAACTGTAGCCGTACATGCCGTGCGGCCCGCCGTGGATGGCGAGGATGAGCGGGTAGCGTGCGCCCGCCCGCCAGCCGAGCGGCTTCATCAGCCAGCCCTGCACGTTCGTTCCGTCAAAACTCTTAAAGTTAAGCCCTTCGGGATTGACGAATGTAAACGACCGGGCAAGTTCCTCGTTATGATTACTGATGCGTCGCGGGGGCGCGCCCGCGCCCGATGTCGCATCCATGCGTAACGTCCACACCTCGGCAGGATTAAGCGGGCTGCTCAGGATGAAAGCGCAACTATCAATGGAGGCGGCGCGTTGCAGGCTAAAGCCACTGATCTGGAAGAGGAAGTTAGGATAGAGGACGCGAGCGGAATTGGTCGCCTCGCCGGTGGACGAGTTGAGCGGCATCTCCGCGTCGTTGAACAGGGCGCGCACTCTGCCGCCGTTGGCCGCGACGGTGTAAATGAGCGTCTGTCCCCGGTCGTTGGCGAGGAAGAAAATTCTTCTGCCGTCGGGCGTCCAGCGCGGATTGCGCGCGCGGCGATCCTGCGCGGCGGTGAGTTCGCGCCCACGCGCGCCGCCCGCCGCGTCAATCACCCAGACGTGCGTGTCTTCGGCCACGCTGTCTATGGTCGTCACGTCGCGCGTCGTCGCCGTGTAGGCGATCAATTTGCCGTCGGGCGACCAGGCGGGTTCATACTCGCAGCCGCGCGTCTCCGTCAGGCGACGCACGCGCCCGTCACCGGCCGAAACGGCGAAGATGTCCGAGTTGTTGACGGCATCTGGGTCGCTTTCGTGATTCGAGAGAAAAGCGATCTCGTCGCCGCGCGGATTCCATGTGAGCGCGTGATCGTAATACTGCCCCGAGGTCAGTTGGCGCGGCGCGGGTTCGTCCACGTCCACGAGCCAGACGTGCGTGCGCAGCGTGTCGGAAAAGGCTGTGCGCGATTTGTAGCGGATGCGATCAACGATGCGCGGGTCGCCGTCGCGCCGCGCGGTGCCGGCGTCCGCGGCGTCGGCCGTGCCTGCCGCGTTGTTGTCGGCTTCCTCGCTCGCGTTGATGTAAGCGATGCGGCGGCCGTCGGGCGACCAGACGAAGGACTCGCCCGCGTAAGGGATGTGAAAGTTGGTCGAGCGGATGGGCGCGACGAAGCGGGGCGACTGCTGCTGCTGTTGCGAGCGTTCGACGCGCGGCGACATCACCCAGAGGCCACCCTGTTCACCGCGCGCGGCGACGAAGGCGAGCCTTTTGCCGTCGGGCGACCAGCGCGGGCGCGAGACATTCCACTCGCCGCCGAGAACTTGTTGCGGCCTGCGTTGCGGCTGCGAAGGTAGGGCGCGCTCGTCTCCGAGTTGCGCGCACCAGAGCGACGTGCGCGTCGCGTTGCCTTCCACGGCCGAGACCGTATAACAGACCATGCTCGCGTCCGGCGCGATCTGCGCCTCGCCGACCTGCGCCACGCGCAGAGTGTCGGCCGGTGTCATCCCGCGCTGCTGTTGCCCTAAGGTATAAGATGGGCAAATTGACAGCCACATAAAGCCGATTAAAAAAACTGAGAAGAGTAGCTTCATTATGTCATGGTGCGTGGCCGGGTCTTTGCGCCTTCTGTTTTTCATACCTTTGCGCCTTTGCGAGAAAAGTTTTTACAATCCATTAACTACTCTTGTCATACCGTCTCTGATTAACTCGACATTAAAATTAATCAATAGTCCAAGCCGTTTACCAGTTAATCGGAGATAGGTCAGCAATTGCTTCCGATGAACCGGAGAAATTGCTTCGACTGACTTGATCTCGATAATAACCTTATCGCCAACTATAAGATCAGCCCGGAAGCCAATATCCATACGGATAGTTTCGTAAACGACCGGAAGCGCTTGTTGACGGACGACCTTGATGCCGCGCTGTTCCATCTCATGTGCCAGAGTTGTCTCATAGACTGATTCAAGGAGGCCGGGGCCGAGAGTGGTGTGAATTTTATACGCCGCATTGACGATTTCTTTAGCAAGTTCATTTTCGGTCATGGCAATTTCGCGCAAAGGCGCAAAGAGGAAGAAGCAAGGCGCAAAGAAGTTGAGAGGCCAACATGACACGATTTCTGTTCAGAGCAGAAGAGTAAGTTGAGTGTTCAAAAGTTCCCACGCGCGGCGGACGTGTTGCCCGGTCGTGCGTATGTTGCCGACGGCGAGGCGCAGGGTGAACTTGTCTCCGAGACGCGTGTGAGAGATGAAGATCGAGCCGGTCGAGTTCGCGGCGTGCAGGAGGCGTTCGTTGAGCGCGTCGAGGCGCGCGGCGCGTTCGGCGTCGGCGGTCTCGCCCGCGCGGGCGGGGCAGGCGCGGAAGCAGACGACGCTCAAGGGCACGGGCGCGAGCAGTTCCCAGTCCGGCGAGTCTTCGACCCAGGAGGCGAAGAGGCGTGCGAGGCGGCAGTGTTCGCGGATGCGCGCGGCGAGTCCGTCGTGGCCGAAGTAACGCAGGATCATCCAGAGCTTGAGGGAGCGGAAGCGGCGGCCGAGTTGGACGCCGTAGTCCGCGCCGTTGCGCACGCCTTCGGTTTCGGCGGCGGGCGTGCGCAGGTATTCGGGGACGAGCGAGAAGGCGCGGTGGAGCACTTCGATCCGGCGACAGTAGAGCACCGAGAGATCGAAAGGCGTGAAGAGCCACTTGTGCGGGTTGAGCACGAGCGAGTCGGCGCGGTGGCATCCGTCGAGAACAAGGGGGCGCAGTTCGGGCACGATGCCTGCCGAACCGGCGTAGGCGGCGTCAACGTGCAGCCAGAGTCCCTGTTGCTCACAGATGTCGGCCACGCGTGCGACCGGGTCAATGCTCGTCGTCGAAGTCGTGCCGACGGTGGCGACGACGCAGAAGGGCAACAGGCCGTCTCGCCTGTCTTCCGCGACGGCGCGCGCGAGGGCTTCGGCGTCCATGCGGAATTCGGCGTCGGCCGGAATTTTGCGGAGCGCGCGCTGGCCGAGGCCGAGCGCGATCACCGCCTTGTCAATCGAAGAGTGCGCGTGTTCGGAAGCATAGACGCGCAGGAGCGGCATACTAGCGCGACCGCTCAAGCCCTGCTCGCGGATGTCCAGATTCAGATGCTCGCGCGCGGCGGCGATGGCGTGCAGGCTGGAGACGGAGGCCGTGTCGTAGATGACGCCCGCGAACTCCGAGGGCAGGCCGAGCATCTGCCTGAGCCATGAGAGCGCGACTTCTTCGAGTTCGGCGGCGGCGGGCGCGGTGCGCCAGAGCAGCGATTTCACGTCGAAGGCGGCCGAGAGGAGTTCGCCGAAGATGCCGGGCGCGCTGGTGGAGGTGGCGAAGTAGGCGAAGAACGACGGATGATTCCAGTGCGTGAGGGCGGGCGCGATCAGGCTGTCCACGTCTGCGAGAATCGCCTCCATCGGCTCGCCCGCGGCGGGCGGCGCGGCGGGCAGTTTTTCGACAAGCGCGCGCGGTCTGACCTGTGCGAGCACGGGGCGCGCTTCGATCTCCGTGAAGTAGTCGCTGATCCAATCAATAAGCGCGTGGCCGTGGCGGCGAAACTCCTCCGCGCTCATGTCGCCCGTCGAAGGCGGCGCGTCGGGTCGGCCGTCGCCATGGCTGTCGTCCTGTTTCATCTCACGCATTGTAACGGGGAAGGGCGCGTCGCGTCACATGCGAAGCCGAGTCGTCGCCCCGGCGCGAAAATTCGCCGCGACGACGACCGCCGTGCGCCGTTTGCGAGAGATGCGCCCGGGCGTCGCGTTCATCCGCTCACGCGGCGAGTTCCTCTTCGGAAGGGAACTTGTGCTGTTTGCGCCCCGGCGGGCCGTCGTATTTTTTGGAGGTCTTGTAGAGTTCAAAGTGGCCGTCGGCGGCGTCGGCGGCGCAACGCGTGCGCAGGGCTTGCATCTCCTCGCCGGACATCGGGGTGAACTCGCGCGCGATGCGCAGATTTTGCCGGAGCACTTTGAGCGAGTCTATGCCGGAGACGGTCGAGGCCACGGGCAGGCTCATCGCGTAGCGCAAAGCCTCCGCGGCCGTGACGGCGCGACGCCGCACGGCGTCGCCCCCGCCGCCCAGACTCTTCATGCCGAGCGGTGCGATGCCGCGCCGCAAAAGTTCCGGCAAGACCTGTTGCTCGAAGCTGCGAAAGGTGGCGTCGAAAGGGTTGAGCGGCAGTTGGCAGGTGTCGAAAGGATAGTCGTAGGCGAGCATCTTGAGGTGAATGGCGGGGTCTTTGTGGCCGGTGAAACCGACGAAGCGAACCTTGCCCTCGCGCTGCGCCTGTTCGAGAGCTTCGATGACGCCGCCCGTGGCGAAGTGCAGATCGGGGTCGTTGTCGTGTATGACTTCGTGAACCTGCCAGAGGTCGAGATGGTCTGTGCGCAAACGCTTCAAAGTCTGTTCCAGTTGGCGCATGGCCGTCTTGCGGTCGCGCCCGTGCGTGCAGACCTTCGACATCAGGAAGACTTTGTGGCGCAAGCCTCCCTGCAATGCTTCGCCCATCAACTCTTCGCTTAAGCCCTCGTGATACTCCCACGCGTTGTCCATGAAATCTATTCCGCCGTCAATCGCCTCGCGGACGATCTGTAAAGCCTCGCGCTTCGACTTCGTTTCGCCGATGTGCGAGCCGCCGAGCGCGAGCGCGGAGACTTCAATCCCGGTGCGCCCGAGCAGCCGGCGCGGCACTTCGCCGGAAGATTTGCCCTGAACCATGATGCCCTCCCTCGCGCCCCGCGGCCCGAAGCCGCAGGCGACACACAAAGATGATTTGATGTAACGGTGAGACGGAGTATGCCACAGAGAGAGGAAAACGATGAAGGAGGAACGCGGAGCGATGAAGTAGAAAACAGAAGTCAGGAAACAGGATTCAGAATAGGGTGCATGCCGGTCTTCCTTCTGACTCCTGTATTCTGTTTTCTGTCTCCCGTCTTTCAGTTCAACGTTCCGCGTTCCTCCTTCATCGTTGTTTTAGAACGAATACTTGAGCGCGAACTGGATGCGGCGCATGGGCGCCGCCGTCGTCGTGGCCTGACCGAAGCCGGGAGCTTCGAGGAAGCGCACCGGGATGCCGTAGTTGGCGCGGTTGATGAAGTTGAAGGCATCAACGCGGAAGAGGATGTTTTGCGCTTCACTCAAGCGAAAGCGTTTGACGAGCGCGAGGTTGAGATCGAGTATGCCGCCCGCGCGGAACGTGTTGCGGCCTACCGCGCCGTTCTCGCCGACGGGCGCGAGCAGCGTGCTCGGATCAACGGTCGTCAGGCGCAAAGGCTGGCGGCGGTCGCCCGTGCGTTCAAGCCCCGCGGTCGTGTTCAGGCGGTCGGTCAGGTTGCCGTCGAGGTTCACGTCGTAGATCGAGTTGACGGTGAACGGCTGACCGGTTTGATAACTGCCCGTTCCCGCCAGTTGCAGATTGCGGAAGATGAGGCGTGCAAGTCGGCCGCCCGCTTCGGGGAGGTCGTAGACGAAGTTGTAAGAGAAGCGATGGCGCACGTCGAAGTTGGCCGGGCCGCGCTCGCCTTCGAGGTTGCGCGAGTCTTGCGGGAGCGCGGACGCGCCCGCCAGATCGAACACGTCCGACACGTCGTCTATCACTTTGCCGAAAGTGTACGCCGTCTGGTATTGCAGGGTGCGGCGCAGGCGGCCACGCAGTTGCAACTGCAAGGAGTCGTAGCGCGAGCGTGCGGTCGTCTCGAAGCGCGAGATGAATCCGGCGTTCGGGTTGGGTCGTCCGCCTTCCGGCGCGAGCGAGAGGCCGAAGACGAGCGGCTGCACGCCGTCCTCCGGGTCGTCTTCCTGCGAGACCCTGAAGTCGAGCGGAATGAGGATGCTGTTGAGTCCGAGGTTGGGCGTGCTGAAGCGCAGCAGGTTTCGGCCGCGCGTGCCGACGTAGGCCACGGAGAGCACGGCGTCGCGCGACAGTTGTTGCTCGACGCTGAAAGTGTAATGTTCGGCGTGCGGCAACTTGAGCGAGCGCGCCGGCAGCGTCGCCCCGAAGATGCTCGAAGCGGGTTCTTCCTCGCCCGTGACGATCTGGTTGACGAGGTTGACGAGCAGCGCCGTGCTCAGTTGGGGGTTGACGCGGTTGAGCGTGCCCTCTTGCACGATGCCGAGATTGCTCGGGTTGAGCAATTGGAGGCGTCCCAAACCACGGTTATTGTCGTCGCCGACGAGGCCGCCGCTGAAGTTGCCGAAGCCGCCGGAGAAGTTGACGGTCAGGAAGTTGGGGTAGACGTTTCTGGACTGGCTGACGACCGCGCCGAGAATCTGATCGTAGAAGATGCCGTAACCGCCGCGAAAGATCGTGAGGCGGTCGGCCCCGAACAGGTTGGGCGCGTAGGCCACGCCGAGGCGCGGGGCGAAGTTCGAGCGGTCGGGGTCGAAGATGCGGCGTCGCCCGCCGATGAAGTCGCGCAGGCCGGGCACTTCGCTCAGTTCGGGGGCGTCGAAGGAGCTTTCGATGCGCCGCTGCCGCTCGCCCGGCGTCGTGTTGTACTCGTAGCGCAGGCCGAAGGAGAGCGAGAGGTTGCGCCGCACGCGCCACGAGTCCTGCCCGAAGAAATTGTACTGGTAGAAGCGCAGCCCGATGTCCGACTCTCTGGTCGCGAGCGTCTGGAAAAAACCGCTCGCAGCCCCGGCGGCGGCGAGGTTGACGGCGGTGATGAATCCCCCCGCGGCCACCGGCTCGCCGTCCGGCCCGATCCGTATGTCGGGCGCGCCGTTGAAGGTGATGAGCGGGCGGGCATTGCGCGGCAAATCGCTGTTGAGTTCGGTGCGGCGGATGTCTGTGCCGAAGGCGAGGCTGTGATCGCCGGCGCGCAGCGTGAGCGTGTCGGCGATCTGGTAAGTGTTGTTGACGCGCTGCTGCGGGAAGTTGAACACGTCAACGCCGAGCGGGCTGAACCCCGCGATGTTCACCTGCCCGACCGGGCCTAGCTCGACCTCCGTCGTGGCGGGCAGCCGGCCGTAAATGACCGCCCCCGTGTTGGGGGTGAAAGCCGTGTCGGGCAGCGTGCCGTTGACGAGGTAGGGCGCGTTGAGGAGGAAGGGAACGTTCGGCAGCCGCGAACTCGGAACTTGAAAAGTGGTGTCGCGCACCTCGGCGAAATTGAGACTCGTGCGGCCGTAGGAGAGGCGCAGTTGGTTGAACAGGGGGCGCGTCGAATCCGGGTGGCTCAGTTCGCTGTTAAGGTAGAAAGAGTTGTTCTGCGTGCGGACGCGCGGCTTGAGCGTCGAGAAGATGGCGCTGCCCGTGACGGGGATGAAACGCGAGTCCTCGGTGAAGTTATAACGTTCGGTGACGGTCTGACCGCGCCCGCCGAGTTTGAAGTTGCCGTCAATTTTGACCGAGGCGATGACGCCGCGCCCGCCCGCCGGGAGCGCCTGCGTGAAGGTGTTCACGCCGTAGATGCCGCGCGGGTTGTTGGGGAAGGGAAAGAGGCTGAAGATGGCGTCGCCGTCTACGCTGGTGGGGAACGCGCGGAAAGGCTCGTTCGGGTCGAGCAGCCCGAGCGGGAGGCCGGTCGCCCCCGTGCCGCCGAAGCCGCGCTCCTCGACGGTGGGGACGGCGAAACTCTCCTCGCGCGTGGCATTCGTGCGCGTGCCTTCGGCGGAGATGAAATAAAAGATGCGCTCGCGCTTGAGCGGGCCGCCCAGCACAAAACCCCCCTGCCCGAGCGTGAACGAATCCTTGCCCCCGCTCTGGTTCATCACCGTCAACGGGCGCAGGTTGGTGAACGTCGGATCGCCGCTATTGGCAAACGTCGGATCGCCGCTATTGGCAAACAGCACGTCTGCCACCAGGACGCTCTGATTGTTACCGGCGCGCAGCGCGAAGGTCTCGTTGCCGAACGCGGTGTCGAAGGGGTTGCGGGCGTTGAGTTGACTGGTGTTGAGGAAGCCGTAGAGCGTGCCGTGGTGTTCGCTTCCGCCCGACTTCGAGACGGCGTTGACCTGCGCCCCGATGTTCCTGCCGAACTGCGCCGGGGCTAAGAGCGTGATCGCCTGATACTCCCGGATAGACTCGACGGGCTGCGGGACGAGCGAGACGAACCCCTGTCTTCTCACGCCGATGTCTTCGTCGTTATTGTCCGAGCCGTCCACGGTGAAGTTGTTGGCGCGCGAGCGCAGTCCGTTGACGGAGAACTGTCCGGACGACCCGACGCCCGCGCCGATGCCGGGGCCGGCGACGCTGCCCAAAGTTTGCGGCGGCGGCGCGACGCCGGGCAGGAGCAGAGTGAGTTCGTCGAAGCTGCGCGTGAAAGTCCTTGAGCCGAGCGGGAGCGTCGAGACCTCTTCTTCGGTGAACGCTCCGCCCTGACGCCCGTCCGAGCCGTTCGTGCGCGCGCGGACATCGGTGTCCGCTTCGGTTTGCGGCAGGGGCGTGGGCGTCGGGGAAGCAGGCGCGACGGCCGGGGCGGGGTCGAGCGCGACGGGCACGGGGACGACCTCGCCCGTGCGCGTGATAAAGAGACGCTGGCGCACCTCTCTGGTCTGGTAGCCCGTGGCCGAGACGCGGATGAGATAGATGCCGGGACTGAGCAACCCCTGATAAAAGCGACCGCGCGCGTCGGAAGTCTTCGGGATCGCCTGTCCCGTCTGTTGATTGATAATCTGGACGCTCGCTCCGGCGATGATCGCGCCCGTCTGGCTGTTCGTCACCGTGCCCTCGAACGCGCCCGTCACGGTGTCCTGCGCGTGGACGGGCGCGACACGCATCCCGGCCGGGGCAAGAATTCCGAACAATAAAAACCAGATGATGAAGACGCTCTTGATGCCGCGCCCGCGCCGCATTAAGAGATGAGAAAACGCATCGGCGCGGTTGCGCCCGTGGGGGATGTGGAACATGGGGAACACCTCTGTGATCGAAGAATTGGGAACGAGGAATTTAAGTGAGTCGTCGTGTCAATTAACTCGCCAGGAAGGCTGTGGTCTGACACGCTTTCTGTAAAGTAGTCATCTCGATGCTTAACTAACACTGAACGCGGTGGCGCGTCAATAGCAACACGGAAGTTTATTTGATTTCCTCGGCGGCGGGGCGCGCAAAACGGAAAACGGGAGGCTCGCAGCTTTGAGCCTCCCGTTTTCCGTTTTCGACCGATTAACGCCCGCTTTTAGCGGTAGATGTTTTCGCCGCGGTGCGTTTTGAATTCGTTCTCAAAGTATTCGGCGTCTTCGTCCGAGCGCGCGTTGACGCCCATCACGATGCCGCCTTCCTTGACGCCGCTCTCATATTGCTTCGCGCGATCTTCGGGGATGCCCGAACCGATGAGCGCGCCGATGAGGCCGCCCGTCGCGCCGCCCGCGCCCGCACCGGCCAGCGCCGCCGCCAAAGGCCCGGCCACGATCAACCCCAGTCCCGGCAGGACGACGGACGTGCCGATGGCCGCAATCGCTGCCAGCACCGCGCCGGTCGTACCGCCGATGGCCGCGCCCGCGCCCGCGCCTTCGAGGGCTTTGCTGCCGAGGTCTGTATCGGCCGCCGCGTCGTCGGATGAGAAATGCGTCTTGCGCGTCTCGTCGGACATGAGCAGGTTAACGTCGTCTTTGCTGTAGCCGCGCGTCGAGAGCGAGCCGTAAGCGCGCTCGGCGCTGTCGCGGTCGCGGAACAGTCCCGTCACCATCCGGTTCGACTTCTGGCGCGCCGCGCCCGTCGCGCTCTCGGACGCGCCTTCCGCGCGCAGAGAACTGTCACCGGTAACTGTGCCCGTCGCCTCTTTGATATTGCCTGTGGTACGTTCGCCCAATGCCGAAGCCTCTTCGCCAATGCTGTCTTTTCTGTTGTCGTTCATTTATGTGTCCCTTTCCTCATGTTGAACGGACTGACCGGACAGTCCGCGATTTATGCAACTAACCGTCCCGCTTGATAAGGAGAGTAAATCAGCAGTCCTGTGTGATTGCGCCTCGTTCGCGGCTCGCGCATACGTCCCCGCGCCGGTGGGCGTACTAACCGCCCCTCGCGGGCTTGTGTACGATTTCGCACCTTGAAAATTGCTGCCACGCTGGAGATGGCAAAGAGTGTGCCGCGAGGCGTGAGCGGAGCGGAGACTGAGTTGTCCGGGCGACATCGAACCCGGCTTTTCCACACGCCCGCCTCCCGCAGGCGACAGCAGCGAAGCACGCCGACATTTCAACTGCCCGCGCGCGAGATTTTATTTCTCGACATCACGCGCTAAATCGGTATAATGCGCGGGTTATCCCTGCATTGGCCTTCGGCGGTTTAAAGTTTTAGATCAGGACTTCGGAGCACGACGGACGAACAACTCGTTCGCCGCGTCTCGTGCGCGCATCATTCTTCGCGTCAACTTTCCGTATTGCCCTGCGCGCGTCATATGAAGCTATTCCTTTCGGTTGCCGTCGGACGATTCGAGGCTCAAGAGGAGAATTCTTTCTGTTATGGCAAACAAAGATGACAACGACATTGACCTGAACCCGATCCCGGATTTCCCCTACGATAAGGATGTCGTCACGCGGGAAGGCTGGGCATCGCAACTCGGCCTCGTGCTGGCGATGGCCGGCAACGCCGTGGGGTTGGGTAACTTCCTGCGCTTCCCCGCGCTTGCGGCGCGAAACGGCGGCGGGACGTTCATGATCCCGTACTTCATCGCGTTCCTGCTGCTCGGCATTCCGTTGATGTGGATCGAATGGGGCATCGGGCGTTTCGGCGGGAAGCACGGCTATTCGACCTCGCCCGGCATGTTCGAGAAGTTGTGGGCGAACCCGCTCTCGAAATACCTCGGCGCGCTCGGCGTCTTCATCCCGCTCGCCTTCGTCATCTTCTACACCTACATCGAATCGTGGACGCTCGGCTATGCCGTGCTCTCCTTCGCCGGACAGATGCCGAGCATCGCCGGGCAAAGCCCCGATCAGGCGTTCACGACGATGGGCAACTACCTCGCCGCCTATCAGGGCACGAACAACGGGCTGGCGTGGTCGGGCAGCGTCATCGGCGTCATCTTCTTCGCCATCACGCTCTTCCTCAACATCTTCATCATCTCGAAGGGCATCGCGGGCGGTATTGAGCGCATGGCGAAGATCGGCATGCCGCTTTTGATCCTCTTCGCGATCATCGTCGGCATCCGCGTGCTGAGCTTGCCCGGCGCGATGGGCGGCATCGCCTTCGTCTGGAACCCGGACTTCTCGCGCATCACGGACGGCGCGGTGTGGCTCGCCGCCGCAGGGCAAATCTTCTTCACGCTCTCGCTCGGCACGGGTTCGATTCAAACCTTCGCGAGTTACCTGAAAGAGACCGACGACATCGTGCTCACCGGCCTTGCGACCTCTTCGATGAACGAGTTTTGCGAAGTCATCCTCGGCGGCTCGATTGCCATTCCGGCGGCGACGGCTTTTTACGGCACGGGCGCAGCCACGGCCATCGCCAACTCCGGTACGTTCAACCTCGGCTTTCAGACGATGCCCGCGGTCTTCTCCGGCATCCCCGGCGGCGCGCTCTTCGGCGGCATCTGGTTCACGCTCCTCTTCTTCGCAGGCATCACTTCGTCGCTCGCGCTTTCGCAGCCCGCGATGGCTTTCCTGCAAGACGAGTTGAGGATGACGAGACAAAAGGCGGCGATGGTCGTCGGCGCGATCATCTTCGTCGCAGTGCTGCCGATCATCATGTTCCTGCAATACGGCTACCTCGATGAGTTTGATTTCTGGTCGGGCGAGTTCCTGCTCTTAGTCTTCGCGTTGATCGAGACGATCCTCTTCTTCTGGATTTTCGGCGGGCACAAGGCTTGGGACGAGATTAAGAAGGGGCAACAGATTCCGCTCCCGCGCTTCTTCTACCCGATCATGAAGTACGTCGTGCCGATCTTCATCATCCTGATTTTGATCAAAGGCATCATTGACTCGCTCATCCCGCGCCTGCTCTCGCAGAAGTGGGTTGACCTGCCGGGCTGGAGCAAGACGACGGCCTCTTTCGGCGAGCGCATGATGTATGAGTTCGGTTTCCACGGGCGCGCGTTGGTAGCGAACGCCGACATCGCGGCGCAATCGGGCTATCGTTGGGCGGCACGCATCGAGATGATCGTGCTCTGCGCCGTCATCATGGCGCTCACCGGATACGCGTGGAACAAATACAGACGATCCGAGAGAGGAGGGGCACACGCACAATGACTCTAATGACGGGAATGATTTTCGTGTTGTTGCAGGCCACCGGCGCGCAGACAGGCCGGGCGGCAGACGTGCTAATGACGACGGGTGGCTGGGTCTTTATGATCGCCGCGTGGTCGTTCATCCTCACGCTGGTCTATTACACGTTCTCCAAAGTCCTGCGCGGCGGCAAGAAGTAGACGACGCATGACCCCTGACGTTCTTTAATTTCGGTTCGGGCGACGACTGATCTGCCCGAACCGAAATTCTATTTGCACCGCCCAAGCATTTACTTCGACAGCCCGCGATTGAATTGATCGAAGCTAACAGTTTCAACATGCCGAGCGCGAAGACCAAGACCAGCAAGCAGGCGGCTCCGGGCGAACTTCCACCAGACGCGCGCCGCTTGCTCGAACTCATCATCGGCGAGATCGAGTCGCCCATAGACACGCAGAAACTAATCGACAAATTCCCACCGGTTGATACGTGCCCCGAAGAGTCGCTCCGCTTCCTGAAGGCCAAAGACCGTGCGCAACGCCGCGCCGACTTCATCATGAACGAGGCTCTGTGGTGGCGTAAATATGGTTGGTTCATGGCGCGCATCGTCGGCCTGTTCGGGCTGCTCGTGTTCGCCTTCGCTATGACCGTCCGCGGCGCGGGCGTTGACTTCATCACTTTCGCCCTGCTCGGCGCGGCAGGCTACTATCTGCTGCTGATGACGCTCTCGAACGTCCGCTACAGGGAGAAAAACAGGAAGCGGCGCAAACTGATCGAACGCGAGCAGCAACAGTACCAGCGTGCCATCCTGGCGGTGGCCGCTTCACTCCTGAAAAAATTTCAAGTTGACCCCGCGCTGTATCCCATCGCCAAGCCCAGAAGCGGTGCGGGACTCGTCGGGCGCGAAGACGGCTATTACATTCCGGTCGAATGATTCGGTAACGTATGAGGCAGAAACTTATCTACAGTTTGATCCTACTTGCCGCGTTCACGTTCGCGGCGCGGACGATCTTCGCGAGCGAGGAAGCAGGACAACACACGGGCGGCGCGGGGCACGGCCTCAACCCGCTCGTGCTCATCGGCGTCGCGCTCGTCCTCGTCATTGCCAAGCTCGGCGGCGAGGCGTTTGAGCGTATGGGGCAACCCGCCGTGCTCGGTGAGTTGATCGGCGGGATGATCGTCGGCAACCTTGTGCTCTTCGGCATCACGGCCATCGAACCGCTGAAGACCGACGTGGTGATCAACGCGCTCGCGGAGATCGGCGTCATCCTGCTGCTGTTTGAGGTGGGGCTGGAATCGAACCTCGGCGACATGCTGGAAGTCGGCTGGTCGTCGCTGCTGGTGGCGATAGCGGGCGTCATCGCGCCCTTCTTTCTCGGCTGGGGTGTGGCCGCTTATTTCATTCCGGACGAGGCGCGACTCGGCCACATCTTCATCGGCGCGACGCTCTGCGCCACGTCGGTCGGCATCACGGCGCGCGTGCTCAAAGACATGGGCAAACTCAACACGCGCGTCGCGCGCATCGTGCTCGGCGCGGCGGTCATTGACGACGTGCTCGGCCTCATCATACTCGCCGTCGTGCAGGGCGCGATTCAGGCGACCGCCACGGGCACGTCGCTCTCGCTCGCAACCGTCGGCATCATCACGCTCAAGGCCGTCGGCTTTCTCGTCGTCGCGCTTCTCGTCGGGCGTTTCCTCGTGCCGTATCTCTTTCAGGGCGCGGGCAAACTCGAAGGGCGCGGCGTGCTGCTCGCGCTCGCCGTCGCGCTCTGCTTCGTGCTGTCGTGGGCGGCGGCTGGGATCGGGCTGGCGGCAATCGTCGGCGCGTTCGCCGCCGGATTGCTACTGGAAGAAGCGCACATCGAACGCATGCCCGGCCACACGAAACATGATTTACACGATCTGCTCACGCCGCTGACCACGATCCTCGTGCCCATCTTCTTCGTCCTGATGGGACTCAAGGTTGACCTGAGCGCGTTCGGGCGCCTGGACATACTCGGCTTCGCGGCGGTGCTGACGGTGGTTGCCATCATCGGCAAACAGGTCTGCTCGCTCGCCGTCATTGATCGCGGCATCAACCGACTCGCCGTCGGGCTCGGCATGATCCCGCGCGGCGAAGTCGGCCTCATCTTCGCCGGAATAGGCGCGACGCTCATGCTCCCGAACGCTTCCGGCGTGAACGAACCCGTCATCGGCAGCGCGACCTTCGCCGCCGTCGTCATCATGGTCATCGTCACCACGCTCGTCACGCCGCCCCTGCTCAAGTGGTCGCTCGCACGCACTCCATCCGCACCGGACGAGCCGCTCCCCGAAGCCGAGCGCAAAACAGCCGACGAGGCCGCCGAACGCACGTCACGTTAAAGCAACGATTAAAGGGTTAGCGCTGAGAGAGAGAAGGCGTAGAGAGGGCGCGCAGAGTTTGAATGATCAACTCTGCGCGCCCTCTCTGTGTCCTTTGCTCTTCCGCGGTGAATTGTTTGAGGCGCACTCAACTTCAACCCGCTTCAGTCGTTCAGGGATGCACGCGCTGCGGCGACGGCTTCCGCCACGCGCGCGGGCGACGTGCCGCCCGTCTGCGATTTCGTGGCGAGCGTCTGTTCGAGCGAGAGCGCGGCGTACACGTCCTCTTCGATGAGCGGCGAGAGCGCGCGCATCTCTTCGAGCGGGAGTTCGTGTAGCTCCCGCCCGCGCCCGATGGCTGCGAGCACGATGCGCCCGACCGCCTCGTGCGCCTCGCGGAAGGGCAGCCCCCGGCGCGAGAGATAGTCTGCGAGTTCCGTCGCGTTCATAAAGCCGCGCGCGGCGGCGTCGCGCGCGCGATCTTCACGCAGTCGTATGTTGCGCAAGACGGTTGCCGCCACTTCAAGCGACGCGCGCACCGTGTCGGCGGTGTCGAAGACGGCCTCCTTGTCCTCCTGCATATCCTTGTTGTAGGCGAGCGGCAAGCCCTTCATCAAAGTCAGGAGCGACATCGTGTGGCCGAAGACGCGCGCCGACTTGCCGCGCACGAGTTCGAGCGCGTCCGGATTCTTCTTCTGCGGCATCAAACTCGACCCCGTCGAGATCGCGTCGCTCAACTCAAGAAAGCCGAACTCGGTCGTCGCATAGACGATGATGTCCTCCGAGAGACGCGACAGGTGAACCATGATGAGGCTCGCCGCGCCCGCAAACTCCACGCAGAAATCGCGGTCGCTGACGGCGTCGAGGCTGTTCCGCGAAACCCCTGCGAAGCCGAGCGCGCGTGCGACCGCGTCGCGATCAATCTTGTAACTCGTTCCGGCGAGCGCAGCCGAACCGAGCGGCAGGACGTTTGTGCGCCGCCGCGCGTCAGAGAGCCGTTCGCGGTCGCGCGCGAGCATCTCGAAATAGGCGAGGCACCAATGCGCCCACAAGACCGGTTGCGCGCGTTGCAGGTGCGTGTAGCCGGGCAGCACGGCATCCTTGTGCGCCTCAGCCAGATCGAGCAAAGCCGTCTGCATCGCACGAACAAGTGCCGCGATAGCGTCAATCTCGTCACGCAGCCAAAGACGTAAGGCCGTCGCCACCTGATCGTTGCGGCTGCGCCCCGCGTGTAGTTTGCGTCCCGCGTCGCCCGCGAGCGCGACGAGACGCGACTCGATGAACGAATGCACGTCCTCGGTCGCTCCCGCGTCGTCGTCGAAAAAGTCTTCCTCCTGCGTGCTTCGCGTGAGCAGCGTTTCGAGTCCCGCTTTGATCTGCGACGCTTCCTCGACGGTCAACGCCCCCGCCGCGCGCAAACCCTCCGCGTGCGCAAGGCTCGCGCGCACGTCTGCCGCAAAAAGCCTGCGGTCGAACGCGAACGAACGGTTGTAGGCCGCGAAGCCCGCGTCGGGTCGCCCGGTGAACCGCCCGCCCCATAATTTTTTATCTTCAGACATCTCCCACCTCGAAACTGCCCCCGTTGTACACGGATAAGTTGATTTAATGCAACTGGGGTGTTATTTTATGCATCTATGCATACGTTATGCAAATCTTTTGCATAGAAGGCGAAAATGGACAAGGAAAAGCGGCAGCGGAAATTATTGAATCTGATTCGCGCCAAGCCCGTCAGCACGCAGGGCGAACTGGCGGCGCACCTCGAACGCGCGGGCTTTGCCGCCACGCAGTCGAGCATCTCGCGCGATCTGGAAGAGCTGGGCGTCGTCAAACGGCGCGGGCGCTACGTCGTGCCGCGCGCGGCGGACAGCGCCACGGCGCGCGGCCTCGTCGGGTTGGAGGTGGCGGGCGATGCGCTCGTCGTAGCCCGTTGCGAGCCGGGGCTGGCGTCGGCGGTGGCAGTCGAGATTGACGGCGCGGGCGTCAAAGAGATCGTCGGGACGCTGGCGGGCGAAGACACGATCTTCATCGCGGTGGCGGAGCGCAAGGCGCAGCGCGTGGTGATCAAAAAAATCTGGGAATTATTCGGATGAAAAGTCCGGAGTCTGAAGTCCCGAGTCTTAAAGTCAAATATGGCTGTTGACTCTCAGACTCCGGACTTTTCAGACTCCGGACTTTAATGAGGAAAGTTTGAATGACGCGAGAGATCAAAAAAATTGTGTTGGCTTATTCGGGCGGGCTGGATACGTCCGTGATGTTGCACTGGCTCAAAGAGCGCTACGGGTGCGAGGTCGTCTGCTATTGCGCGGACGTGGGGCAGGGCGAGGAACTTGAAGGGCTGGAAGAGAAGGCGCGCGCGACGGGCGCGTCGAAGTTGTACGTGGAAGATTTGCGGCAGGAGTTTGTGAGCGATTACGTGTGGGCGGCGGTCAAGGCCAACGCAGTTTACGAGGGCGTCTATCTGCTCGGCACGTCTCTGGCGCGTCCCGTGATCGCGAAGCGACAGATCGAGATCGCGCGCCGCGAAGGCGCGGACGCGGTCGCACACGGCGCGACGGGCAAGGGCAACGATCAGGTGCGTTTCGAGTTGACTTATTACGCGTTAGAGCCGGACATCAAGGTCGTCGCTCCCTGGCGCGAGTGGGAGTTTAAGGGGCGGAGCGATCTCATCGCTTACTGCGAGCAACACAACATCCCCGTGACGGCGACGCACGCGAAGCCCTATTCGACCGACCGCAACCTGATGCACGTCTCCTACGAGGGCGGCATCCTCGAAGACCCGTGGGCCGAGCCTCCCGCAGATATTTTTCAGTTGACGACAGCGCCGGAAGACGCGCGCGCCGAAGCGGAGTATGTGGTCGTCGGTTTCGAGCGGGGCGTGCCCGTGAGCGTGAACGGAGAGCGGAGGGGTGCGGTCGCGCTGCTCGAAGAGTTGAACGCGCTCGGCGGCGCGCACGGCATCGGGCGCGTTGATCTGGTCGAGAATCGTTTCGTCGGGATGAAGTCGCGGGGCGTCTATGAGACGCCGGGCGTGACCATACTGCAAGCGGCGCACCGCGCGCTCGAATCTATCACGATGGATAGGGAAGTGTTGAGGATGCGCGACGCGCTGAGTCTGAAGTTCGCGGAGAGCGTCTATTACGGTTTCTGGTTTGCGCCGGAGACGGAGTTGATGCGGCACATGATCGACGAGACGCAAAAGGACGTGACGGGTGAAGTGAGAATGAAACTTTATCGCGGCAACGCCATTGTCGCAGGACGCCGCGCTCCGCGCTCGCTCTACAACGAACGGCTCGCGACCTTCGAGGCCGACACCGTTTACAACCAGCGCGACGCAGAGGGCTTCATCAAACTCAACGCGCTACGCCTGCGCTCACTGGCGCAAACTAATAAAGATTGATTCATTGATTTATCGGTTCATTGATTCAATGAAGAAACGGATCAATGAACCGACAAATCAATTCTCGAAAGGGTTGAAGCATGACGAACATCGACGAGAAATTTGAGGGCGTGCAGGTGAGGGTGGTCGAGGCGGACAAGATCGGCTCGGCGACCTCGCCGCTCGATTTGTCGAAGACGCTGGCGGTCACGACGGAGCGCGAGCGCGTGCGTGCGGGCGATGTGGTCGTCGTGCGTGCGCTCACGGAGAGCGCGACCTATAACCAGTTGGAACTGGTGACGGGGCGTTTGGCGAAGATCAATCAGGGCGACGTGCTCGTCGGCGTGCTCGGCTGCCGCCGCGCGCTCAAGGGTTTCGTCGGCGACGTGCCGGAGACGGTTGCGGCGGGCGATGAGTTGCACCTGCTGAATATGGGCGGCGTCGTCGGATTGTGCACGGGGCATCATTCGAGTCTGAGCGACGCGATCCGCGTCGAAGTCGTCGGCCTCGTCTACGCGGAGGGCGCGCGGGTGCGAAACATCGGCGACGCGGCGCTGCCTTTGCGCGAAAGTTTGGGGGCGAGCGCGCCGCTCGTCGTCATCGCGGGCGCGTGCATGAACAGCGGGAAGACTTACGCGGCGACGGAGTTGATCCGGCGTGCGACGGCAGCAGGGATGAGGGTCGCGGCGGGTAAGCTTTCGGGCGTTGCGTGTCTGCGCGACACTTTGAACATGGCCGATCACGGCGCGGTCGCGACGGCCAGTTTTCTGGATTGCGGGTTGCCCTCGACGGTCGGCATAGGCGATCTCGCGCCGGTGGCGAAGGCGATCATCGCGCGCTTGAACGAGAGCGCGCCCGATCTCGTCGTGATCGAACTCGGCGACGGCATACTCGGCGGCTACTCGGTCGAGTCGGTCTTCGACGACGCGGAGTTGCGCGGGGCGATGGCCGCGTTGATTTATTGCGCGTCGGATTACGTGGGCGCGTGGGGCGGCATCGAGTTGCTGCGCCGTCGCGGCCTGACGGTTGATCTCGTGGCGGGTTCGGTGACGGATTCGCAGATGGGCGAGGACTATATCGAGCGCGAGTTCAACGTCGCGGCGGGCAACGCGCGCAGGGACGGGGCGCGTATGTTCGAGATCGTGAAGCAAAAAGTCGCAGGTCTCAGGTCGCAAGTCCCAAGCCCGCTCCGCGAGTACATGCTTGAGCCTGCATTTGCCGAAGCGATATAACAAACGTAAGACTCCTTCTTTTCTCTGTGCCTCCTCTGTGCTCTCTGTGTCTCTGTGGTGAATGCTTTATTAAGGCACTCACCACAGAGACACAGAGGACACGGAGGAGGCACAGAGAGTACCGATTCAATATCAGCGTGTTGGTAAATTTGAAACTTGGATGATGAAACTTAAAGTCGGCATCTTTGGCGGGTCTGGTTACGGCGGGGCGGAGTTGCTGCGCATTCTGCTGGCGCGCGTGGATGTCGAGGTCGCGTTCGTGACGGCGAACGAGCACGCGGGCAAAGCAGTCGGCGAGGTGCATCGCAATCTCTACGGGTTGACCGCACTACGCTTCGTCGCCGCGCCGGAAGAGTTCGAGAGTCTCGGCAGTTTGGATTGTGTGTTTCTGGCGTTGCCGCACGGGCAGGCTCTGGAGATCGCGCCGCGCCTGCCGTCGCACGTCAAGGTGATCGACCTGTCGGGCGATTTTCGCTTGAGCGACGCGGCGGAGTTTTTGGAGCACTACGGGCGCGAGCACACGGCGACCGCGTTGCAGCGCGAGTTCGTCTATGGTTTGACGGAGACGAATCGCGAGGCGATCAAGCAGGCGCGGCTCATCAGCAACCCCGGCTGCTTTGCGACGGCGACGCTCTTGGGTCTTGCGCCGCTCGTCGCGTCGGGTCAGTTGAGCGGGCGCGTCATCGTGGATGCGAAGACGGGGTCGTCGGGGTCGGGCGCGAAGGCGGCGGCCAACACGCACCACCCGCAGCGCATGAACTCTTTCTACGCCTACAAGCCTTTCACGCACCAGCACGTGCCGGAGATCGAGCAGGAACTCCGCAGCGTCGGCGATTGGGCGAGCGAACTCGTGTTTATGACTCACTCGCTGCCCGTCGCGCGCGGCATCTTCGCCTCGATTTATGTCGAGACGAAAGACGCGCTGACCGAGGATGCCGCGCGCGAGTTGTTCGAGGAGTTTTATCGCGAGAGTTTCTTCGTGCGGATCGTGAAAGGGTCGCCTGACATCAACTGGGTGAAGACGACCAACTTTTGCGATCTGGGTTTCGCCGCGCGCGGGCGTTCGTTAGTCGTGTTTTCGGCGATAGATAATCTGGTGAAGGGCGCGGCGGGTCAGGCCGTGCAGAACATGAATTTGATGTTCGGGCTGGACGAGCGTGCGGGGCTGATGCTGACGGGCAGCAATCCTTAAGACAGTGACAAGTGACAGGTGACAAGTGACAAGTTAAAGCCAGGAGAAGTTTAACTTGTTGTCTGCGTTTATTGAGTAACAGCGGCTAGAGTTAATGATGATGAATTCAATTACGACCTTCGATGACATTGCCGCGCGCGAGGGCGAGTTTCAACTGGCGACTTATAAGAAGATGCCGGTGGCGGCGGTGCGCGGGCGCGGCGCGTGGGTTGAGACGAGTGAGGGCGAGCGCTTTCTCGATCTCTACGGCGGGCATGCCGTCGCGGCGACGGGGCATTGTCACCCGCACGTCGTCGAAGCGATCAGGGCGCAGGCCGGTGAGTTGTTGTTCTATTCTAATCTGGTCTATTCGGAGGTGCGCGCGCGCGCGGCGGAGAAGTTGGTGGGTTGCGCGCCCGCGCTCGTGACGAAAGCCTTTTTCTGCAATTCGGGCACGGAGGCCAACGAGAATGCGATGCGCATGGCGCGCATGCTCACGGGGCGCGAGAGCGTCATCACGTTCACGGGCGGCTTTCACGGGCGCACGGCTGACGCCATCAGCGCGACGTTCCTGGGCAAGTATCGGGAGATCGGGCGACCGAATGTGCCCGGCCACTTGTGCGCGGAGTTCGGTTCGATAGAGTCGGTCGCCGCGCTCGCGGACGAGAGTGTCGCCGCCGTGATGCTTGAGCCGATTCAGTCTATGGCGGGCGTCCGTCAAGCCGCGCCGGAGTTTTATCGCGCGCTGCGGGAGTTGTGCGACGAGCGCGGGATGCTCTTGATTTATGATGAGGTGCAGACCGGGATAGGGCGCACGGGCGAGTGGTTTTTCGCGGGGAGCGACGCGGGCGCGCGTGTTGTGCCCGACATCATCACGCTGGCGAAGGCGCTCGGGAGCGGCGTGCCCGTCGGCGCGTGTTTGACGACGGAGAGTGTCGCCGCGCACATCAAGGAGAACGACCTCGGCACGACTTTCGGCGGCGGGATGCTCGCGATGGCGGCGGTCACGGCGACGCTCGAAGCCATTGAAACTGACGGCATGTTGGAGAACGCGCGCGCGTCGGAGCGACACTTGCGCGAGTCGCTTGAAGGCATGGCAGGCGTCGAGGGCGTGCGCGGCATGGGGTTGTTGCTGGGGTTGGAGTTCGCGGGTGAGATTGCTGCGAAAGTGCACCAGGCGTTGCTTGGTGAACGCATCATCACGGGCACGTCGAGCGACGCGCGCGTGCTCAGGCTGCTCCCGCCGCTCTGCCTGACGCGGGAGGAAATTGATCTGTTTGTCGTCGCGCTCGGGCGCGTGTTGGGGTCGCTTCAAGTCGGTTCAACCTCAAGTTGAGAAAGTTATGAACTTCAACGTGCGCAGGGCGCGGCGGGAAGATAGCGAGGACATCGGGCGCATGCACGTCGCGTCCATACGCGAACTGTGCGGCGGGCATTACGGCGCGGGTGAGATCGAGGCGTGGGCAAGGCCGCGCGAGGCCGAGTTCTACGTCAAGGCGATTGAGCGGAAAGAGTTTTACGTGGCGGAAGAGGGCGCGGAGGTTATCGGCTTCGGGACTTTGAATCAGACGAACGGCGAAGTCGAAGCCGTCTATGTTCATCCGGCGGCGGTCGGGCGCGGCGTGGGGTCGAAACTGCTAAACACGCTCGAAGAACGTGCGCGCGAGGGCGGTTTGAAGTCGTTACATTTGTGCGCCTCTCTGAACGCCGTCGAATTCTATGAGCGCGCGGGCTTCGTGCGGCTGCGCGATACGTCGCACCGTCTGGCTAACGGGATCGAGATCGCGTGTGTTCTCATGTCGAAGGAGTTGTGGGAAGAGATCGTTGGTTGAACGCTGCAAAAACTACGCCGGTAAATTTTCTGACGACAAACTATGCCGAGAGATTTTCTGACAACCGCCGACTGGACGCGCGAAGAGCTTGAGCGTTTGCTCGAAGCGGCGGCGCGCATCAAGCGCGGCGAGGATAAGTCGCAGCCGCTCGCGGGCAAGTCCGTCGCGCTGGTCTTCTTCAATCCTTCCTTGCGCACGCGCGCCTCAATGCAGGTCGGGATTTACGAACTCGGCGGCAACGCGGTCGTGCTCGAACCCGGCGGCACGAGTTGGACGCTCGAACACCGTGAAGGCGTTGTGATGGACGGCGACAAGACGGAACACGTCGCGGAGTTTGTGCGTGTGCTCGGGCGTTACTGTGCGGCGATTGGCGTGCGCACGTTCGCCGCGCTCAAGGATTGGAAAGAGGAGCGGCGCGATCCAATTCTCGCGGCCTTCGCGCGCCACAGCGAAGTGCCGGTCATCAATCTCGAATCGGCGATGCACCACCCCTGTCAGGCGCTCGCGGACATGTTGACGCTCAGAGAGAAACTGGGCGCGGGACGAAAGCGCGTGACGCTCACGTGGGCGTGGCACCCGAAGCCTTTGCCGATGGCCGTGCCGAACAGTTTCGCGCTCGCGGCGGCGCAGATGGGGCACGAACTGACCATCGCGCACCCGCCCGGCTACGAACTCGACGACGAACTCATCGGCCAACTCAACGAACACGCGTTCGACGCCGGAACAAGTGTTCGTGTGACCGACGACATCGAAGAAGCCTTCGACGGCGCGCAGGCGGTTTACGCGAAAAGTTGGGGAAGCAAGATGTTTTACGGCTCGCCAGAAGACGACATGGAGACGCGCGCCGAATACCGCGACCGTTGGATCGTTGACGAAGCGAAGATGCGACGCACGGACAGCGGCATCTTCATGCACTGTCTCCCCGTGCGCCGCAATGTCATCGTCACCGACAGCGTCATAGACTCTCCCGCCTCCGTCGTTATAGACGAAGCGGAGAATCGTCTGCACGCGCAGAAAGCCGTTATAGAACAACTGGTGAAAGGGTAAAGGGGAAGAGGTAAAGGTGGAAGAAAAGCGGCGGATTTATCTTTTTCCCTTTACCCCTTCCCCTTTACCCCTTTCCCGTTTTGGAGGTCAACCATGAGCCAGCCGCGACTCGATCTGTTGCGCGAAGCGTTGCCTTACATTCAACGCTTCAAGGGCAAGACTTTCGTTGTCAAAATCTCGGGCAAGCTGACGGAGGATCATGAGAATCTGGCGTCGCTCTGCGAGGAGTTGGCGTTGATGCATCAGGTCGGGATACGCCTGTGCGTGGTGCACGGCGGCGGCAAGCAGTTGACGGAGTTGGCCGAGCAGATGGGCGTCGAGCAGACGATCATCAACGGGCGGCGCGTCACCGACGACGCCACGCTCGACATGGCGAAGATGATCTTCGCCGGAAAGATCAACACGGACATCCTCGCCGCGCTGCGCAATCACGGCGTCAACGCCGTCGGGCTGTCGGGCGTTGACGGCAACATCGTGCTGGCCGAACGCCGCCCGCCGAAAGATGTGGTCAACGAGGCGACGGGCGAGAGCGAGCGCGTGGACTTCGGGCACGTCGGCGACGTAGTGAAAATTGACGACCGGCTCCTGCGCGTGCTGCTCGACCACGACTATCTGCCCGTCGTCTCGCCGCTCGGCGCAGACTCGCGCGGGCGCGTCTTCAACATCAACGCCGACACCATCGCCGCAGAGATCGCCGTCTGGCTGGAGGCGGAAAAGTTGATACTCCTGAGCGACGTGGACGGTCTTTATCTGCGACCGGGCGAATCCGCGACGAAGCTCTCGCGCCTCACGGTCGAAGAAGTAGGGAAACTACTCAAGGACGGCGTCGCCACGGGCGGCATGATCCCGAAGCTGCAAAACATCACCGAACTCCTGCACAGGGGCGTCCGCAGCGCGCACATCATCAAAGGTAGCTTACGCAACACGCTGCTCTCCGAAGTCTTCACGGACGAAGGCACGGGCACGATGATCGTCGCGTAAAAGACCGGAGCGCGGCGACGGACAATCGAGAGTCGAAGCGGGGGCGCGTTTGCATGTGATCTGCAAACGCGCCCCCGCTTCGTGACGAAAGAGTAGCTTCGTCTTCTTACTTGTTCACGCCGCGATCCCGCAGGTCGATGAGTTGGTCGAGCGTGAGCGCGCCGTAGCCGCTCTGCTTCATCTTTTTAATGTAGCTGGCCGAGACGCCGTGATCTCTGAGGCGCACGAGTTGATCGACGGGGACGCGTTCGTATCCGAGTTCGTTGAGTTCTTTGATGAAACTCGTGTTGACGCCGTGATCTCTCAGGCGGCGCAACTGCTCGACGGGCAGGCGCTCGTAGCCGAGCGCGCGCAGTTCTTTGACGAACGTTGCGCTGACGCCGTGATCGCGCAGGGTGATCAATTCGCTGAGCGGCAATTTTTCGTAGCCCGCCGCCGCGAAGGTCTGTACGAAATTTGCGCTGACGCCGTGATCGCGCGTGCGTATGAGTTCTTCGGGGGAGACGCGCGTGTAACCTGCGGCGGCGAGTTCGCGCACGTAGGTGAGGCTGACGCCGTGATCGCGCATCTTGATCAGGAAGGGAACCGAGCGCAAAGTGTAGCCGAGGTCTTTCAGCCCGCGCACGTATTCGAGGTGGACGCCGTGCTCGCCCGTCTTGACGAGTTCTGCGAGCGTGGGGCGCTCGTAGCCTTGAGCGTTCAACTCTTCGACGAAGGCGAGGCTCACGTCGTGCAAGGCCATCGAAAACTGCTGCGCGTCGGTCGGCGCATCGTAGCCGCGCTTGCGCAGTTCGGAGACAAAAGCGGAACTGGGCGCGAAGGTGTAGTGGCCTGAGCCTTTGCCGTTCCTGAACCATCCTTCACAGAGAAACGCGCCCGCGTCGCGCCGCACTTGAAACTTGACCTGCGTGCCGCCGGCAGACATCGCCTGCTCGCGCGTCAGTCCGACGAGTTCCGAGGTCGCGATCCGGCGCGAGGTGTTGGAGCGATGATTCTCCACGTCGTAGCGCAGCGACAGTTGGACTTTGTCTTCGCCCGTCCTGAATTCGATAAGCCACTGGCCGCTGTACGAACCCGCCACGCCCGTCTGACCCGACGACGCGCCGGTCGCCAGACCGCGCGCCCCGCCGCAAGCCGCCACGGCAAAAGCTATTGACACTATAAACAGAGCCGCGAACGCCGTCGCACGCGTTCTGTAATTGGCAAAGGCGCGCCGCGCGGCGTCTTTCGCCAAACTCTCCATGTTATTTCGCTGATTCATAATGCGTGCTCCTTAGAAGGGTAAGTGTGCGTGTTGAACGGATTCGGGCGCGAGTCAGCCCCCGCGAGATTTTGCTCTACTACAAGTGGAGAACACCGCCGGGGCGCGTTTTGTTGCAACTATTTTCGCCCGCGCTGAAAAAAATTGCGACGGGTGATCCCTTTTCCTTCCCCAGACCGCGTTAGTAAATGGGTCGTCATTTGATGACCCGCAAACGAAATCTTATTTGACATAGGCGCGTTGCCGTCAATTACCCCGTCACTTCCTACCCGACGGAATTCCTCGCGCCGGAAATCTCTTGAAATAATCACCTGGAGGAGAAAACCCATGAGCCCACAAATGAAATCCGCACGGATGATATTTATATCTTGCTTAATCGCACTCGTCATCCTGCCGCTGACGGCCTTCGCAAATAACCCGCACGCGCGCCCCTTCGGCGACGTGAAAACGCTCGCGCAAGTTCCCGACCCCGGCTTCCCCGAAGGCATCGCGGTCAGAGGCAATCTGGTTTACGTCGCCGGACCGGCCAGCTTTGAAACGGCGGGCATGCCGCCCTCCTACGTTATCGCCTACGACACGCGCACGGGCGAAACCGTTCGCACCTACACGATTGAAGGCGAGTTTTTGGCCGCGCCGCACGCCAACTCCTGCATCGCCTTCGACGACGACGGCAGGCTCTACGTCGTCAACATCCAACTCGGCATCGTCCGCATTGATCTCGGCAGCGGCGAGCAGTCGGTCTACGCGCCGCCCGTGCCGCAGCTCAACCCGCAGGTGCCCGCGCTGATGAACGACATCGCTTTCGACCCGGAAGGTAATCTCTACTTGACCGATTCGCTTCAGGCGACGATCTGGCGCATCCCGCCGGGCGGCGGCACGCCGCAAGTCTGGTTTCAGGACCCGAGCCTCGTCACCAACTTCAGCGTGAACGGCCTCCGCCTCAGCCCCGACAGCAAGCGCATCTTCTTCAGCGTGACGAGCGAATCGGCACCCGGTTCCCCCGATTTCACCGGCGGCAGAATTTATTCGCTGCCGCTGGTTGACGCGCCGACCGCCGCCGACCTACAGCTTTTCCATCAGTACAGCGGCGGCGCGCCGGACGGCATCGCGTTCGGACGCTCCGGCAAACTCTACGTGATGCTGGCCGCGCCCGGTTTCTCCGGCGTCTCCATTCTCAGCCCGGCGGGCGAGGAAGTCGCGCGCATCGTGAACCCGCCCGCCCCTCCGCCCGTCGGTCTCATCACGCCTTTCAACTCGCCGGCCAACGGCGCGTTCGACAAGCACGGATCGCTGCTCGTGACGAATCACGCTTTCGCGATTCCCGGAAACGTGAGCGTGCTCAGCGTGTATGTTGACGACAAGGAAGCGCCGCTCGTGAAGCCGAACGTTCCTTAAGAGCGTCTAACAAAATCAGTAGCCACGAAACCGCACGCACCGGAGCGAAGATGAGTTCGTTCCGGTGCGTGCGGTTTCGTGGTTCACTTCTTTCGCCGATTACTTTCACCAATTAAGTTTTGTTAGCTGCCATAGAGTAAGTTGCTTGCGGAGACAAGTCATATCCCTACAGTTTTACACCCGGCGGAAGTTGGTTCTATTCTTTGAGCGGGCGCGCGTTTGAAATTTAAGTCGCGCGCCGTCTGCCCGAATGAAGAAGCCGCAACATGAACCTGCGCGCGACGACGCCTTGACGAAGCCGAAGTTGAGCGGCTTCGCACGGCGTTTGTCGCAAGCGTGGAAGCGTCTCGCGCTGCCTGTGACGAATGAACGCGTCGTCGTCGCGGTGTCGGGCGGCGCGGACTCGGTGGCGCTCCTGCTGGCGTTCGACGAGTTGAACAAATCGGGGCGCATGTCGCTCGTGTTGAAGGTGGCGCATCTGGATCACGGCTTGCGCGGGGAGGCGGGCGCGGAGGACGCGCGCTGGGTCGCGGAGTTGGCGTGCGCGCTCGGTTATGAATTTGAACTGGGGCGCACGCCCGTTGCGGAACGCGCGAGTGAGGCGCGTGATAACTTGGAGCAGGCGGCGCGCCGCGCGCGTTACGAGTTTTTGGGGCGCGTGGGGCGCGCGTGGGCGGCGCGTGCGGTCGTCGTCGGGCACACGCTCGACGATCAGGCTGAGACGTTGCTGCTGGCCTTGCTGCGTGGGAGCGGGGCGCGCGGCCTCGGCGGCATGCGCGAATTGCGCGGCTTTCAAGCGGCGTGCGACGAACTGTTGCTCGTGCGCCCGCTGCTCGAATGGGCGCGGCGCGCTGAGACTTTGAAGTATTGCGAGTCGCGCGGCGTGCAGGTTCGCGCCGACGCGATGAACGAGGACGAGCGTTTCGCGCGCGTGCGTGTGCGCAGTCAGTTGATCCCACAGTTGGAGACGTTCAACCCGCGCGCGGTCGAGACACTGGCGCGCACCGCCGGACTGCTGCGCGCGGAGGCCGACGCGTTGGAAGCTCTCGGCGGGCAACTGTTGATCGAAGCCTACAGCGACGCGCGGCTGAAGATGTTTGAGAAAGCTGCTGTTGGAGATGAGACGGAGGATGCGTTGCCTTTGAGCGTCGAAGTGTTGCGCGGGGCGAGCGAGGCTGTGGTCAAGTATGCCCTGCGTGGTTGGATCGCGGCGGGGCGCGGTAGCTTGCGGCGGATCGAGTCGGTGCATGTCGAAGCGGTCGCGCGATTGTTGACGGACGGGCGCGGGGGGCGCGTAGCGGAGTTGCCGGGCGGGGGGCGCGTGGAGCGCCGTCGCGGGCTGTTGTTGTTTCACGCGGGAAGCAAGAGAGCTGGAAAGAGTTGAAAAAGGGCGTTTGGGGAATTAGAATCGTCGGTGTCGCACATGGCCGCTCAGTTTTCGCGAGCGGTCTTTAGTTTTTACAGGGCAGGTTTCGCGGAGGCGAGAGGAACGGCATGGCAGACGGCATCGTTGAGATTTACAGCGCGGCGCAGATCGCGGAGCGCGTGGGCGCGCTCGGCGACGAAATTTCGCGCGCATACGCGGGGCGTGAGTTGACCGTGCTGGGCGTCGTGGAAGACGGCTTCATGTTTCTCGCAGACCTCTTGCGGCGGCTCGACGCGCCCGTGCGCACGGCCTTCGTGCGCTACGATCATCGTTCGCTCGGCGGCATACAGGATTTGAACTTCAGCACGCCTCTGGATTTGTCTCGGCGTGACGTGCTGCTCGTCGAAGGCGTGATGGAGACGGGCGTGACGCAGGAGTATCTGGTCAAGCAACTGGAATCGCGCGGCGCGGACAGCGTGCGGCTCTGCGTGTTGATCGACAAAGTTGACACACGCCGCGTCGAACTCAAACCCGACTGGAGCGCATTCGAGACGCACGAGGATTACGTCTTCGGTTACGGTCTCGGTTTCAACGAGCGCTGGCGGAATTTACCCTACCTGGCGCGACCCGCGTAAGGCGGTTTTGTCCCTAAAGTGTGTTGATAATTCGCCGGATTCGGGGCAGGCGCGGAGGCACAACGCGACGCGCGCCGGAGGCATCCTAAGAGGGCATTGATCGCGCCGAACACTCCAGCGACCTACAGATGCGCCCACGCGGCGCGGCGGGCGTGAAAAAGCGCGAGTTTCGTGTAGGAGCGACAACGGACACCGAAATGAGTTATGATCGGTGTCGGAGGCAAGACAGACTTTGAGTTCAACAGCCAGACAAATAATTTTTTGGGTGCTCATCCTTTTGGGCGCGGTGCTGCTCTACAAGGCTTTCGCGGGCAATCAGGGCGGGCCGACGAAGATTGACCTGAGCACGCTTAACGTCAAAATTCAGAAGCACGAGATCAACAATCTGACCGTCAAGCAGAGCGAGGCTTTGGCTACCGACGCGAAGGGACAGCAGTTCCGCGTCGATTTGTCGAACCCGGAATTACAGAGCGCTTTGATGACCGCGGCGTACAAACTTGACGAGAACGGCAACCCTTACGTCGCGAAGGTCGAAGATTTATCGAGCGGCAACAGCATGCTCTGGGGCATACTTTTGACGTGGGCTCCGATCCTGCTCTTCATGGGCATCTGGATTTTCATGCTCAGGCAGATGCAGGCCGGAGGCAACAAGGCGCTCTCGTTCGGCAAGTCGCGCGCGAAGCTTCTGAACAACCAGCAGAAGCGCGTCACGTTCAAGGACGTGGCGGGCGTCGAAGAGGCGAAAGAGGAGTTGCAGGAGATCATCGAATTCCTCAAAGAGCCGCAAAAGTTTCAAAAGCTCGGCGGGCGCATCCCGAAAGGCGTTTTGATGATGGGGCCGCCGGGAACGGGTAAGACGCTCCTTGCGCGGGCCGTTGCGGGCGAAGCGAACGTCCCGTTCTTCTCGATCTCCGGTTCCGACTTCGTGGAGATGTTCGTCGGCGTCGGCGCGTCGCGCGTGCGCGACCTGTTCGAACAGGGCAAGAAGAACGCGCCGTGCATCATCTTCATTGACGAGATCGACGCCGTCGGTCGCCATCGCGGCGCAGGCTTAGGCGGCGGCCACGACGAGCGCGAGCAGACTTTGAACCAGTTGCTCGTCGAGATGGACGGCTTTGAATCGAACGACGGCGTGATCCTGATGGCTTCGACCAACAGGCCGGACGTGCTCGATCCCGCGCTGCTCCGTCCGGGACGTTTCGACCGTCGCGTCGTCGTCTCGCGGCCTGACGTGCGCGGGCGCGAAGGCATACTCAAAGTTCACACGCGCAAGATTCCGCTCGGCGAAGACGTTGACATCTCGATACTCGCGCGCGGCACACCCGGCTTCACCGGCGCAGACCTCGCGAACCTTGTCAACGAGGCCGCCTTGAACGCGGCGCGCTACAACAAGAAGATCGTCATGCAGGTGGACTTCGAGTTGGCGAAGGACAAAGTGTTGATGGGCGCGGAGCGCAAATCAATGGTCATCTCCAACGAGGAGAAGCGCATCACGGCCTATCACGAGGCGGGGCATACGCTCGTCGGCCTCAAAGTGCCGAACGCAGACCCCGTGCATAAGGTCACGATCATCCCGCGCGGCATGGCTCTCGGACTCACGCAGCAGTTGCCGGAAGGCGACCGCTACAGCGCGACGCGCGAGTACCTGCTCGGCCAGATCGCGATCATGATGGGCGGGCGACTCGCGGAAGAGATTTTCCTGAACGACATCACGACGGGCGCGTCGAACGACATCGAGCGCGCGACGGAACTCGCCCGCGCGATGGTCTGCGAATACGGCATGTCCGACCTCGGCCCGCTCACTTACGGCAAGAAAGAGGAGCAGATTTTCCTCGGCCGCGAGATTTCGCAGCACCGCGACTTCTCGGAAGACACGGCCATCAAGATCGATCAGGAAGTGAGAAAGATCGTCTCCGACCAGTACGAGCGCGCGCGCAACATCATCACCGAGAACCGCGAGACCATGATCCGGCTCTCCGAGACGCTGCTCGAACGCGAATCGCTCGACGGCGTGCAGATTCGTCGCATCGTGGCCGGACTCCCGCTCGACGAGGAGCCGCCTCCCGCGTCGAAAGACGACGGGGAGCGTCCGCAACTGAAAGAGCCTACGACCACGCCGCTCAAGCCGATCCTGCCGCCCATCACCGGCCCGGCCACGGCATAAGCAAGTCGAACGTGAAAAGCGAAAAGGGGAAGGGGCTAAAACCTCTTTCCCTTTTTCTTTGCCGAATGCGACTCTTATCCGCCCTTGAGACGGTGGACGCGCCGCCGTAAAATTTCTCGATGACACGATTCCGCGAATGGAAAATCGCCCGCCACACGTTAGCGCTCGGCGGACGCACCCTCATTATGGGCGTCTTGAACGTGACGCCCGACAGCTTCAGCGACGGCGGACAATTCTTCGACCCGGAACGCGCCGCCGCTCGCGCCGCTGAAATGCTCGCCGACGGCGCGGACATCATAGATATCGGCGGCGAATCAACGAGACCGGGCGGAGCGCACGTCACAGCGGAAGAAGAGTTGCGGCGCATCGTACCCGTCATCGAACGTCTCCGCGCGCAACTGCCCGGCGCGGTCATCTCGGTGGACACGACGAAGGCCGAGGTGGCGCGCCGTGCGCTCGACGCCGGGGCTGAGATAGTCAATGACATCTCCGCGCTGCGTTTCGACGAGCGCGTCGCAGACGTTGTTGCGCGCACGGGCGCGGGACTTGTGCTCATGCACTCGCGCGGCACGCCCACGACGCTACACACGCTGCCCCCCGTCGCGAACATCATGCGGGAAGTGTCGGAGAGCCTGAGCCGCAGCATCGCCGTAGCTGAACAACACGGCGTAGAGCGCGCCCGGATGGCGATTGACCCCGGCATCGGGTTCGGCAAGAGTCAGGAGCAAAACCTTGAATTGCTCGCCGGACTCGATGCGCTGGCCGCCCGGTTCGCCGACTTTCCGCTGCTCGTCGGCACATCGCGCAAGTCCTTCGTCGGGCGTCTGCTCGGCGACGCGCCGCCCGAGCGCCGCCTGCACGGCACGATGGCCTCGGTGACAGCGGCGATCCTCGGCGGCGCGCATATCGTCCGCGTCCACGACGTGCGCGCCACCGTCGAGACCGCGCGCATCGCGGACGCCATAAGAGCAGTGACAAGTGACAGGTGACAAGTGACAAGTTAAAACAAGAACTCGTCTTAATCTTGTCACCTGTCACTTGTCACTCGTCACTGTCTTATCGTATCGTGCGGCGTTCGCGTTTGGCGTGCAGGTGAGAGAGGGGAAGTGTCGAAAATGAGGTTTACTAAGAGAGCGGGGCGCGTGGCGTCGCTGCTGATTTTGTTGGTGTCGGCGTCGGGCTTTACGGAATGCTACAAGCCTGTGACGAAGAGCGGGTTGCCGACGCACGTGCGCACGGTGGCCGTGCCGCCCTTTCAGAATCAGGCGTTGCGCTACAAGATCGAGGCGCGTTTTACGGAGGCCGTCTCGAACGAGATCATACGGCGCGGCCATGGCCTGCGCGTGCAGAGCGAGACGGAGGGCGCGGACGCAGTGGTTGACGGCGTCATCCGCAGTTTCACTTTCTCCGGCGTGCTCCTGGACGAGCGAGGCCGTTCGCGCGTCTTTGAGGTGACGGTCGTCGGCGGGGTGACGGTGCGCGATCAGGTGCAGAACCGCGTGCTCTACGACAATCAGAACTACGTCTATCGCGGCGAGTTTGAATTCACGAGCGACCCGCGCACCTTCTTTAACGAAGAAGACCCGGCCGTGCAGCGCATCGCGCGCAACTTCGCAGAGTCGCTCGTGTCAACACTCGTCCACGGCTTCGGCGTCAACGAAGAAAAGAAAAAATGAGCGTCCTGACGCGCGAAAAATTGTGGGGCGAGTTGAAGGCGAAGCGCATCGCGCCGCTCTACCTGTTGTTCGGCGCGGAAGATTATTTGCGCGATGCGGCGGCGCGGCGCATCGCGGATGAAGCCCTGCGCGGCGCGGGCTTGCGCGAGTTCAACGAAGCGAGTTTCAGCCTCGCCGGGACGGATGTGCAGCAAGCGATTGCCGCCGCCGAACAACTCCCGATGATGTCGGAGCGTCGCGTCGTCCGCATTACGGACTTCGGCAAGCTGCGTGAGGCGGACGAAGGCGCGCTCCTGCGCTACCTGGCGCGCCCCGCCGAGAGTTCCGTCGTCATCTTCGTTGCGGACGAACTCGACAAGCGGCGCAAGTTGTCGAAGACTTTGTTGGACGCCTGCACGAGCGTCGAGTTCGCGACGCTCAGCGACAACGAACTGGCCGCGTGGGCGCGCGACCACCTGAAGAAGTTGAAGGCCGAGGCGGACGAGCGCACGCTGCGCCAGATCGTCGCGCTGGTGGGGACGAGCGTCCGCCGGCTCGTGAACGAGTTGGACAAACTAGCGACCGCCGCGCTGCCGGGCGGCCACGTCACGATGGAACTGGTGGACGCGCTCGTCGGCCGTTCGCGCGAGTTGTCGAATTTCGAGTTGACGGATCACCTGATCGCGAAAGACCGCAAGGGTGCGCTCAGAACCCTGCGCCGCCTGCTCGACGATGCCGCCGAACCCGTGATGCTCGTGGGGCTCGTCGCAAGCAACTACCACCGGCTCGCGCTCGCCAAAGAGTTGATGGCGGCGGGCAGGCCGAAGGAGGAAGTCTTCCGCCTCGTCCCGATGCCCTTTCACAAGCGCGAAGACTTTCTCGCCACCGCCCGTCGCACAGACTCGGCAGACCTCGCGCGTCGCATCAATCGGATCGCCGCGACCGACCTCGCCATTAAAACCTCGCTCGGCACGCCGCGCCTCCAACTCGAACTGCTCATCTGCGAACTGTCGGGCTAATGCGCCGCTCAACTGTCGCGTCGCGCCCGCCTCTTAAAAATCCAGCGGCTTCAAGTCCGGTTCAACCCACGACGCTTTTGCTTCCGGCGTCTGAACAAGCGCGCCGCTGTAATACTCGAAGACGAGTTTTGAACTGCCGTAAGTCGCGATCAATTCGTTGGCGCGTTCGGCTAAGGGAAGCGTGGCGTCCCCTCGGTCGAGGAAGCGGCGGACGAGTTTGAGCCAGAAGATGGTCAGGGTTTCGTTATAGTTTGCCTGCGCGTTGTTGTGTTTCGTGTAACGACGCAGCCCGTCGCGCATGCGCACGGTGGCCGCCGCGTAAGGCAGATGCGAGAGATACCAGAGGGCGACCGACAGGTGCGCACCGTGGCCGAACTCCGCGGGCGCGACGGCGCAAGACTCAAAACTCTCGACCAATTCTTCGATCTCCCGTTCGCTCAGGTAACGTTTCCGCTCCACGTCTTCGACGCTCATCCCAGACCTCCGTTTCCCGTGTTTCTTCCCACAGCAAAAGCAGCGGGGCGGGTCGAATTGTTCGACCCGCCCCGCTGCTTTAAAGTTCGCGTGAAAATTTACTTTTACTTCGCGCCCGCTTGATTAACGCGCGCCGTCAGGCGCGACTTGTAGCGCGCGGCGGCGTTGCGGTGCAGGACGCCTTTTTGCACAGACTTGTCAATGGTGGAAATTGTCTGCGACAGCGCGGTCTGGAGCGCCCCCGCGTCTTCGCCGGTCAGCGCGGCGCGCAGTTTCTTGATCTCGGTGCGCAGGCGCGTGCGGTTGCTGCGATTGATTCCCTTGCGACGCTCGTTCTGGCGCATGCGCTTCTCGGCTGATTTATGATTGGGCATCTTCTGAAACTCCGTCGGTAATCTAAATAACTGATGTTCTATTTCACTTGCGCCCCCACAGGCAACGATCCGGCTGTGAGCGCAAAGGGCAAAGTATAGGTATCGCGGCGGGTTCTTGTCAAGGCGGGGTACGGAGGGCGCGAACGGGCAGTCGCCCGTCTTCGTTGACACATTTTGGGGCATGTAGTAGCGTTTTCCCTGCAACATGCAGAACCAAAATTGCTCACCCGCACCACCATTCCTACCCCTGTGGCTCGAACCGCCCACGCGAAGGAGATAGCACGCTCACTTGAAGAAGATTGAACTACCGCCGCGAGGAATCGAGACGCTTTTTGGCGTCCACGACCAGAACATCAAATATCTGGAATCACTGCTTGACGTGCGCGTTGACGCGCGCGGACAGGACTTGACCGTTGACGGCGACCCGAAAGATGTCGCTACCGTCGAACGCATCCTCGAAGACTTCACCGCGCTCTTTGCGGAAGGCAAGACCTTCACCGACAAAGAACTGCGCGAAGCCTTCGCACAGATCGCCGAAGACCGCGCCTACTCCCTGCGCGACTACTTCACGAAGGCGCGCTTCAATCCGGCCGGCAAGAAACAGGTCGCGCCCAAGTCGGCCAACCAGCGCCACTACATCGAAGCCATCCAGAACAAGGATGTCGTCTTCGGCGTCGGCGTCGCCGGCACGGGCAAAACCTATCTGGCCGTCGCGATGGCCGTGCAGGCTCTCATGCAGAAGCAGGTGAGCCGCATCGTGCTTGCGCGCCCGGCGGTCGAAGCGGGCGAGAAACTGGGCTTCCTGCCCGGCGACTTGCAGGACAAAGTAGACCCCTACCTGCGCCCGCTCTACGACGCCCTCTTCGACCTCATTGACGCCGAGCGCGTGACGAAACTGCTGGAAAAGCGCGTTATCGAAGTCGCCCCGCTGGCCTTCATGCGCGGGCGCACGCTCGCCGACGCCTTCATCATCCTCGACGAAGCGCAAAACACCACGGGCGAGCAGATGAAGATGTTCCTCACCCGCATCGGCTTCGGCTCGAAGGCCGTCATCACCGGCGACGTGACGCAGATTGACCTCCCCACGGGACGCCGCAGCGGCCTCGTCGAAGCGGAACGCGTCCTCTCCGGCGTCGAAGGCATCGAGTTCGTCTACTTCACCGACCGCGATGTCGTCCGCCACCGCCTCGTCCAGATGATCATCAAGGCTTACGAAAGCCACGCGAGCAAAAGCGGCCTATGATTCGGTAAATCGTGAATACAGAGACCTGTTTTTAACTATTCACGATTTACGATTCAAGATTCACGGCTTTTATGATTGAAGTTGTCAGCCGCCAGCGAAAGATGCCCTTGGATTGTGATCGTTGGGAGACGTTTGCGGAGAGGGTTCTGAAAGTTGTGCCTGCTAATGGCGCGGGCGTGACGGTGGCTTTTGTGTCGGATCGCTTGATGCGGGAACTCAACCGGCGTTGGCGTGGGAAGCGTGGGACGACGGACGTGTTGTCGTTTCCGGCCGAGCAGGACGAATTTGAACGGGCGGCGGGCGCGACTCTGGGGGATGTGGTGATTTCGGTGGAGCGCGCAGGGAGACAGGCGGCGGAGCACGAATTGAGTTTCGAGCGGGAAGTGGAGCAGTTGATTTTGCACGGGATACTGCACCTGTGCGGCTACGATCACGAGCGTGACGATGGGGAGATGAACGAGTTGGAACTCCGTCTGCGTCGGCGGTTGGGAATATGATTGGTGAATCGTGAACCGTAAATCGTGAATGGATGAAGGCGTGGTTTTTCTATTTACGATTCACGATTTACGATTGACGATAAAGCTATGGAAATTGAGATAGGAATCACGTGTCTGCTGCTGGTCGCGCTGACGTTTGTGGCGTTGATTGACATGGCGTTCGGCGAACTAAGCGACGTGGGGCTGCGCCGTCTGATCGGGGAGGCGGAAGAAGACAGCCCGACCGTCGCCACGTCGTTCCTGACAGAGATTCTGGAAAACCGCTCGCGCTTTCGTTTCACGCTAACCGTCACCATCCTGATTCTGGTCGTCGCGATCTCCGTCCTCGTCGCCTCCGTCGCGTCGCGTTTGATCGGAAGCTCTCCTGAGCCGGGCGCGTCTTCGCACGCCGTCTTTCTATTGATCGCCATCGTCGCGGGCGTCGCGTTGACGGCGGTGGCGCGGCAGGTGATCCCGCGCCTCGTCGCGTCGCGCAACCCGGAGGGGACGCTGGTCAGACTGTTGCCCATCCTGCGCCCGTTTTACCGCCCGCTGTCGCTCATCGCTTTCGCGTGGCACAAGTCTTTTGATCGCCCGCGCCGCAGTGAACACCTGACGGAGACGGGTGTGGCCGAGGAGGAAGACGACAACGGCGACGATTTGCAGGCGTTGATTGACGTGGGCGAGGAGGAAGGCATCCTCGAAGAGGAAGAGGGCGAACTCATCCACTCGATCATCGAGTTCGGCGACACCAGCGTCAACGAGGTGATGACGCCGCGCACCGAGATCGTCGCGCTGCCGGTGACGGCGACGGTGCGCGAGGCGCGCGATTGCGTGGTCGAGTCGAAGTATTCGCGTCTGCCGGTCTATCTCGATCAGATCGATAACATCGAAGGCATCATCTACGTCCGCGACCTGCTGCAATGCTGGGCGGAGGGCAACGAGAACGGTTCGATCCAGACGCTGCTTCGCCCCACGCTGTTTGTGCCCGTGACGAAACCCGTCGCCGAGTTGCTCGAAGAGATGCAGAAAGAGCACGCACAACTCGCGATGGTGATAGACGAATACGGCGGCGTCGCCGGGCTGGTGACGGTCGAGGACATACTGGAGGAGATCGTCGGCGAAATCGAGGACGAAGATACGGCGCGCGAAGAGGTGGTCGAGATCATCGAAGCGCACGACGGCTACTACGACGCGCTCGGCTCCACCGAGGTGGACAAGATCGAACGACTCTTCGATGTCGAGATCGAAGAAGACAGCGACGCGACGACCATCGCCGGTCTCGTCATCAGCGAACTCGGCTACGTCCCGCGCACGGGCGAGCGGCTCACCTTTCGCGGCCTCGACGTGGAAGTGCTCGAAGCAGACGAGCGGCGCATCGCACGCCTCCGCCTGCGACGCGCGGAAGCGCAAACGGCGGAGACGGAATGAAAGGCCGAACTACAGATCACCGGCGCGCGCCCCGACATGCGCAAACTCTCCGGCCGAGCGCCCGGCCAGGCTGTTTGCTGCGAAAGGTTAATCCGCATCGTTTGCCCGGCGACGTTGTGTGTTATGTTGACCAGACCGTCGCGCCGCCGCCCGACACGGCCACGCGCCGGCACGCCACCAGCCGCGCCGACCAAAGCGACTGCGTGAAGGGCACGGCGAGTTGATGAAATTGCAGTTGTCGGAATTTGAGAAAATCGGAAAGAAGTTGGATAGGAGTTTCAAGTTTCAAGTTTCAGGTTTCAAGTTTTTGCACATAACTTGAAATTTGCAACCTGCAACTTGAAGCCCGGTGAGGGGTGAGCATGGGGAAGAAAATTACTGACGAGCAGAAGCGCGTTTTTTTCGATTGTTCAAAGTGTCCGGCTTACTGCTGCGGGCTGTACGAACGCATTCAGGTGTCGAAGCGCGATCTGAACCGTCTGGCGAAGCACTTCGGCGTGACGCCCGAGAAAGCCGCGAAGCGTTACACGAAGATGTGGGACGGGACGGAGCGCGTGCTCAAGCGCACGCCCGACCCCATCCTCGGCGAGGCGTGCCAGTTTCTCGACCACGAGACGCGAGGCTGCTCGATCTATCATGCGCGCCCAGAAGTCTGCCGCACGTACCCGGATCGCCCGCGCTGCGTCTATTACGACGTGCTGAAATTCGAGCGGCAACAGCAGGACGACGAAACCGTTCTCCCCCTCTTTCAAATCACCTTCCGCGAGGTGGAAAAGAAAGTGGTCACGGACGAACACGGCAGCGAAAAAATTTGGGAGTGGAAACAGAAGAAGAAGTAAATAGTGAATGGTAAATGGTGAATAGAAGAAGACCTGCTTTCACCATTCACCATTTACCATTCACTATTTACTACATGGAGGTGAGTTAAGAAGATGCAGGATTTTTTGTCGAAGATGGTGGGGCAAGAGTTGGATGTCTTTTGCGGCGGCGTGTCTAGTTTGCACGGCGAGGTGGTTAAAGTGGAGGGCGGCGTGCTGCACTTGAAGGATACGGAGGGAACGCTCTGCTACGTGGCGGTTGAGAAGATCATCGCCGTGTGGGAGCGGCGCGAGGAGAACGAGCACCGCGCAGGCTTCCTCGGCAGCGTCGTGAAGTAAAAGCCATACGCCGACGCCGGAGTCTTCGCCCCGGCCTGCGGCGCGCGGGCGACGGCGCATAAAATTTAACAGGCCGGCGATTCGGGATTAACCGGATCGTCGGCCTGTCATTTTTAAGGAGCAACCTTAAACTTAATCAGCCAGACTGGTGGCGGGGACGGGAACGCGGCGAAAGCCCGTGATGCGGCTTCCCCAATATCCGTCGAAGCGGGAATAGGTGACGCCCTGACTTGTCGAAGCGTGGTAGAAGCCGTTCGCATCGGCGACGATCCCGACGTGCTTGAGATTGTTGAAGAAGACGAGCGTGCCGAATTTGTACTTCTCGTCGTCGCCGACGGGTTCAAAGGTCGTCCAGAAACCGCGCGCGCTGCCGCGCTCGAAATTCACGCCCGCCGACTGGAAGACGCTCCACACGAAACCCGAACAATCGAAGACGCGCGGCCCCTCCGTGCCATAGACGTAAGGCGCGCCCATGCGCGTGTCAATCGCGGCCATCATCATCTGGTTGAATTGAAACAGGCGCGGGGCGACGAGTCGCGGCTTGGCGAGTTCGGTTTCGTATCTGCTGATGCCGGCGGCCGTGGCCTCCGAGACGACGAACACGTCGGTCTCCAGACGATTCGAGCCGTCCTCTTGTGTTGCTTGTGTGACCTGACGCGGGCGGGGCTGATCGGTTTCCTGTGCGACCGCGCCGAAGGCGAAGAGACAGAGGGCGAAACAGGCGGCGAGCGCGCGGGAGAACGGGGTTTTTACAGACATAGAACGGGGGCTTCTTGCTCCTTATTCAAAATCCACAATTGCTTTTGGAAACTTCCGGGGTAGGAAGGATGTAAGCTGCATTTTGTGCAGCCAAAACATCTTACAGTCGCAACCTGATTGAAACAAGAGGCAATGTGACTGTTTCGTGACAGGGCATGGTCGCAAATCGTCCGGTGGACTAAAAGTGACCGCGAACTAAAGCCCGAATTGGTTCAACCTGAACGATGTGTGCAGAGACCATGCGCTGTTAATTCCGGTGGGAGAAGCATTTGCGCGTTTGAGACCGAAGAAGTTGGATATATTTTTGCGTGTTCGTGATAGCATGCGGCGGCGCGAGAGAGGACGCGAACTATGTTATTCATCGAAAGCAAAAGTCTCGATTACGCGGTTGACGGCCGGACGCGCACGTCGCTGCTGGAAAGTTTGCAGGAGCAGGGGTTTGTGCCGTTGATTCGTTCAGCGCGACTGCATTTATACGAGACGGCGCTCGCGGGCGCGTCGGAGCAGGCGCGCGCGTTGGAGAACGCGCTCGGGGCGCGCGCCGACGCTGAGACGGAAGCGCCTTACGTGCGCGGCGACCTGTTCTGCGTGGAAGACTATGCTCACTTCCTGTTATTCGGCGACACCGCGGCGACGGGCGTGCGCGCCGGAATCGTCTACGAGAGCGGGACGGCCGACCCGTCGGAGAAGCTCGACGCCTTTTGTCGCAGCGTCCGCGAGTCGCTCGACGCGTCGCGGGGCGTCGTCGGACTCGGCGCGGCGAATGCCGGCGGCGCGTCTCCAAGTGCGTCAGGCATGGCGGGCACACCGGAATGGGAGACCCGCGCGGCGCGCGTGTCCGACAGTTTTCAACGCTTCGCGGCCGACGCGACCGCGACGCCCACGGCCGCGCGCGTCGAGATGGTCGAGGGGTGGCTGCAATCTTCGGGCATGCTCGAAGATTCGCGTGCGCGCGGATACTTACGCCGCCTGAGCGAGGCGCACAGAGAGGGGCGCGCGGGCGTGCTTGCCGCGGGCGACGAGAGCGTGCCCGATGCTTTGCTCAACCGGCTCGCGGAAGTGGGTTTGTTGAAACGCGAGATTCTGGTCAGTTGCCGCAAGGACGGGCGCGCCCTGTTTCGCCTGCCATCGCCCGATGCCTTCTCCATGCTGAGCGGCAGCAACGCCGTCTGCAACGAATGCGGCGCGGCCATCGCGGACGAGCGCGCCGAAGAAGTGACTGTGCCGACCTCTCTGAGCACCACGCTTCTGCAAGACGGCGCGTGGCTCGCCACACACCTGCGCTCGGTCATTACCAAACTCGGCATCCCGGACAAACAGATCGTCGCGCGTCCCACAACAGGCGACGGCGAGGTGCGGCTGATGGCAAACGTCTGCGGCGAGGCTTTCCTCTTCCTCCTGCATGAGGGCGACTGGACGACCGCACAGGCGCGGCGCGCGCTCGACGAGCACGCCAAAATAGAGAGCGCGCATCTGGTGTTCGTCGCGACGGGAAAGATACAGGAGGAGGCGCGCGGGCGTCTGCGCGAACACGCGCGGCGGCGCACGCAGGGCGGGCGCGAACTCGAACTGATCCTCATCGAAGGCATGGATGCGGTCGCTGCCGAACTCCAACCCGTCTTCGAGCGCGTTTCGGCGGATGCCCTTGCCGAAGAGTTGTGGGAACTCGATACGAGTCTCGGCGTGAGCGCGGGGCAACTTATCGCCACGCGCTTTCGCCTCATGCACAGGCCGGGCGCGCGCCGCGATCTGGCCGCCTCCGCCTCGATGTCCGGCAGCCTTTAAAGTCTCAAGTATCAAACCATCGAGAGTCACCGGACTTGAGACTTGAAATTTGAGATTTGAGATTTGGGACTTTAGTTGACAACCAAGAGCCTCTCAAGCGAATCTTAGAGAGGTCTAGCTCCCGCTAGAGACGCACTGCCACCACTCGAAGGGTTTTACCGAAGAATGAAAACAGTTGCCATCTCACTGCTCCTGGTGTCCACGGCGTTCGTCCCCGCGAATGCGCAAAACGAATCCCAGTCTCCGACCCCGGCGCAGTTCAGCCGCCCACGCAGCGTTGCGAGCAGCACGCCCGCGCAGGAGACGCAACGCCAGCCCGTGCAGCAGCAGCCCGCGCCGGACGTTGCCACGCCCGTCAGGGTTCCCACGTCGCAGCAACAGACTCCAGCGGGAGTTTCGCCGGGCACATCGAACGTCGCCAGCCCCGCGTGGCAGCAGCCCACCGCCGCGTCGCCGGTAGCCGCTCCCTTCGCCATGCCCGCCATCGCGTTGAAGCCCGCGACGCCGATCAGCCCGGAGAAGGTGCGCGCGCGCATCCTCGAATCGCAACGCGTCTTCAAGACGCGCATCACCCCGACCGCTCTCGGGCAGACGCCCAACCTGAATTTCGTGACCATCGCCGCGCTCGACCACGATTCGTCGCAGATTCATCTGCTGACGCTGGCGAAGGAGGTGTTTCTCAAAAAAGATAACGAGATGACCGTCGCCTCTTCGCTCGGCGGTTTCCTGCGTGTGCGCATCGTGCGTTCCAATTACGTCAACACCGCCGTCACCGTCTCCGATCTGACGGGGCGGCAACTCGCGCCGCTGCTCGTCGAATATCCGATTGAGAAATTCGGCAGGTATCGTGAGACGGCTTATTACACCTCGGCGCATCCCGCGCTGCTGACGCCCGAACTCGTCAAGAACGGCCAACATTACGTGCGCACGATGGTAGACCTCGCCGCCAAGCGTCTCAAGGATAAAGGGCATCACATGACGCCCGAAGTGCTCGACATGGCCGAACGTCTCTGTCTGGTCGAACACGTTGACCACGACCGCTTCCGCAAAGAGTCGCGCCTCGCCGTCTTCAACGAGGTCTACGCGCTCTACGCGCTGAACGAACTCGACACCTACCGCTATTCGGTGAGCACGGCCGGGGCGGGCGGCATGGTGCAGATGATTCCGTGGACTTACCAGATGCTGCGGCAGCGTTACCCGGCGGTCGGCCTCAACCCGGATTTCGTGCTCGGCATGCGCAACCACGGCAACGCCCTCGAAGCGATGCTGCTCTACATACGCGACACCTGGAGCGACCTCCTGCTCAACGAGACCATCGCCAACGCGCTCTCGACCGGCATCGCCACGCCCGCCGATTTGATCGCCGCCGGTTACAATTCCAACCCGGCGAAACTCGCCGGTTACATACGCCGCGGCGGCGCGGCCTGGCGCACGCTCATTCCGCGCGAGACGCAGATGTATCTACAGATTTACCAGTCGGTGGAATCCCTGACGCCGATCAAGGCGCGCGCGAAGCCGTGGGTGAAACCGACGCCGCGAGCCGCTGAAGTTCAAAGTTAACGTGAGTTCGATTTAAGAAACTGCCGTGTTCCGTAGTCCCGTGAGGGGCGACATATTGATAGCCCACGGCGTAAGCCGTGGGATCAGGTAGTGGATAAAACTGAGAAGCCCCGTCAGGGGCGAAAGAAGTTCTTTCGCCCCTGACGGGGCTTCTGACATGTGCAATTGTCGCCGTCCCACGGCTTGCGCCGTGGGCTACTGTCTGCCGCCCCTGACGGGGCTGTTTATGATCGCCCACGCGCGCCGTGCGTCTATTCAATTGCTCAATCGCCGTATTGCATTGAGTCGCGAAGCGGCAGGTCTGGGACGGCCTCGTCGCGCGACTTGTCCGCGTACTGGAGTTTGTAGAGTCGCCAGTAGAGACCGCGCAGTGTGAGCAACTCCTGATGTGAACCCTGCTCGCGGATTTCCCCGTGGTGGAGCACGATGATGCGGTCGGCGCGCTGGATGGTCGAGAGGCGATGTGCGACGAGGATGGCGGTGCGGTCGCGCATCACGCGCTCGATGGCCTGCTGGATCAGTTGCTCGGTCTCGGTGTCAATCGAACTCGTCGCCTCGTCGAGAATCAGCAGCGCGGGGTCGAAGGCCAGAGCGCGCGCGAAACTGATCAACTGCTTCTGCCCCACGGACAATCCCGCGCCGCGCTCGCGCACTTCCGACTTGAACCCTTCGGGCAATTTCTCGATGAAACTCTCCGCGTGTACTTCACGCGCCGCCCAACCGATGCGCTCATCCGGCATCTCTGTGCGGCCGAGCCGGATGTTGCTCTCCACCGTGCCGCTGAACAGAAACACGTCCTGCAACACGACCGCGAAGTTTTCGCGCAACTGTTTCAAGTCCCACTCGCGCACGTCCACGCCGTCGAGCAGCACGCGCCCGCGCTGCACGTCGTAGAAGCGCATGAGCAAATTCGTGATCGTCGTCTTGCCCGAACCCGTGTGCCCGACGAGCGCGACCGACTGCCCCGGCTCGACCGCGAAGGACACGTCTTTCAACACCCAGTCCTCGTCTTTATAAGCGAACCAGACGTTCTCGAATTCGATGCGCCCGCGCGCGCGCCCCGTCCGCACAGGCTTGGCGGGCGACGCGATGGCGACGGGCAGGTCGAGCGTCTGGAAGATGCGGTGCGAGGCGACCATCGCGGCCTGCAAGACGTTGTACTTGTCGGAGATGTCGCGGATCGGCTGGAAGAGAGCCTGCGAGTATTGGATGAAGGCGACGAGCGCGCCGAGCGTCAGGAGTTGAGGCGCGCCGGGCGTCGTGCCCATCACGCGATAGCCGCCATACCAGATGATGAGCGCGATGCCGACCGCGCCGATGAGATCAACGAGCGGGAAGAAAACCGCGTAGTAAAAGATCGTGTCCACGTTGGCGCGGCGGTAGTAGTCGTTGAGTTCGTGGAACTTGCGCTCGGATTTCGTCTCGCGGTTGAACATCTGGACGGTCTGCGCGCCCGACAGGTGTTCCTGCAAAAACGAGTTGATGCGCGCCAGACGCGTGCGCACCATGTCGTAGCCGCGCCGCGCGTGCTTGCGAAACCAGGAGGTCGCGGCGAAGAGGAGCGGGACGGTGATGAGCGTGACGAGCGTCAGCCGCCAGTCCATCGCGAGCATGATGCCGATGATGATGAAGATCGTGAGGAGATCGCCGAGCACGTCGGTGACGCCGGAAGTGAACAGTTCGTTCAGTGAATCAACATCGGAAGTCAGGCGCGTCATGATGCGGCCGACGGGGTGGCGGTCGAAGTAGGCCACCTCCTGATGTTGCAGTTTCTCGTAAAGCTCGGCGCGCAGGTCGTACATGACGTGCTGCCCGACGGTGTTGAGCAAGACCGCTGCCGCGTAAGAGAAGAGGAACGTCAGCAGCAGCACGACGAGCATCGCGAGCGCGAGCCAGACGAGGCCGCCCGGCCGGCATGAGACGACGCCGCCCGACTGGCACGGCAGGATATACCAGTCAATCGCGTATTGCGTGAACTTCGGTTGCAGCACGCGCAGGCCGTTCAAGGCCAGCGTCAGCAGCAGCGCGGGGACGAGCAGACGCAGGTAGGGTCGCAGGTAGCGCAAGAGACGACGCGCGACCTGCGTGTCGTAAGTTTTGCCGATGGCCTCTTCTTCGTGAAATTGTCGAACTGCTGTCGCCATGCTTAAAAAAACCGCCGGTTATAAAGTCGTCTTATTTAAATCCGCGCTCAGGTCGCCCGCGTTGTTTGCCTCAATGCCCCGGAACGCGTCGCGCGGGGGGAAGTGCAGGACGAGGCCGACCGCCGCGATGATGAACGAGTGCAGCGCGTAGGACAGCCCCGTGATGACGTAGGCGACGAAACCGAGAAGCGCCGTGAACTCGCACATGGCGAAGGCGAGTATGTAAGCGGTCGTGCCCAGATCAATGCGCTGCTTCTGCTCGGCCTGAGACAGCAGTTTACGCTTGACGAGAAACGAAGCGAGGAAAGTCATGAAACCGACTGCGCCGAGCGCCCACGCCAGCGTGTGATTGCCGTCCGCGCTCGCCTGCGGCCGGACGACGTAAGTCAGAAAGAAAAGGAGCACGAGCGACAGAAGTTGCGCCCCCCAGATGAGCAGCAGACCGCGCCGCCGCGCTTCGGCAGTGGCTCGCACCGGGCTTTCATTCATTAACATTTCCTCTGACTGTTGCTGTCAATTCCAATTCGCCTTTTTACCTTTGCGTCTTTGCGCCTTTGCGTGAGTTTATTACTGGGCAAGCAAAAGTCTCACGCAAAGGCGCAAAGACGCAAAGATAATCCAAGCCCTCAACTGGCCGCGAGTTCTTCTTCCAACAGTTGCCGTTCGTAGAGCGCGGCATACTCGCCGCCGCGCGCGAGCAGTTCGTCGTGCGTGCCGCGCTCGATGATGCGGCCTTCGTCGAGCACGCAGATCAGGTCTGCGTCGCGCACGGTGGAGACGCGGTGCGAGACGATGAGACTCGTGCGCTCGCGCATCACGCCGCGCAGTTGCGCGAGGATTTTCTCCTCGGTGTAAGTGTCCACGGCGGAGAGCGCGTCGTCGAGAATCAGGATGCGCGGCTGGCGCAGGACGGCGCGCGCAATCGCCGTGCGCTGCTTCTGCCCGCCGGAGAGCGTGATGCCGCGTTCGCCGACGAGCGTGTCGAAGCCCTCGGGGAAGGCGCGTATGTCTTCGCTCAAGCCCGCGATCTCGGCCGCCCATTCGACCTCCGCGCGTTCGGCGCGCTCGACGCCGAAGGCGATGTTTTCGGCGAGCGACTCGCTGAACAGAAAAGTCTCCTGCGGGACGTAGCCGATGCTCGTGCGCAACTGCGCGAGCGGGTAGTCGGCCAGCGGGACGCCGTCAATCAACACCGAGCCGCGCGGCGCGTCCATCATGCGCGGCAGCAGGTTCATCAGCGTGGACTTGCCCGTGCCCGTGCGTCCGACGAAGGCGACGGTCTGCCCGGCCTCGATCACGAGATTGATGTCGCGCAGCACCGGCGGCAAATGTTCGCTGTAGCCGAACGTCAGGTGGCGAAACTCGATGCGCCCCTTGATCGGCGGTTGCGGGCGCACGCCTTTCTCGTCGGCGATGGCCGGTTTGACCGCGAAGACGCTGTTCATGCGTTTGAGACTCGCTGTGCCGCGCTGGTAAAGATTGACGACGTAGCCGAGCGCGATGAGCGGCCAGATGAGGCGCATGAGATAGAGGTGGAACTCCGTGAACTGCCCGACCGTGATGCGACCGTTGACGGCCAGCACGCCGCCGTACCAGAGAATCAGGACGAAGCCCAGCCCGATCAGGAATTGCATCAGCGGTCGCATCACGGCGTCAATGCGGACGAGTCCGAGATTGCGGTCGGCGTATTCACGGTTGAGATTTTTGAAGACGGCGATCTCGGACTCTTCCTGCGCATAGGCGCGCACGACGCGCACGCCCGTGAAGTTTTCCTGCGCGCGGGCGGAAATCTGCGCGAAGAAATCCTGAATCTTCTCGAAGCGCACGTGTACCTGCTGGCCGAAGTATTTCACCGTCAGAGAGACGAGCGGCATCGTCACGAAGAGCAGCAGCGTCAGGCGCACGCTGATGCGCAACATCAAGGGCAGGATGAGCACGACGACGAAGACGGTTTGCAGCGTGTACATGATCATCGGCCCGGCGAGTTGGCGCACGGCGGCCAGATCGTTCGTCGCGCGCGCCATCAGATCGCCCGTGCGGTTGGCCTGATAGAAGGAGAGCGGGAGTTGTTGCAGATGCCTGTAAAAGTCCTGCCGGAAATCGAACTCGATGTGGCGCGACATGCCGATGAGGATGCGCCGCTGCAAAAACAGGAACGCGCCGCTGACGAGGCTGACGCCGAGGATGACGAGCGCGTAGCTCGTGAGTTTCCTCCACGTTACGTCGGAGCGCAGGCCGTCCACGGCGCGACCCACGAGCAGGGGGATGAACAGCCCCACCACCACAGAGGCCAGAATGCAAATGATTCCCGTAATCAGCTCTTTTTTATACGGGCGAAAATAGAGGCTGAATTTTTTCAGATCGTCCATAACAGGAAAACCGGCTCGGCCGCCCGCGAAACCTCAACCGGCTTCGGAGCGAATCCGCCACGCATATGATGCGCGACTTCTTCCCCAAAACCAAACGTCGGGACGTGCGGAGCGAGTCTCCGTATTATAGTGCAGGTGGGTGGCGAAAGTATGACGCCCCGATGGAAGGATGGGCAAAGGGTAAGGGGGAAAAGAAGAACTGTCTTCTCCTTTCCCCCTTACCCTTTACCCTGTGCCCTTTATTCAGGCGACGGACGTGTGAATCGGCGTCTCGGCCTCGGCCTGAGCCGACATCTCGACGGGCGTGCCGTACATCTCGTCGCTGACTTCGGTCTGTTCGCTCGGCGGAGTGCAGATGCGATTGCGCCCGGCGTGTTTGGCTTCGTAGAGAGCGCGGTCGGCCGAGCCGACGAGCCCGTCGCGCGTGTTGGCGTGCAGCGGGAACGTGGCGAGGCCGAACGAGCCGGTGATGTAGCCGATGCCGGGCACTTCCGTCGTCTCCAGACGCGAGCGCAGACGCTCCGCGACGATGAGCGCGCCGTCGAGTCCGGCCTGCGGGAGGATGACCGCAAACTCTTCGCCGCCGTAACGCGCGGCCGTGTCCACACCGCGAAGCTCGTCGCGCAGCACGTCGGCGAGGAAGCGCAGGGCGGCGTCGCCCGCGTCGTGGCCGTAGGTGTCGTTGACGCGCTTGAAGTGGTCTATGTCGAGCATGATGAGCGAGACCGGCTGGCGCATGCGCGTCGCCAGGCGCAGGTCGCGCTCAAGCTGCATCTCGAATGAGCGGCGGTTGACGCAGCCCGTCAGCCCGTCGGTCAGAGCCAACTGCTGCATCTGCGTAAACAGGCGCGCGTGATTGACGGCGACGGCCACCTGATCGGCCACCGTGCGCAGGAGCAGGAGTTCGTTTTCCTGCCAGATGCGATGCGGGTCGTCCGAACAAACCAGCAGCACGCCCATCGAACGCGCCTGGTAGAGCAGCGGCACGACGGCCAGCGGGCGCGTTTCGTCTTCGGTCTGCGCGCTCGTCCCGCGTTGCTCGTCGAGCACGTAATGTTTGAGGCGGCGCGCGAGTTGGGTGTGGTAGGCGTAGAGATCGTTGACGAGGGCTTCGTGGGCTTCCTGCGTCGGCTCGCCGTCGCGGAAGTAGCACTTCATCACCGGCGATTGATCGTTTTCGCCTTCGACGTGGAGGCCGCTCAACTGCACGCCGAGCGCGCGCCCGACTTCGTCCACCGTCGTCTGCAAGACGCTCGGCAGCGAGAGCGAACTCCTGATGGCGGATGCGATGCGGTTGATGGCGACCTCGCGCGCGGCCTGTTCTTGCAGGAGGCGTGCGAGTTTAGTCGTGACCGAGACGGTCAGTTGCAGCGAAGTGGCCTTCGGCATGCAGGTGCGCACGGCCTGCGAGAAGGCTTCGGTCTGCTCGAAGCGTTCGGCCGTGACGCGCGCCATCAGGTATTCCAGCGCCGAGTAGACGATGTCCGGCTCAAACGTCCAGATAACTTCACTCTCGGTGATGGTTTCCGAGCCTTCGTTTGTCTGTCCCGGCAGAGAGACGAGCAGCGCGGAGAAGCGCGCGTCGGCGATGATCACGAAATGCTCGTTGTTCTCGCCTCGAGCCGCGCGCGACGGCAGCATCGAACCGCGCACCTCGTTGAGAAACTGCATCTCGTTGTAGGCGTCTTCGGGCGCGAGGAAGAAAAAGGCGTGGCGCGCCGCCCGCCCGACTTTCAGGACGCGTTCGGCCGAACGCGGCGAACGCTCAACCTGCAAAGGCAAACTCTCAACCACCAAGGCCGCCAGATTGTTCTCCAACACTACGTCCTCGAAATAGCGATGCAGTTGCGCAATCGTCTGATCCGCGCAACGCATTGGCGACAACTGTCTGGAGTGTTGGGAAAGTAGGGCTTGATAAAGAGAAAGCATGAGACTTAAGTGACCGGGCAGACCTGATGAGGCTCGTTCAAGAGGAACTGCGGATGTGAAACTCTAGCCGCCACGTTGGAAGCGGCTCAGACAAAACATATTTTGCATTAATTAACACGTTTTGTCTATGAATATTTACAAGACACATTTACGTGGTTGCGAGACCCGTCGGCCGTTTCGCATCGGGCGAGCTTACTTAAGGAAAATAGATAACTTAACTGACTTTCAGGTAGGTGGTCAGGGCGGTCAGGACGAGCGCGCCCGCTTCGTTGGAAATCTCGACGGAGACGGTGGCGACGCGGCGTCCGGCGCGAACGACGCGTGCGCGGGCAGTTAATTTGCCTTCGGTCACGGGGCGCAGGTAATGGAGCGTGAGGTCAACGGTGACGGTCTGTTCTCCGGGTTCGAGCGTGGTGAGGACGGCGAAGGCCGATGCCGTGTCGGCCAGCGAAGCGAGTGCGCCGCCGTGCATGATGCCGCCGAAGCGCTCCAACTCCGGGCGCGCACTCATTGAGACGGTGGCCGCGCCGCCCGTGGCGTCTTCAAAATTGATGCCGAGCAGGTGCGCGTAAGGGATGCGCGTCATGCCTTCGCGCAGGCGGCTCAACTTTTCGGGCGTCAGTGCGGTTTCGCTCAAGAGTTGTAGAGTCCCGACGGGTCGCTCGATTCGACGATGACCGCCGTGCCATAGGCGAGAACTTCCGTGATGCCGCTGCCCAACTCGGTCGCGTCGTAGCGTGCGCCGATGATGGCGTTTGCGCCGAGTTCGGTGGCGTGCTGCACCATAATCTCGAAAGCCTCGCGGCGCGTCTGCTCGCAGAGGTTCGTCCACGCGGTGATATTGCCGCCGACCATCGAATTGAAGACCGCGCCGATGTTGACGAAGAGGTTGCGCGAGCGCACGACGATGCCGCGCACGATCCCCAGGTTTCGCGTGATGCGGAAGCCCGGAAGCTCAAATGCCGTCGTCACCATGTGCGTGGAGACCGAATAGGTGCGCTCGCTGATCTCGTAAGGCGCGCGGGTTTGGAGAGAGTCGTTGTTCATAGTTGATGCCCGTCCTGCAAGCGAAACTCGAAAACTATCAATCGGCGAAAAGAGACGGCTGCGCGTCTCGGTCGGTCTCCTCGTCGCCGCCACCAAAGCGCGCCTCCTCCGGCGTCCAGCGATAGCGGCCGAGGTCGCAGCGGTCGCGCGCGTTGAACTCCACGCCCTCGGCTTCGAGCATGCGCTGCTGCTTATTCATCGGCAACAGCACGCGCCCCGTGGAACATGCGCCCTGCGCGTTGATGACGCGATGCCACGGGACGGATTCGTCGGCCTTGTTCATGACGAAGCCGACTGTGCGCGCCGTGTACCCCTCGCCGAGAATTTCCGCGAGCTGCCCGTAGGTCATCACGTGACCCGCGGGAATGCGACGCACGATCTCGAACACGCGTTCGTTGTAACCCGGCTCATTCATGTTGGCCGGATTGTTTGGCGCGGCCTTCAAGTCGCGTCCGGCATCGCCTCGGTTTGATTTCGTGTCCATCGTTTTTTACCCGTCCGGCTGTGTTCGCGCCACCACGCGCGCCACTCTTCAATCGCGCGCGTGCGTTCCGCCTGCGGAGCCGCAGGCTGGAAACCGAGTCAGGTATCGGTCGCGTCACGCAGGCACATCTCGGCCAGAAAGCGTGTGCGCAGACGCTCGCTCGACAACGATTCGATAAGTTGGGGAATGGACAGGCGCGCGAACCGGGCGCGCTCGGCGGCGAATGTTTTTCGTTTCTCGTTCGGTGAGTTCATCTCGATTGTTCAGATGCGTTCGAGTTCGCAGAGGGTGCGATTTGTTTGCCGGTCGCCCGTGTTGAGCGTCGTCTTCGGCTCGATCAGCAGGACGTGGACTTCTTCGTCGGCCACCGGCATGTGTTCCACGCCTCTGGGGATGATCGCAAACTCGCCTTCCGCAAGCCGGAGATCGCGGTCTCTTAATTTGATGGTCAGATTCCCTTTGACGACGAGGAACAACTCGTCTTCCGCGTCGTGCTTGTGCCAGAGGAATTCGCCCTTCAACTTGGCGAGCTTAACATAAGCGTCGTTAACCTCACCGGCGATCCGGGGCTGCCAGTAGTCTTGAAAGAGACTGAACTTATCGCTGAGATTTACTACCTCCATCGGACGCTCCTTCCGACGCGCGCGACGCTTGAGCCGTTTTAATCAAACGTGCGCAGGACGGCGCGGGCGGGCGCGCCGTCGCCGCTCCCGGCCGCGATTTTCAAAGGCAGGCAGATCAACTCGTAGCTGCCCGCCGCGACCCCGCGCAAGTCCAGACCCTCGACGATGACGACCCCCGCCGAGAGCAACGTCGTGTGCGTCTCGAAGGTTTCCGACCTGAACTTTTCGATGGACAAATAATCAATGCCGACGAGCCGCACGCCGCGTTCGCTGAGAGAGCGCGCGCCTTCGGGGGTGAGGTATGTGAAGTCTTCGCGAAAGGCTTTGCCGTCGTCCCGCCAGAAATTCGAGTTGCGTGTTTTGAAGAGCACACGCGCCGTGCCCGCGGGGACGTGCGCGGCGATGTGGCTCGCGTCAATAGCCCGCACCTCGTCTCCCAACTCGACCACGCGCGCCTCGCCGATCAGGACTTCGAGCGGCAACGCGGAGACTTGCGGGGCGTGTTCGATGAAGTGTGCCGGGGCGTCGAGGTGTGTGGCCGTGTGCGCGCCGAAGCGCAGCAGCGTGACGTTGGCGGCGTCGCCCCGCGCAATGGCCGCCCACGAGACGATCTCGATGCCGGGGTCGCCCGGATAAGTCGGCGTCGTCTCCGGCGAAATGGCGACGCTGATGTCGTGGATAGGCATAAAAGTGATGAGTGATGAGTGATGAGTGATGAGTAAAGATAAAAGTTTTTATCTCATCACCCATCACTCATCACTCATCACTTCGCCATGTTAATGGCAGCTTTCGAGGGCTGTCAACGCGGTGTCGGTTGAGCGGGCGCACGACTTCTTGCGACGTGGATTGGCGTGCGTTAGCATTTGCTCGCGCGAAGTTGAGCGCGGCCGGGTGAAGGTTGGCCTGACGGGAGTGTGAGAGCCATTTCGGAGATAACGGAACATGAAGGCGCGCCGCGCGTGGCGGCTTCGAGTTATTTGAACTCGGCTCCGCTCATCTGGAGTTTCGCGCGGGGCGAGAGGGCGCGCGAGGTGGCGCTCTTGACGGACGCAGCCCCGGCGCGTTGCGGCGACATGCTGGCGCGCGGGTTGGTCGAGGCCGCGCTTGTGCCGGTCATCGAGTATCAACGCCTGCCGGAGGTGTCCGTCGTCCCCGGCGTGTGCGTGGGCGCGCGCCGCGCCGTGCGCAGCGTCGTGCTGGTCATGCGCGGCGGCAAGGACTTGAAAGACGTGCGGACGCTCGCGCTCGATGAATCGTCGCGCACTTCGGCCGCGCTCGTGCAGATCATCTTTCGCGAGTTCGTGGGGCGTGACGTTCAGACCGCGCCCGCGTCGCCGGATGTTAAAGCGATGCTCGCGGAGCACGACGCCGCGCTCGTCATCGGCGACCCGGCGATGACCTTCGCGCGCGAGAATCTGCGCGTGTACGATCTGGCCGTCGTGTGGCGCGAGTTCACGGGGCTGGGCTTCGTGTTCGCGATGTGGATGGCGCACGAGTCCGCGGCGGCGGCCGTGCGGCGCGTGGATTTTGCGGGCGCGCGCGACGAGGGGCTGGCGCGCCTGGAAGAGATCGTCGCGGAATACGAGCGCGAACTGGGCCTGCCGCGCGCCGAACTGCGCTCCTACCTGACGGAGAACATCTGCTTCGACTTGAATGAAGAGATGCGCGCCGGTCTCGAACTGTTTTTCCGCCTCGCGCACAAGCACAAACTCACACAGGGCGTGCGTCCTTTGAAAATGCTCGGTGCATAATCCGCCCCTCAAAACGCGCCGGGCGACGTTCAAACAAAGCGCGCCGCGTGACGTATAATGAATTGAAATTAAGTTGAAATAGTGAAGTTAAACAAACGCGCTGCACATTTTTATAACCGCTGATTAACGTTATGACCGACATCCAACCCATTCTCGAACGCGCGCTTGCCGGAGGGCGTCTGACCACGGATGACTGCACCGCGCTCCTGGAGTGTGACGACATTGCGCGCATCGGCGTCGCCGCCGACGAGATGCGCAAGCGCAGGCATCCGTCGGGCATTGTCACCTACATCATTGATCGCAACATCAATTACACGAACGTCTGCAACGTCGTCTGCACCTTCTGCGCCTTCTACCGGCGGCCGGGCAAGCCCGACACTTACGTCCGCACCGTCGAAGAGATTTGCGAGAAGATTGACGAGACCATCGCGCTCGGCGGCACGGGCATTTTGATGCAGGGCGGCCTGCACCCCGACTTCGGCATCGAGTGGTATGAAGACCTGCTCCGCACGCTGCACGCGAAGTATCCGCGGATGCAGTTGCACAGCTTTTCGCCGCCGGAGATTCACAACATTCATCTCATCAGCAGCCTTTCTTACGAAGAGATCATGATGCGCCTGAAAGCGGCGGGGCTGTCGAGTTTGCCCGGCGGCGGCGGCGAGATTCTGGACGACGAGGTGCGCAAGCGCGTCTCGACCAAATGCACGACCGACGAGTGGCTCGACGTGATGCGCGCCACGAACCGCGTCGGCCTACGCTCGACGGCGACGATGATGTTCGGCATCGGCGACCGCACCGAGCACCGCGTCCGACATCTCGAACGCATACGCGCGCTGCAAGACGAGACGGGCGGCTTCACGGCCTTCATCCCGTGGACGTTTCAACGCGAGAACACCGCGCTCGGCCGCCGCATCAAGGACGAGCCGACGGGCGTTGACTATCTGAAGATGGTCTCGGTCTCGCGCCTCTTCCTCGACAACATCGAACACATCCAATCGTCGTGGCTGACGCAGGGGTTGAGGCTCGGCCAAGTCGTGCTGCGCTTCGGCGCGGACGACATGGGTTCGATCATGATCGAGGAGAACGTCGTCTCCGCCGCGGGCGCACACAACGAAGCCGACGAAAGGATGCTCCGCTACCTCATACGCCGCGCCGGCTTCCGTCCGCAACAACGCGACATCCTCTACAACCACGTCAACCGCGATGAATCAACCGCCGCCGATGCGAGCGATTCCGCCACCTTGCGCGAACTGACGGTCGCCTTTGCCGACTGAACGGGGAACCGTCTGTTGTCCTGATTCTTACTCCGTGCTCTCTCCGTGCGCTCTGTGTCTCTGCGATGGTGAATGCTTCTCATAGTCATTCACCATCGCAGAGACACACCACACAGAGGGAGCAGAGGAAATCCGAAGCCGCAAAATCCGCCGATTATCATATGAGCATCAACGCCACTTGAAGATGGTGACGATGTTCGAGAAGTCGTCCGTCCAGACGGGGCGGCCGGGGTGGCCTTCGAGGGGTTGCCAGCGGGTGTCGGCGGAGAGCGCCTGCGCGTCTTCGGGGCGGCGCGCCATGACCACCCATTGCGAGGGTTCTTTGCCGCCCGGTTGGTTGCGCGCCGTGTCGTCGAACGAGAGGCAGACGAGAGAGCGTGCGCGCGCAAGGTCGGCGACGACCGGGTGCAGGTCGAGGCTGCGATTGGAGATGTGGAAGACGAGGAGGCCGCCGGGGGCGAGCCTGGAGAGGTAGAGGTCGAGGGCTTCGACGGTCATCAGGTGCATGGGGATGGCGTCGGAACTGAAGGCGTCGAGGACAATGAGTGCGTAATGCGCGGGCGGCGCGTTTTGCAGTTGCAGGCGCGCATCGCCGAGCGAGACTTCGATGGGCGCGGCGGCGCAGTAAGAGAGATACGTGAAGTAGGCGGGGTCGCGCGCGATTTCGACGACGGCCGGATTGATCTCGTAGAACGTCCATCGTTGACCGGCGCGCGTGTAGGCGGCGGTCGCGCCCGTGCCGAGGCCGACGATGGCGACCTGGCCGCCGGCGGATTGCGCGTCGAAAGTTTTGAAGACGTGGCCGAGCGGCCCTTCCCGGTGATAGTAGGAGAGCGGTTCGCAGTGGCGTTCGAGCGCGTGTGATTGCCGCCCGTGGATGGTCGTGCCGTGGTAGAGCCAGCGTTGGTCGTCGCCCTTGTCTTGAGTGACGCGCAGCGTGCCGAAGAAGTTGCGCTCGGCGAGGAGCGTGCGGCGGTTGAGGTTGACGTGAAAACTGCTGCCGAGCATACAAGCGCCGAGCGCGAGCGCGAAACGCACCGGGCGACGCCTGAAAAGATAACTGACGATGAGCGGCACGCCCACGACGAGCGCGAGACCCTGCACCCAGTCGGACACGAAACGGCTGGCGGCGAGCGCGAGCAGGATCGTCAGAAGCGCGATGCCCGCGGGAATGCCCGCATCGAGCCAACGCTCGCGCGGCGTGTCGGGCGCGCCGTCGCCGGCGGCGGAACGCGGGAGCAGCAAACACGCGAATATAATCACGAGCGGGTATTCGAGCGTCGTGTTGAAGATAGCGGGCGCGACGAGCGCGTTAAAGAGGCCGCCGAGCGCACCGCCGACGCTCATCAGCAGGTAGAACTCGGCGAGATGCCGGACGGAGGGACGGTCTTCCGCCAACAACCCGTGGCAGGCCATCGCCGCGACGACGAAGAAGAAGAGGTGAGAGAAGATGAGCAGCCAGGCGGGCTGCGTCGCGCCCGACAGGTAGACGAGCACGAAGATGAGCGCGACGCCCGGCAGGATGCGCGCCACGCTCTGCGGCTTAAAGATTTGTCGCCGCGCGAAGGC
>DATHAZ010000026.1:0-10106 GCA_035296445.1 Pyrinomonadaceae bacterium | reverse complement strand
GGAAAGATTGTGGAGTTTGTGCTGCTGCAAATCGGCGAGCGGGTGTTCGCGGATGAGTTGCGCGCCGAGACGCTGACCTGCGCCCATCGCTTCGAGTTGGACGAGCAGGCATTCGCGCACGTCGCGCGCGCCGCAGCCGACCGGGTCTAAGCCGAGCACGATCTGGCGCGCCTCTTCGACGGCTTCCACCGTCCAGCCGCCGAACTCGGCGATCTCTTCGTTGGTCGCGCTCAGACGCCCGTCCGGGTCGAGGTTGCCGATGATGGCCTCGGCGATGGGCAGCACGCGTTCGTCCACGTGGCTCATGCTGAGCTGCCACATCAGGTGTTCGGAGAGCGACTCGGGGCGCGTCAGAAACTGCTCGAAGGTCGGCCCGTCTTCCTTGTACTCGAACTCCTGCGTCTTGTAGCCGGGGTCGAGATACTCCTGAAACTCGCGCCCGAAATCTATCTCCTCAAAGGCGTCGGCGTCGCGCTCGCCTGCTTCGCCCTCGAATTCTTCTCCGGCGGCAGCCGCGGCTTCGGTCGAGGGGGCTTCGCCTGCGCCGAGACCCGCCTCGATGGCGGCGAGGTCGCCCGCGCCGTTTGAATTGCCGTTGAGTTCAGCTTCGAGAGGTTCGCGCGCGGCCATGTCGTCGCGCGCGGCCATGTCGTTGGCGAGATCGGTGTTGCCCCCGGCCAGTTGGTCAATGATGTGCTCTTCGATCTCGCGCTTCTCTTCCTGCGCGACCACCTCTTCGAGCACCGGATTTTCGAGCAACTGTTGCTGGATCAGTTCACCCAGTTCGATGGTGGTCATCTGCAACATCTCGATCCGCTGGCGCAGTTGAGGCGTCAGCACGAGTCGTTGCGAAAGACTGGTTGTGAGCTTAACGGACATAGCTATACTGATGAAAATCGAGCTAAAACTTTAACGGGTTGTTAACTTGAAACGCTCTCAGCAGCGTGACAGGTAGATTATAACCTAAACGCGGCCTTCCGTGCAGCGACTTCACAGACGGAATTTTTCGCCGAGGTACAGACGCCGCACTTCCGCGTCTTCCGTCAGGGCGAGCGGCGCGCCCGAACGGAAGATGCGTCCTTCGGCCATGATGTAGGCGCGGTCGGTTACGCCGAGCGTCTCGCGCACGTTATGATCCGTGATCAGAATCCCGATGCCGCGCCCGCGCAGGTACAGGATCATTTTTTGAATCTCGTCCACGGCCTTCGGGTCAATCCCGGCGAACGGCTCGTCCAGCAGAATGAACTGCGGCTCGGTCGCCAGAGCGCGCGCGATCTCTGTGCGCCTGCGCTCGCCGCCCGACAGGGCTTCGCCCCGCGTGTTGCGCACGTGCGCGATGCCGAACTCTTCCAACAACTCTTCCAGCCGTTTGAAACGCTCGCGCCGCCTGAGTCCCATCGTCTCAAGGATGGCGAGGACGTTTTCAGCCACCGTCATCTTGCGAAAGACGGAAGGCTCCTGCGGCAGGTAGCCGACGCCGAGGCGCGCGCGCAGGTACATCGGGAGTTTCGTGATGTCGCGGTCGCCGAGACGGATGAGGCCGCCATCGGCGCGCTCCAGCCCGATGATCATGTAGAAGGTGGTGGTCTTGCCCGCGCCGTTCGCGCCGAGCAAACCCACTACCTCGCCCGGCTCGACGTGCAGGGCTACGCCGTCCACCACGCGCCGCTTGCCGTAAGACTTAACGAGGCCGCTCGCCGCCAACGCCTGTCGCGAAGGCGACGCCGAAGAGCGCGCGCCCGGGTTCACACGCGCCTCCCGCTCCGTGGCCTCGATAATCTCTTCCGTCTGCATAACGTGGTGAATGGTAAATGGTAAATGGTGAATGGTAAATGGTGAATGGTAAATGGTGAATGGTGAATGGTGAATGGCACAAACCTGTCTTCATCCATTTACCATTTACCATTCACCATTCACTGTTTCTTAATCCTATGTGAAGAACGCACGCGCCCCGTCGAATTCGCGCCGCCGGGGTTGTCCGAGACGACGCGGTTCTCGCGCAGATAGACCGTCAGGCGGCGGCTCTCGCTGTTGCCCTGTTGCGCGTCCTCGACGCGCGCCGGTTCGCCCGTCAGCATCACGGTCTCGTCGGCCGCGCTGTACTGCGCCCAGTTGCCAGTCGCGCGCTTGCCCGGTTGCGTGACGACGACGCCGCGCTCGGCCACCATGCGCTCGACCTCGCCCGCCTCTTTCAACAAATAAACGTCGGCCACCTCGGAGGTGATGCGCTCCGTGCCCTGCTTGATGTCCACGTTGCCGCTGTAGCGCAACAGCCGGTCGGTGTCCGAGTAGAACATGCGCTCGGAGGTGGCGAAGACGGGCACGAGCGTGCGCGCGCCGGAAGCCTCTTTGCGCCGCGCCTGATAGAGGCCGCTCTGCACGCGGCCGTCCGCTTCCATTCGCCGGTTGTCGCGGCGCAGGGTGATCTTGTCCGCGCTCACGAAATTATCGTCCTGCCAGGCGCGCGCCGCGCCCGTGTAGATGCCGACGCCGGAATCGTGCTGAAACTCGACCGAGTTCGAGACGAGGAAGACGGGACTTTTAACTTTCGAGAACGGCGTCGCGCCGTTCGTCTGCTGCTGGCTGTAATAAGTGGTCTGCGCCTTGCCGCGCGCGTAGGAAATTTTCCTGCGCGTGTCGGAATCAATCTCCGTCGCTTTCAGGCGCGCGCGCGAGTCCCACACGACCGGCGCGCCGCCGCGCAGGCGCACCACTTCGTCGGCGGCCGTGTAGCTGACCGTCTCGGCCTGCCCGTTCTGGTCGGCGGCGTTGAACTGCGCGTCGCCCTCTGCGTCGAGCCTGTCCACGTCCTGCGTGTCGCGCGCGAACGAGGCGACCATCTTTTTCGACGTGACCGTGCGCACGGAGCGCGGCGTGCCCTGCTGCACGGGCGTGATGACGGCCTTCGCGCCACCCGTGGCGTTGAACTCGCGCGCGAGGTTTCCGGCCTCGAAGAAGATGCAGTCGAAGCGCGGGGCGTTCAGGGTCTTGCGGTCGGCGAGGGCGGTCTGCTGCACGGGTTCGACGACGAGTTCGGCATCGCCGACGGCCTCCGCCCGTTCGAGGTCTTTGCCCGTCGCGCGCCAGAACAAGTTGACGGCGTTGGCGGTCAACTTTTTATTCGCCGCCTGCGGATCGTTTGCGCGCGAGCGCGGCGCGGCCAGCGTGATGACGGAACGCCCCCCGGCCTGCATCTCTTTGAGCAGGCTCTGCTCGCCGGACGCCGCGAACAGGACGCGTAAACTGGCCGGGGCGTTGAGCTGCATTTCGGCGTCGGCGTCGAGCGTGCGCGCGCGCACGTTCTCGCTCGCCAGCGCGTCCTGCAACTGCTGGTTCGCGTCGAAGTTGAAATCCATGTTGACGGAACTGACTTCGGCCGCGCGCCCCGCGTCCATCGTGCGCAGGTAAGAATTGCCGCGCGCCTCGATGCGTCGCAGGCGTTTTTGCTCGTTGAGGAGACCGGACAGCGTCTCGCCGCTCATCACGTCCTGTTCCTGCTCGGCGGTCGCCCCGCCGCTGAAGATGAGGTGCATCCGCGCCTGATCGAAATCGCCGCGCGGAGCGCGAATCTTGACGGGGCGGTTGCGCTTGGCCGCCTCCGGCGTCTGCGCCGCCTGACCGGCGGCATCGGGCTTGACGTTGATCTCGACGTTGCCGCGCAACGCGAGCCTCTTATTCTTCGCGTCAACCTCCGCGCTGTCGGAACGCCCCTCGATGTTGTCGCGCACGAAGGTCACGGCCACCGGCACGCTCGCGTGCTCGTTCTTCACGTCGTAGTTGACCGTCTCGGACTTGACGACGAGGCGGTCGCGCGTCTCAATCTGCACGTTGCCGTTGAAGACCGCGCTCTCCGTCTCGACGAAATAGATCGCCTGTCGCGCGTCAATCTTGTCGGGCAGTTCGTGGCCGGCCGCGAAATATTCGATGTGCGCGTTTTCGAGTTCGTGATGCCCGTCGGAGTAAGACGTGGCGACGGTGGCGCGCACGAGCATCGTCAGGCGATTTCCCTCCGTCACGCGCCGCTCGTAATTCTCGATCCGCCGCTCGACCGTGGTTGATAACTCGGCCTTGCCCGGTATCAGACGAAACGGGCGATTGTTGCGCCCGCGATAATAGGCGACGCCCACATAAATCAGACTGCCGACGAGCGCAAGCGACGCCAGCACGCGCAAAATCAACGGCGCGCGCGCGCGCAAGCCGATCAACGTCGGCGCTCTTCTTCGTCTAACTTCCTGCATCTCTTGCGGGTGAATAGTGAATGGTAAATGGTGAATAGTGTAAAGCGGTCTCCCCCTTTCACCATTTACCATTCACTATTCACTATTCACCAATCCTCATGTCTTCCACGATCAACTGCAAACGCTTTTCGCCGCGCCAGATGTTTGTTTCCACGGCGTAAGCCAGTTCGATGCGGTCGCCCGCACGCGGCGTTGCTGCCGCCTCTTCCGCGCCGCCCCACCAGAGGACTTCGACCGGGCGTTCATCCTGCCCCGCGGCCACTTCAAATTTCAGGTGACGCTCCTTGAGCACGCGCGCCTCCCTGACCACGCGCACGTCGCGCGACAGGAAGACGGGGCGCGGCCACTGTGCGCCAAAGGGTTCGAGGCGTTCGAGTTCGTCGGCGAGCGCGGGCGTAAGCGCGCGCGCGGGCAACTCGGCGTCAACTTTGACGACGGGCGCGCACTCCCCGGCGTCAACTAACAACCGGCTCGCGTGCTCGTGCAGGCGGCGTCGCAGCGCGGCGATATTCTCGCGGCGGATGGTAAGCCCGGCGGCCTGCGCGTGGCCGCCGAACGTCTCGAAGAGTTCGGCGCAAGACGCGAGTCCGTCGAGCAGGTGGTAGCCTTCGACGCTGCGCGCCGAGCCGTGCCCGAGGTCTCCTTCGAGCGAGATGACGACGCAGGGGCGCGCGAGTTTTTCCGCGATGCGCGAGGCGGCGAGGCCGATCACGCCGCGATGCCAGCCGTCGCCCGCGATGACGGCCACCGCGCCGCAGTCGCCGCTACGCTCATACTCGGCCACGGCGCGCCCTGTGATCGCGCGTTGCATCACCTGTCGCTCGCGGTTGCGCGCGTCCAGATGCGCGGCCAACCGACGCGCCTCCGCCTCGTCCGTAGTCTCGAACAGTTCGACGACGGCGCGCGCGGCGTCCATCCGCCCCGCCGCGTTGATGCGCGGCCCGAGGCGGAAGCCGAGATCGCTGCAACGCATGTCGCGCCCGTCACCGCAGCCCGCCACTTCCATCAACGCACGCAAGCCGGGGTTGGTCGCGTTAACGATGTCGGCCAGGCCGAGCGCGACGATGGCGCGATTCTCGCCGACGAGCGGCGCGACATCCGCGACCGTCCCGATGGCGACGACCTTCAGAAACCCCTTGATCAAACTCTCGCGCCCGCGCCGGCGCAGAACTTCGTGCGCGAGTTTGAAGGCGACGCCCACGCCCGCCAGATGTTTGTCCGGGTAATTGCAATCGCGCTGGTTGGGGTTGAGGACGGCGAAGGCGGGCGGCGCGCCCTCTTCCGTATCGGGCAGGTGATGATCCGTGACGATCACGTCGAGGCCGTTTGCGCGCGCCCACTCAAGCGGCTCGTGCGCGCGGATGCCGCAGTCCACGCTGATGACGAGCGTGCAGCCTTCGGCGCGCGCGCGTTCGAGCACGTCCCGGCGGATGCCGTAGCCTTCGGTGAAACGGTGCGGGACGTGGAAACGTGTCTCCGCCCCGAGCAGTTGCAGCGCGCGACGCAGGACGACCGTTCCCGTCGTGCCGTCAACGTCGTAGTCGCCGTAAATCAGAATCTGCTCGCCCGCGTCAATCGCGCCGAGCACGCGCGTTGCGGCATCGTCCATGCCGAGCATGAGGGTTGGGTCGTGCAGTTGGTCGAAGGCGGGGTGTAATAACTTTCGCGCGGCCTCGTCCGTTGCGATGCCGCGCGCCGCGAGCAGCCCGGCGACGACCGTCGAGACGCCGAGACGCGCGGCAAAGCTCTCGGCCTGCGTCGGGTCGTAGCCGCGCACGCTCCACTGTGGCTTGGGGCTGGCGATTTGCATCTCTACTCGGCGAACCAACCGTTCGGGTCAAGGAGTTTGACGCCGATGCGCTGGCGGCCGTCTTCCTCGTCCTTCCAGACGCCGTTGACTTCGGCGTCGAGCGGGTGGCCGAAGGGCGGCGTGAGGCGCAGTATCGCGCCCATTTCGACGGAGGCTTCGGCGATCAAAGTCGCGCCGCCGCGCGAGACGCGCACGGCCTCGCCGCTCTCCTTGAAAGGCGCGCCCGCGGGCGAGCGGCCTTCGAGTTCGACGGGAAAGTTGACGGGAACGCGCGGGCTGCGCGGTCGTTGCGAAGGAGAGTTTTCCAGCTCGGTTTTAGTTTCGTCGTTCATCGAATATCTCTCGACCCCCTTCTGAAACAAATCAGAAAACAGCACGGCAACTGTGCGGAACAGGGGCGACAGAGAGTGTAACCGAAACGAGAGATTACGGCGAATGCGTCGGCGGTTATGCGGGTTGAATGAAACCGCCCGCCAGCAGGAGCAGGATGGCCGCGCCGACGACGAGGCGGTAGCCGATGAAGATGCCCGTGGAGTGGGTGCGGAGGAAACGCAGCAGAAACCAGATCGAAGCGTAGCCGACGAGGGCGGAGACGACGGTCGCCACGACGAGCGGCAGCGCGCTCCCTGCGGGAAGTTTCTCGACGGCCTCGCGCAGTTCGAGCAGGCCGCTCGCGGCGATGGCCGGGATGGAGAGGAGGAACGAAAAGCGCGCCGCCGTCTCGCGCGTCTCGCCCGCGAACAGCCCGCCCATGATGGTCGAACCGGAACGGCTCGCGCCCGGTATCAGGGCCAGGACCTGCGCGCCGCCCACCGCGAGCGCGTCGCCCAGACCCAATTCTTTCATCTCCCGCCGACGCTTGCCCACGCGCTCGGCCAACGCCAGCAGGAGCGCGACCGCGATCATCATCGTAGCGATGACCCACAGGTTTTTCGTAAAGCTCCCCTCGATCTGTTTTTTGAACAGCAGCCCGACTATGGCGACGGGCAGCGAACCGATGATGACCAGCCAGCCGAGCCGCGCGTCGTCCGACAGACGCGAGCGGCGTTGTTCGATATTGCCGTCGGCCGCGCGCGTCTCATGTGCGCGCGAGACGCGCCCGCGCAGCAACGCGGTATGATCGCGCACGAAGGCGACGGTGATAGCCCAGATGTCGGGCGCGAAATAGACGAGCACGGCTAAGAGCGTGCCGAGTTGGATGACGGCGATGGTGGCCGTCGTCTGTTCGGCGCGAAGGGTCGCCTCGACGCCTTCGTAGAGACCGAGGGCGCGGGCGGCGAAGATCAAATGAGCCGACGAACTGATCGGGATGAACTCGGTCAACCCCTGCACGATACCGATGATGATGGCCTGTAGAATGTTCATGATTTGTTATTCGCGGAAGCTGGCGCGGGCGAGCATGCGGTCGTAGAGCGCGGCGGGCAGCCAGCGGCCGACGCGCGCGATTGCTGCGAGTTGCCACGGGAAAGCATAGGTGCGCCGTCTCGCTTCGATGGCGCCGAGCATCAGTTGCGCCGCCCGTTCGGCGTCCTGTAGAAACGGCATCTTACGGTTACGCCCGCGCGTCATGGGCGTGTCTATGAAGCCGGGGTGAATCGTCGTCACGTAAATGTTGCTCGGTCGCAGTTCGACGCGCAGGGATTCAAAGAAGGTCGAGAGGGCGGCCTTGCTCGCGCAGTACGCGCCCGAGCCGGGGAAGCCGCGATAGGCCGCGAGGCTTGAGATGCCGACGATCTGCCCCGCGCCGCGCGCAATCATCTGCGGCAGCACGGCCGCCACCGAGTTCATCGCGCCGAGCAGATTCACCGAGAGCACCTCGGTCGCCACCTCTATGTCGAACTCGCGCGCCAGAGTGATCTCGCCCTTCCCCGCGTTGGCGACGAGCACGTCAACGCGCCCGAAGCCTTCGGAGACTTTCGCCACGGCCGACTTCACTTCCCCCGCGTCGCGCACGTCAACCGCGACGGCCAGAGCGCGCCCGCCGGCGGCCTCGACACGCCCGGCCACCTCGCGCAAAACTTCGGCGCGCCGCGCCAGCAACCCGACCGACGCACCGCGCCGCCCGAACTCCACGGCCAGAGCCTCGCCGATGCCGCTCGACGCGCCCGTGATCAAGACTGTCTTTTCCGACCAGTTCACTTGAAGTCCACACCCTCAGCAAAGTTCCGCGACGTGTTCGCCGAGCACGCGCAAGGCGCGTCCGAGATCGTCTTGTTTGATGAGCAGATGATCGCGCGAGAAGGCCGTGAGCGCGCCGAGCGGGATTCCGGCGGCGGCGAGTATCCCGGTGACGTGCGCCAGAAAGCCCGTGACGTTCCAGTCGAGTTTGATGTCGAGCGTGACGAGTCGCCATCCCGTTTCGACGCGCGCCTCGCGCAGGGCGTGGCGCATCACGAGCCAGTCCTCTTCTTCCACCAGCAGCGTCACTTCGTTCGTATCGCGCAGCAGCATGAAGGGCACGGTCGGGCGCGGGCTGAGTTCGGGCTGTTCGAGCAGGCGCGTCCAATCCTCGTGTCGCATGCCGATGAGGACGAACGGCGCGGGCGCGACTTCCACCCGCGTCCGGCGCAAAAGTTCCGCCGCCGTTTCGTTTTGCCGTGCGTCACTCATCGAATTCGGAGACGGAACCGGGCGGAATTAAAAACCTTTGCGCCTTCTTTCGCGTCTTTGCGCCTTTGCGTGAAATCAGTTCTCGCAAAGGCGCAAAGTTAAAACCGGAGGCGCGAAGAATTACCGGGCGTTAAACCTGCACGACGACCGGGACGATGACCGGGCGCGCGCCCGTCTGTTTCTGAATGTAGCGTTTGAGATCAACGCGCACGCGTTCCTTCAGGAGCGTCAGATCGCGCCGCTCCGAGGCCGGGGCTTTTTCAACCGCCTCGGTGATGATGCGTTGCAAGTTCTTGATGAAGCCGTTCGAGCCGTCCGCGCCGACGACGCCGCGCGCCATGATCTCCGGCGCGGTTTCGAGTTCGCCCGTCTCTTCGTTCAATGTCAGGATGGGGGTGAGCACGCCGTCATAAGCCATCTGCCTGCGCTCGCGCACGGTTTCGCGCCCGATCTCCTCGAAGCCGGAATCGTCTATGAAGGTGCGCCCCACGTCGCGCTTCTCGATGACGGTGGCGCGGTCGGCCGAGAGTTCGAGCACGTCGCCGTTCTCGATCATGATGACGTTCTCGTCCGCGTAGCCGAGATGATTTTTGACAAACTCCTTGTGGCGATAGAGCATGCGATACTCGCCGTGAATCGGCACGACGAACTTCGGACGGACGGCCTCCGTCATGATGCGTATGTCTTCCTGCGAGGCGTGGCCGCTGACGTGTATGAGCCGTCGCTTCTCGTCAATGATGTTGCCGCCGCGTTTGTAGATGTCGCCGATGAGGCGCGAGATGGCGCGCTCGTTGCCGGGGATGATGCGCGCGGAGAGCACCACCGTGTCGCCCTCCTCGATGCTCAGACCCTTGTACGACTGCGACGCCAGTTGCGCCAGCACCGCGCGCGGCTCGCCCTGCGAACCCGTGATGAGATAGACGATCTCGTCGTCGGGCATTTTGCGCGCCTCGTTCAAGGAAACCATCTCGTTCTCGTGTACGTCCAGATAACCGAGCCGCTCGGCGATCTCCACGTTCTTCAACATCGAGCGGCCGAGCACGCAGACCTTGCGGTCGAACTGCTGCGCCACGTCGAAGACGATCTGCAAGCGGTGGATGGACGATGCGAAGGCGGCGACGATGATGCGCCCCTCGGCCTCGTCGAAAATCTCCTCGAAGGCGGGAATCACGGCGCGCTCGGAAGGCGTGCGCCCCGGCACGGTGGCGTTCGTGGAATCCGAAAGGAGCGCGAGCACCCCCTCCTGCCCATAACGGCGCAGCGTCCGCAGGTCAATCGGTTCGCCGATCACGGGCGTCTCGTCAACTTTGTAATCGCCCGTGTGGATGATCGTGCCCGCGGGGGTCGTGATGGCGAGCGAGAAGCAGTCAATGAGCGAGTGCGAGGCGCGTATGAATTCGACTTTGAAGACGCCGATGTTGACCACTTCGCGCGGTTCGACGCGGTGG
>DATHAZ010000025.1:0-7753 GCA_035296445.1 Pyrinomonadaceae bacterium | reverse complement strand
CCCCGTCACGCACGTCTACTTCCCCAACCGCGGGTCGGTCTCCGTCATCTCCACTTTCAAGAACGGTGCGGGCGTCGAGGTGGGGGTCATCGGCAACGAAGGCATGTTCGGTCTGAACGTCGTGCTGGGGAGCGTCACCACCCCGCTCGAAGCCATCGTGCAACTGCCGGGCGAAGCCTTGCGCACACCGTCCGACGCACTCAGGAACGAATTCAAGTCGGGCGGGGTGCTGCAAGATTTGCTGCTGCGCTACACGCAAGCCTTCATCATCCAGATCGCGCAGTCGGCCGCCTGCAACCGCTTCCACCCCACCGACGGCAGGCTCGCGCGCTGGCTGCTGACGAGCCACGACCGCGCGCAAACGGACGAGTTGCAACTGACGCAGGAGTTCATCAGTCTCATGCTGGGCACGCGCCGCCCCGCGATCACGGAAGCCGCGGGACGGCTCCAAAACGAGGGCATCATCGAGTACGACCGCAGCAACATCCGCATCGCCGACCGCGAAAGGCTGGAGGCGACTTCGTGCGAATGTTACGAGATCGTGAAGACCGAGTACGAGCGCCTGCTCGGATAAACGTCCCACCGCCGGGGCAACCCACGCGCCCCCGCCCGTTCAATCAACTTCCGGCTCGATTAACTTTCCGGCCGCCGCCTCCGCCTCTTCGAGCGTGCGCACGCGCCCGTCAAGTTGCATCTCGTAGACGGCGCGCGTGATCTCGCCGATGCGCGGCGAGGGCTTGAGTCCGAGCGCGAGCAGATGCCGCCCCAACAGGAGCGGCGCGGGCGGGCGGGTCTCCACCGCCAACTCGCGCGCACGCGCGATGAACCACTCCTGCGGCACGGCGTCGAACCAACGCTCGCGCGGAACCCACGGGGCGTTGCGCCCCAGCGTGTCCGCCCGCGCCACGCGGTAGAGCAGGTCGAGTTCGCAACGGCGCGCGAGACGGCGAAACGCACCTTCCGACACTTCCTCGCGCTTGAGGTAAAACTCGCCCGGCTTCAAGTGCGCCCGCACGAGTTCGACGGCCTGCGCGCGCACGTCGTAGCCGTCGAGCGTGTAGATTTTCAAACGATCCAGAAACGCCACGGTCGGCGCGACGCCCGCCTCGTCGTGCCCGCGCGAGCGGATGCGGCCTTCAATAAATTCGGTCGTCGCCGGCTTCCCGAAATCGTGACACAGCGCGGCCAGCATCACCGTCAACGCCTTCGCGTAAGGCAGGTCGTCAATCAACTCGCGCGCGCAGTCGAGCGTCAGCCACGTGTGTACGTCAACGTCTCCCTCCGGGTGCCAATCGTATTCCTGCGGCACGCCGGAGAGGGCTTGAATTTCGGGGAAGAGTTGCGGCGTGGCGTTCAACTTCGCCAGCCAGCGGAAACCGACCGAAGGCCGCGCGGCTTGCAGGAGCAACTTTTCCAACTCGCCCCAGACGCGCTCCGCAGGCAAGTCCGACAGATCAATCGAGCGGCACAACTCGACGGTCTCCGCCTCGATGTCGAACTCGAAACGCGCCGCCAGTTGCGCCGCGCGCAGCACGCGCAGGGAATCCTCGGCAAACGTCTCGTGCGAGACGGCGCGCAAGAGGCGGCCCGCGAGATCGGCGCGGCCGTCGTAGGGGTCGAGCACCTCGCCCGTGAGCGGGTCTAGGAGGATGGCGTTGACGCGGAAGTCGCGGCGACGCGCCGCCTCGGCAACCGTCATGTGCGGGTCGCCTTCGATGATGAAGCCGCGATGGCCGCGCCCCTCTTTGCGCTCGCGTCGCGGGAGCGACACGTCCAGGTCGTGGCCGAGTTTGTAGACCGTAAACGCCTCGCCGACGGCATCCACGCGCCCGAACCCCTCCAGCAGCATGCGCAGGCGCGCGGGTTCGACGCCGTAGACTTCCACGTCCCAATCCTTCGGCTCGCGCCCCGCGAGCGCGTCGCGCACGCAACCGCCGACGAGCAGGGCGCGCCCGCCAGCCTCGCGGACGGCTAAGGCCAGAGCGCGAATTTTAGAAGGGATGTTACTCATCGAAGTGAAAGGCGTCGCGCGTCCGCGCAAAACTACTTTTGTCTTCCTTTGCGACTTTGCGCCTTTGCGTGAGATTTATTTCTCGCAAAGGCGCAAAGTCGCAAAGGGAAAAACAAAGATCGAAGATCAGCTTTCGGGTTGCGGGTTGACGGGTACGGCGGCGTCGTCATCGTCTTCGTCGTCTTCCTCAAACTCGACATCGTCCAACTCTTCGTCGTCGAAGTCGTCGTCTTCGTCCTCGTCGCCGACGATGACTTGCAGGCCGCGCGTGGAGGGCAGGCAGCTAATCACCTGCGCGCGTTCGATGCGCGTGAGATCGCCGCCGGCGGCGTGCCAGAGTTTGACCCAGAAGGTGCGCGAACGGGTGTGGATGGCGAACGTCGAGCCGTCGAGCATGACGGGGACGAGTTCGGCCAGCGTGCCCGCGCGCAAAGTTTCGAGCAGTTCGGGGACGAACGGCCGCACGTTGTCGAACTGCACGACGACCGCGCTCTCTTCGATCTCGGCGGGCGGCAACTCGACGGGCTCGTCCGCTTCCAGAAGCAGCCGCACATCCGTGCGCTTCGTGTTTAGTTTCCTGATAGCCATAACTTTTAAGTGACAAGTGACGAGTGACAAGTGACGAGTTGCAGACAAGGGGCGGGCGAAGAGCAGGTTTCTGGTTTTAACTTGTCACTCGTCACCTGTCACTTGTCACTTGAGTAAGCGTGTCTGCAAATGCTGTTGCAGGTCGGCGACCTTGACGCGCTCCTGTTCCCAGGTGTCGCGGTCGCGGACGGTGACGGCCTCGTCTTCGAGCGACTGGTGATCCACGGTGACGCAGAAGGGCGTCCCCGTCTCGTCCTGCCGCGCGTAGAGTTTGCCGATGCCGCCCGTGTCGTCGTAGACGGCGCGCACGACGGGCTGTAGGCTGCGCTTGATGGCGCGCGCCATGCCGACGATCTCCGGCTTGTTCTTGGCAAGCGGCAACACTGCCACTTTGATGGGGGCGAGTTCGGGATGAAGCTTCAGGATGACGCGCGTCTCGCCTTTGTCGTTGGTGCGCTCGCTGTAGGCGTCCATCAGGAAGGCGAGGACGGAGCGGTTGACGCCCGCCGCCGGTTCGATAACGTAAGGGTAGTAACGCTCCTTGCGCGCCTCGTCGAAGTAGGAGAGGTCTTCGGTCGAGTCGGGGTTGAGGCGTTTGCCCTCCGCGTCCGTGGGGTTCTTCGAGTGCGCGCGCAGGTCGAAGTCGGTGCGATTGGCGATGCCCATCAGTTCGTCCCAGTGCTTCTCTTCGTCGGCGCGTTCGGGGAAGAAGCGATAGTGTATGTCCACGGTGCGCTTGGCGTAGTGCGCGAGTTCTTCTTTGGGTTGCTCGTAGAGGCGCAGGTTGTCGCGGCTGAGGCCGAGCGAAGCGTACCAGTTGTAGCAGTTGTCGATCCATTCCTGATGCGCCTGTTCGTCTTCGCCGGGGCGCACGAAGTATTCCATCTCCATCTGCTCGAACTCACGCGTGCGGAAGATGAAGTTGCCGGGCGTCACCTCGTTGCGAAACGATTTTCCGATCTGCGCGATGCCGAAAGGGACTTTACGCCGCATCGTCTGCTGCACGAGATGAAAATTGATGAAGATGCCCTGCGCCGTCTCAGGCCGGAGATAGGCGAGCGCGGCCGGGTCGTCTTCGGCCGAAGCCGCGCCGAGTTGTGTGCGGAACATGAGGTTGAAAGGACGCGGCTCGGTCAAATTTGTAGAGCCGCAGTTCGGGCACTTGACCGCCTTGTCGCGAATCAGCGCGGCGATGTCGCCGCCTTCCGCACGCGCCGCCGCGGTGTCGAGTTTGTCGGCGCGCAGGCGCGCGTTGCACTCACGGCAGTCAACAAGCGGGTCGCTGAACGTCTCTTCGTGTCCCGAATATTTCCAGACCGCGCGGTTGAGTATGATCGAGGAGTCGAGTCCCTCCATGTCGTCGCGTTCATAGACCATCGAACGCCACCACGCGCGCTTGACGTTGTTGCAGAGTTCGACGCCGAGCGGGCCGTAGTCCCACGCGCTGCCAAGCCCGCCGTAAATCTCCGACGAGGGGAACACGAAGCCGCGCCGCTTCGCCAGACTGACTATCGTTTCGATGTTCGGTGCAGACAATGATCTTCTCCGTGAATGGTGAATGGTAAATGGTGAATGGAAAAAGCGTTGCCGCCCATTCACCATTCGCCATTTACTATTTACCAATCATGTTAGCAGCCGTGCGGCGCAAATGAAAAGAAGAGAGAAACGCGCTCGCCGCTATGGGCGGCGCGTCCCTCTCTTCCGCGTATGTGCCTGCCTGAAAACTTCCCTGCCGCTATTCGCCGCTACTTGCCGCTACTTGCTCGCAGGCGCGGCCGGCGCGGCGATTTTCACATCAACGTTAGTTGACTTGCCGCCGCCGAAGAGCCGCCCGCCGAAAAGCACGAGCGCGAGCACGATCACGATTATGAAAATCACCAACACGGCCACCACTCCGGTGCTGCCGCTGCCGCCATCTCCGTCACCCATAAAACGATCCTCCTTCAGAGTTCTCTCTGGTTTATCAAAGGCGTTGAAATGCGCTGCCGTCTGACGGGGGAAACTCGCACGGCTCTAGTTACCACACAACTTTTGAAGTGACAAGTAACAAGTGACGGGTGACAAGTCGAACAACGTTCTTTTGACTTGTCACCCGTCACTTGTTGCTTATCACTAAATTTATCGCGGTCTCGGCTGCGGGGGCGTCGCGCCCTGCGGGACGAGCCACAACTCGAAAGAGTCGGCCTCGCGCGTGCCGCCGTTGACGATCACGACGCGGCTTGCGTCAATGTTGCGCGTGTTGACGAGATACTGGCGGCTGCGTTCGCCGAGCTGGTTGGCTCGATTGGCGCGGCTGCGCCGTCCGCTGTAGACGATGATGTAGCCCCGCGAACCGGGTTCGCCCTGCAAAGCCACCGCGAAGTTGTCGAGGTTGGCCTTGTCTTCGTTGAAGGAGATGACCGGGAACTCCGCAAAACTCTTCGGCAGCACGGGCGGCAACGCGACGGGCGTTACAGCGGTTGCGGCCTGCGCACGCTGACGGCACATCTGCTCGCCCGAGCCGTCGTCCACGACGAGTATGGCGGTGACGCGTTGGCTGCCGATGCCGGTCGTGTCCACGGTGATGGTCGGCGTGCCCGCGCCGCTGACGATGCGCGCGCTCGGCGGGCTGATCGTCCAGGTGTAATTGAGGCCGGACTGCCCTGCGTAGTTCACGTCGGAACTGAAAGTGATGATGTCGCCCTCGCGCACGCTGGCCGGGGCGGAGATGTTGACTGGGTACGGGCAGGGCGATTTGACGATGGCCGGGCGTTCGATGCTGATCGTCTTCGGCCGCCAGTTGAGCGTGATACACTGCTTCTTGTTCGAGGCAATGTCGAACTCGCGCACCCAGCGCGTGTTGTTCGGGAACTGGATTTCAACCGTGTGGCGGCCGGGTTCGACTTCGAACAACTGGACGGTCGGGCTCGTCGTGCCGACCGCGCGGCCGTCAATCAGGAGCGGATAGCCGGCGGGCGTCGTCGAAACTTCGATGCGCCCGTTTTGCACCGCGCGCCCGTTTTGCGCGTAGACGCTTCCCGCGCCCGACAGGCCGGCCGAGACGAGTAAGAGGGCGCATGCGAGCAGAGATAATTTAAAGCGGGTGGTGACGGCGGCGTTGATCATCGCTATGTGTCTCGACATGATCTTCAGGCCTCCCTCACATCCGGAATTTCGTCGTCTTTGTCGCCGGAGCGGGTGGCGCGTCGGCGGCGTGCGCCCGCGCCGAGGGCGGCGAGTCCGCTGCCGAGCAGCAGGAGCGTGGCCGGTTCGGGCACTTGCGGCGGCGGCGGTGGCGGCGGCGTCGGGAAAGTCTCCAGCGGCGGGATGTCGTCATCGCCACCGAGGAACAGGAGCGGGATGCCGGCCAGAGCCAGAAACGGCAGTTTCGGGAAGCCGCCGGGCGGCGCGGCGATTTCGCCGCAGTCGCAGATCGTCCCCTGTATGTCGCCGAGTTCGATGGTCTCAACCTGAACGGAGCCGGGTTGCTGCACCGCCACGGTCGTGCCCGTGATACTGGTATCCGCGCTGCCCGCGGGGGCGGCGGCCGTGGGCGTCTGAGCCGTTCCACGATCCTGAGAATTATTACCGGCGGAAGAAGTTCGCGGGTTCTGCGCGGTCGTGCGCCCACCGTTTTGCTGCGTGACGGAGCGGAGCCGGAGGTCTATGGTTTGACGACCACTCTGGCCGTTAACTGTCGCTAGCGCAATCACATCGCCGAAACTGATCGTGCCCGCTTGCGCCGGCACGGCGGCTATGAGCAAGACGCTGAGCATCAGAGCGGCTGGGCGTATGGCTTGATGCTTCATCGTGATGGTCGTCCTCCTTGGCTTCCCGTAACTACTGCGAAATAATGACTTTTTTAGATGCGACTCCTTGCGGAAACCCTTGAGAAATTCCGCTGTGGGGTCGTTTGCATTAAAAGGAAAGACACAATAGCCTATCTCTTCCAATTTTGCGAGACAATAAATCCGGCCTAAACGTATGTATTAGAACAAAAAAGGGGCTTGCACGGCCGGTGCAAGCCCCGGAGTTGAAACCGCAGGGAGGCGGTCGGCAGCCCCCTACTCGTCGTCGCCCTGGGGTTCGTGCCCGTTGCCGCCGGCCTTCTGCTGTTCGTCGCGCAGGATGGACTTGCGTGAGAGCTTGATTTTGTTGCCCTCTTTGCCGATGCACTTGACCATGATCTGCTGCCCTTCCTTGAGTTCGTCGCGCACGTCGCGGACGCGGTGGTTGGCGATCTCGGAGATGTGCAGGAGGCCGTCCGTGCCGGGGAAGATTTCGACGAACGCGCCGAAGTCCACGATGCGCGAGACCGTGCCGACGTAAGTCGCGCCGATCTCGGCCTCGGCCGTCAGACCGCGGATGCGATCCACGGCGGCCTGCGCGGCCTCTCTGTCGGCCGTGGCAATCGAGACCGTGCCGTCGTCTTCCACGTCAATCTTCGCGCCCGTCTCTTCGACGATGGAGCGGATGATCTTGCCGCCCGGTCCGATCACGTCGCGAATCTTATCCGGGTTGATCTTGATCTGGATGATGCGCGGGGCGTATTCCGACATCTCCTCGCGCGGCGTGGCGATAGCCTGCTCCATCGCGGCGAGGATGTGCAGGCGACCTTTGCGCGCCTGTTCCAGAGCCTCTTGCAGGATCATGGCGTTGATGCCGCCGATCTTGATGTCCATCTGGAGGGCGGTGATGCCGTCGCGCGTGCCCGCGACTTTAAAGTCCATGTCGCCGTAGTGGTCTTCCGCGCCCGCGATGTCCGAGAGGATGGCGTACTTGTTGCCCTCCATCACGAGTCCCATCGCGACGCCCGCCACCGGCGACTTGATGGGCACGCCCGCGTCCATCATCGAGAGGCTGCCGCCGCAGACGGTCGCCATCGAACTCGATCCGTTCGACTCGGTGATGTCCGAGACGATGCGCAGCGAGTAGGGAAATTCGCTCTCATGCGGCAGGACGGGTTCGAGCGCGCGACGCGCCAGCGCGCCGTGGCCGATCTCGCGGCGGCTGGTCGAGCCGAAGCGGCCCACTTCGCCGACCGAGAAGGACGGGAAGTTGTAATGCAGCAGGAAGCGGCGTTTGATCTCGCCCGTCTCCAGATCGTCCATGAACTGCTCGTCCTCTTTCGTGCCGAGCGTCGTGGTGACGATGGCCTGCGTCTCGCCGCGCGTG
>DATHAZ010000024.1:0-31726 GCA_035296445.1 Pyrinomonadaceae bacterium | reverse complement strand
GGCGGCCAGCGTGTCTATGTCTTCGATGCCGCGTTCGGCGAGCGCGGCGGTGGTGGCCGCGTTCACGCCTTCGAGCGCGGTCAGGGGAACTGCGCCGCCCGAAGCGATGAGCGCGCCCATCTGTTCGGCGACTTCTTTCTTGAGTTCCTCTTCGCTGCGGATGTCTATGTTCCAGCCGACGAGTTTCGTCGCCAGCCTGACGTTCTGCCCGCGCTTGCCGATGGCGAGGCTCAACTGATCCTCGTTGACGATCACTTCCATCTGCCTGCGCTCGATGTCCGTGATGCGCACCTGGTTGACTTTCGCGGGCGACAAAGCGTTCGCCGCGAACACCGAAGGCTCGTCCGACCACTCGATGATGTCTATCTTCTCGCCGCGCAACTCCCTGATGATGGCCTGCACGCGCGACCCCTTCATGCCGACGCAGGCGCCCACCGGGTCTACGTCGCGCTCGTTCGAGGCGACGGCGATTTTCGCGCGTTCGCCCGGCTCGCGCACGGCCGACTTGATGATCACCGTCTCGTCGTAAATCTCAGGCACTTCCATCTCGAACAGGCGGCGCAACAGTTCCGGCGAGGTGCGCGAGACTTCCACCTGCGGGCCTTTCGCTTCCTTCGCCACGTCGTTAATGACGACACGGATGCGCTCGCCCTGTCCCCACTGTTCGCCGCGCGACTGCTCTTTGCGGTAGAGGATCGCCTCGACCGTGCCGAGGTCAACGATGATGTCGCCGCGCTCGAACCGTTTGACGTAGCCGTTGACGAGGTCGCCGACCTTGTCTATGTATTGCTCGTAGACGTTGGCACGCACAGCGTCGCGCACCTTCTGAAAGAGAATCTGTTTGGCCGTCTGCGCCGCGATGCGCCCCATCTCCTCCATCGGCAGGGGAAGCTGCAATTCGTCGCCCACGTCCACCTCGTCGCCCGCCATCTCGCGCGCTTCCGCGAGCGACAACTCCCTGGCCTCGTTGGTCACTTCCTCGACGACCACCTTCGAGGCGAACAACTCGATCCCCGTTTCCGAACTCCACTCGACGTAGATTTCCTCGCCCGACTTGAACTGCTTACGCGCCGCCGCGCGCACGGCCTCCTTCATCGCCTCGATGACGAGTTCGCGGTCAATGCCGTGTTCTTTGCACAGCGCGTCAATGCTCTGCCCGATGGATGCACTCATAATTTTAGTAGCCGGGTATTAGATGCCTTGTCCGTGTCCTCGCGTGCGACCCGCGTCCGGCACTCAGGCGTACCCCGCATCTCTTCCTATTCAGTTGTTATTCAGTTGTACTAACTCCGGCCGCCCTGCTTGGCGGCTTTCTCACGCTCGGCCGCGAGCCGAAATTCTTCTTCCACGTCAATTTCGAGGTTGGCTTTGACGACGCTTGCGACCGGCACTTTGACGCGCCCGTTCGTGTTGTCGTCGAACACCACCTTGTCGCCTTCGACGCCGACGATGCGACCTTTGAAGTTGCGTTGGCCGTTGATGGCCTCGCGCGATTTCATTTTGGCGAGACGCCCGGCGAAGCGTTCGTAGTCCGCGCGCTTGTAGAGTCCGCGTTCCAGGCCGGGCGAGGATACTTCCAGCGTATAGGCCGAATTCACCCAGTCTTCCACCTCAAGCACTGTCCCGACGTGGTGGCTGACGGTGGCGCAATCCTCGTGCGTCACGCCTCCGGGCTTGTCAATGAAGATGCGCACGGCCGCGTTGCGACCGAGCACGCCGATCTCCGTGTGGACATGTTCCAGCCCGTGTTCGACTGCCACGCGCTCGACAATTTCGCGAATCCGCCCCTCGATCTCCGCAGCTTCCATCGTTCACCCGCCCCTTGATGTCAAAAATTGCTTGCTCCCAAAATAAAAAGTGGGCGTGAACCCACTGGACAACGCCACCGCGCTCCGAGCAAGAGACGGATTATAAGGGGAAACGCGAAAAAGGGCAAAAGCGGAATGAAGCAAAAAGAGGCGGGCAGAGGGGAAGGGGGCGCGGGGAAGGGTAAAACAGTCAAATAGCGCGTTTCGTCACAATTAACCCGTCCTTCCTTTCCCGCTCAACCCTTGCCCTCTGCCCTTTTTTCTCAAGTTTTACCCCAATTTCGCCTTGACGATCTCGCTCACCACGCGCCCGTCCGCCGCGCGCCCGGCGAGACGCGCCTGCGCGGCCTTCATCACCGCGCCCATCTCCTTCATCGAAGACGCCCCCGTCTCCTCGACGGCGGCAGCGACGGCCTGCTCGATCTCCTCGCGCGTCGCGGCCTGCGGCAGATATGCCTCGATCACCTCAATCTCCGCGCTCTCCTTCGCCGCCAACTCGGCGCGCCCCCCGCGCTCATACTGTTCGACCGAATCCCGACGCTGTTTGACGAGCGACTGCAACATCTTCGCCAGCTCCTCATCGGTCAACTCGCCGCCCTTCTCGATCTGGCGATTCATCATCGCGGCTTTGACCATGCGCAGCGTCGAGAGCCGCGGCGCATCCTTGGCGCGCATCGCCTCGATCATGTCGTCAATGATTCGTTGTTTCAGACTCATTCGGATGCCATCCCTTCGCTATTCTTTTCCGTTGGCGGCGGCGTGGCCGTTTGCGCGCGCGAGGTGCGCTTTGAGGAAACGACCCGTGTGCGATTCTTTGACCCGCATGATCTCGGCGGGCGTGCCCGTGGCGACGACCCGGCCGCCCGCGTCGCCGCCTTCGGGGCCGAGGTCAATGATGTAGTCGGCCGTCTTGATCACGTCGAGGTTGTGTTCGATGACGAGGAGCGAGCCGCCCGCTTCGACGAGGGTGCGGAAGGCGGCGAGCAATTTGTTGATGTCGTCGAAGTGCAGGCCGGTCGTCGGCTCGTCGAAGATGTAGAGCGTGCGCGCGCCCGTGCGTTTCGAGAGGAAGGAGGCGAGCTTGATGCGCTGCGCCTCGCCGCCCGAGAGCGTCGTCGCCGACTGGCCGAGGCGCAGGTAGCCCAAGCCCACTTCGTCGAGCACGCGCAGCTTGTTCGCGATCTTGTTCACGTCGCGGAAGAAGGTCAGAGCCTCACGGACGGTCATGTTGAGCACGTCGTGGATGCCCTTGCCGCGATAGCGCACGTCGAGGACGTTCGACTTGAAGCGCGTGCCCTTGCACTCTTCGCAGACCAACTCCACGTCGGCCAGAAACTGCATCTCGACCGTCACCGTGCCGTCGCCCTCGCACACGTCGCAACGCCCGCCCGGAACGTTGAAGGAAAAGTAAGAGGCGTCGAACCCTTTGGCCTGCGCGTCGCGCGTCGCGGCGAACACCTCGCGGATGCCGTCGTAGACTTTGATGTAGGTGACGGGGTTCGAGCGCGGCGTGCGCCCGATGGGCGACTGGTCAACGAGCACCACGTCGTCTATGCCCTGCCCGCCTTCGAGTTTTTGAAACGCGCCGACGTGCCCCTGCCATTCGCCGCGCTGCTTTTTCAAACCGGCGAAGAGGACTTCGTGGACGAGCGTGGACTTGCCCGAACCCGACACGCCCGTGATGCAGACGAACATTTCGAGCGGGATGTCCACATCCACGCCCTGCAAATTATGTTCGCTCGCGCCGCGCACGGAGAGCTTCTTTTTCTTCGCCGTGCGCCGCTGCTTCGGCTCTTTGATCTCGGCCTCGCCGCGCAGGTATTTGCCCGTCAGCGTCGCCGAATCCTTCAACAGCCCGGCGAAGTCGCCCTCGAAGACGATGCGCCCGCCGAGTTCGCCCGCCGCCGGGCCTACGTCCAGAATGTGATCGGCGGCGCGCATCATGTCGGGGTCGTGTTCGACGACGAGGACGGTGTTGCCGATGTCGCGCAAATTGTGCAGCAACTTAATCAGCCGCTCGCTGTCGCGCGGGTGCAGCCCGATTGAAGGTTCGTCCAAGACGTAGAGCGCGCCGACGAGAGCCGAGCCGAGGTTGGTGGCGAGTTGGATGCGCTGCGCTTCGCCGCCTGAGAGCGTCGAGGCGAGGCGGTCGAGCGTCAGGTAATCCAGCCCGACATCCACGAGGAAGCGCAGGCGGCGGCGCACTTCAAAGAGCACCTTGTCTGCGATGGCCGCCTGCTCGTCCGAGAGTTGGAGCGTGTCGAAGAAGACGGCCGATTCTTTGATGGGCAGCGCACAGACGGCCGGGAGCGTCTGCCCGCCGACCAGCACGTCGCGCGCTTCCTGCCTGAGACGCCCGCCGTTGCATTCGGGGCAGCGCGTGTACCCGCGATACTTGGCGAGGAAGACGCGCACGTGCAGTTTATATTTCTTCGTCTCCAGCCACGCGAAGAAGCCGTGGACGCCGCCCCAGTGTCCCTTGCCTTCGACGATGGCGCGCTGGTCGGCGCGCGTGAGTTCGGCGAAAGGCACATCGGTCGGGATGCCTTCGGAGCGCGCGAAGCGTTTGAGTTCCGTGCGCGCCCACTCGTGCTGCGGCTTCGTCCAGGGTTCAATCGCGCCCTCGTCAATCGAGAGCAGGGGATTGGGGATGACGAGATTGATGTCGAGTCCGATGGTGTTGCCGAAGCCCTGGCAGGTGGGGCACGCGCCGAACGGGTTGTTGAAACTGAAGAGGCGCGGTTCGGGTTGCGCGTAGACCGTGCCGTCGTAACGACACTCGAAACGCTCGGAGAATTTCAGCGCGCGCGGCGCGTCTTCGGCCGTCTGGACGAGCGCGGTGCCGTGCCCTTCGACGAAGCAGGTTTGGAGCGAATCGGTGAGGCGACTGCGCACGTCCTCGCGCGCGACGAGGCGATCTACGAGCACGTACACTTCGCGGAAGTCGGCGCGCCGGTAGTCGTCGGGCGAGCGCAGTTCGATGGTCTCGCCGTCCGCGTAAAGCCGCGTGAAGCCGCGCTGCATGAGGCTCATGACGTGCGCCGTCACCATCTGGCGACTGAGCGCGCCCGCAGTGTCCTCGCCGCCCGCCTTGCTTTTCTTCGCACGCGCCTTCGCGCCACCCTTCTTCGTCGCGCCGTCGCCGTTCGCGGACTCGATTCTGAGACCCGCTTCGGCCGGAAAGAGGACGTAAAAGCGCGTGCCTTCGGCGAGCGCGGCGAGGGTTTCGGCGGCGGCCGAGTCCGGCGAGTCTTTGTGTACTTCGCGCCCGCAGACGCGGCAGATGGTCGTGCCGACGCGCGCGTACAGGAGGCGCAGGTAGTCGTAAACCTCCGTCTGTGTGCCCACGGTCGAGCGCGGGTTGCGCGTGGAGTTTTTCTGCCGGATGGCGATGGCGGGCGGGATGCCGCGCACCTCGTCCACGTCCGGCTTGTCCATGCGTTCGAGAAACTGCCGCGCGTAGGACGACAGCGACTCGACGTAGCGACGCTGCCCCTCGGCGTAAATCGTGTCGAAAGCGAGCGAGGATTTGCCCGAACCTGAGACGCCCGTCACGACCGTCAGGCGTTCGATGGGGATGGTGAAATCTACGTTCTTTAAGTTGTTGACGCGCGCGCCGCGCACTGTGATCGCTTCTTCAGTCATGTTTCATTGCAGACGCCGGGCGGCACAGAGAGCAATTTCGTCTCCCGGCGAAACACACATGATAACCCGTTTCGGCGCGCGAACGAAACGGCGACGGGTCAAAAGAAAAAGCTCACGCAAAGGCGCAAAGACGCAAAGGAAAGACAACGACAAAGCGATTGAAGAACCTCACTCGCTAAATCATCTTCCTTTGCGCCTTTGCGCCTTTGCGTGAGCTTTTTCTTCTACTTAAAGAAGCTACTCACCAGCGCACGTCGTAACGCGCCAGCCCCGTGCGCCAGCAGGTAGGCTTGCCTGAGTCGAGCAGCGGGATATGTCTGTCGAAAGTGAGCGCGGCATCGGGCGGGCGGCTCATGCGGTAGGTGCGTCCGGTGGGCGAACTGACGGAGAGCGTGATCTTTTCGAGTTCGATGCGGACGACTGTGGCGGTGCGCCAGTCTTTGCGACAGCGCAGGATGAGATGCGCGCCGAGCGGCAGCGCGGCGAGCGTCGTCCCGGTTGCCACGGCTTCGATTGCGACTTCGATTGCCGGAGACGGCGAGAGGCCGCCGGTAGCGAGCAGCGCGATGGCTGAGTCGTCCGGCGGCCTCTCGAATGTGATGCTCAAGTTCGTCGTCTCTACACTTCGAGCGGGTCTTCAAAGGGAAGATCGGGTTGGCTCGGGCTGTTGCGGCTGACGGCGTAGGCGCGCATCGCCGTCGAGAGAATAAGCACTGCGATGCCGATCCAGAGGAGCGACCAGAAGAGAGCCGGAATGCCCGTCGCGTCCGCCATGTTCATCGCGTCGGTCTGCTGGTTGGTGGCGACCGACATCCACAAGACGTTCTTCAAGTCGAACACCGCATTCAGGACGCACTGCACGGCCAGAAAGCCGACGAGGAAATTGGCCGCGCGCAAGCCCGCGTATTTCGCCGCCGCCAGAAGCCCGGCAGAGATCGTGACGCCCGCCAGCACCGTGAACGGTTGCAGCGACAAATTCGCGAGCGGCGCGATGAAGCCGAAGACCACCGTCAGGCCGAGAATGACGAGCGCGGAGCCGACCAGCACGACGCGCGCCTTGACTTTGCGACGCACGAGCCAGAGCAGCAGCGCGCCGAAGGCTATTGTGCCGAGATAGCCCGCGCTCGAAATAAAGAAGCGCGAGAAGAAACCGCCCTGCGGCGTCAGCGTCTCGGTCAGCCCGCTCGTGTCAATGGCGACGCTCAGGCTTTGCACGGAACTGCCGGTCAGGACGGCGGCCAGCGCGTGCCCGCCTTCGTGTATGAAGGTCACGAAGAGGCGGAACGGGTAAGTCAAAAAGCTGGTGTAGGGAAGAAACCAGAGCGCCAGCGTGATCAACGCGGCTACGAGCAGCGTCCGCGCCTGCGGGCGCGCGTCGTGTGCGATCTTCATTCTCATCATTTTCATCTCAAACTCTCCGCTCGACCGACTGCCAAACTTTTCCGCTTTCGGTGAAACTCATTCTACGACGAAGGGCGGAAAAACGTAAAAGTAAAAAGGTGAAAGAACCGGCGCGGCGCGCGCAACTCCCGGAGGCACAACTATAAACGCTGCGCGCAAATCTTAAGTTCCGCCCGTTTCATCCCTCATCCTTCATCCCTCATCCCTGTCTTTCGTAGTCGCCCGACTTGCCGCCCGTCTTCCGCTCCAGCCTGACATCCGTAATCGTCATGGCCTTGTCCAACGCCTTGCACATATCGTAGACCGTCAGGGCCGCGACCGAGGCGGCGGTCAACGCTTCCATCTCGACGCCCGTCCCGGCGCGCGTCGCGGCTTCGGCTTCGATAAGGACGCCCGCGTCCTCGATGCGAGCGCGCACCTCGATGTGCGTGAGCGCGAGCGGGTGGCAGAGCGGGATCAGTTCGGCGGTGCGCTTGGCGGCCATGATGCCGGCGAGCCGCGCCGTCTCCAGCGGGTCGCCCTTCGGCGTGCGATGCGCGCGCACGGCGGCGACGGTCTCGGCCGACATCAACACGCGCGCCGACGCCAGAGCGCGCCGCGCGGTCGTCTCCTTCGCGCTCGTGTCCACCATTGCCACGCGCCCCTCGGCGTCCATGTGGGAAAGTTTGCTCATCTGTTTATCCTTTGTTTGAACCTTTGACGGCGTGGACGATCAAGGTGTTCCCGCCGAGCAGGATTTCGTCGGACTGCAACTCCTCAGTCCAACGCTCGCGCCGTTTGTCTGCAGAAGAGAAGCGCGCGACGAGACGGATCAGGGCGACGAGCGGCCAATAGAGCCAGAGGTGCGTCTTCGGCTTGTCGCGATAGAGCCGTGCGATCTCGAACCCATACTTTTCGAGCGTGTAGCGAAGCTCCGCGTAAGAGATCGGGTTGATGTGCAGCGCCATCTCTTCCAACGCGCCGTGCTGGGCGCGCACGCGCGCGAGGGCTTCGCGCGAGATGGGTTTGAAGTGCGAGGTGTAGCCGTGGAGCAGCCACTTGATGCGCTCCTCGATGTTGAGAATGTTGGGGACGGTGACGACGAGTTGGCCGCCCGCACGGAGCAGGCGCGCGAACTCGCGCACCGCCTGTTGCGGATTCTCGATGTGCTCCAACCCTTCGACGCAGGTGATGAAATCGAAACTTTCGTCCGGGTAGGGAAGCGTCGCCGAGAGGTCGCCGCCTTTGATCTCGACGCCGGGCAGGCGAAAAATCTGCGGGTAGAGATCGCAGCAGCGAACCTCGAAGCCCGCGCGCACGAGCCGGGCGGCGAGCGCGCCTTCGCCCGCCGGAACGTCGAGCAGCGTGCCGCGCGCCGCCTGCGCGCCGAGCACACGCGCCACCGTCTCGTGAATCGCTTCGTGCGCGAGCGGCACGGCCTCGCGCTCGGTCTGCGCGTCCGTCGCCTGGTCGCGCGGCGGCGCGGCTTCGGCCGCGTCAGGCGTAATGGACTCACCGAAAGTTTTCATGCGGACAAACTAAACATCAAAACGTGACGGTTAAGCAAGAGTCCGGCGACTTTTCATGCGCGAAAACTAAAACCGCCGCGCCGCCCGCCCCCGTAACTCCCACAGACGCGCGAGACAAACATTGATTGAGATTGATGGTTCGAGCGCGACGAAAATTTTTCCGTTCGATGAGACGCGGTAGCGGCGCGTGCGGGTGTACCGTGCGGGCATAGCGACGAGGCGTGTCATCGAGAGCAATTCCAAACAGTTTGAAGATCGAAAGGGACAAAAAATGAAGAAGACTTTCCTGAACTTGATGCTCTGCATGTTCGCTCTGGCCGTGACGGGCGCGACTGCCTCCGCGCAGATGATGAATAACAGTAAGAAGATGAATGGCAACCCGACCGTCGGCGGCGCGGCGATGTACAAGACGAAAACAATCGTCGAGAACGCGATAGAGTCGCCGATCCACACGACGCTCGTGGCCGCCGTCAAGGCCGCCGGTCTCGTCGAGACGTTGTCGGGCAAAGGCCCCTTCACCGTCTTCGCGCCGACCAACGACGCGTTCGCCAAGCTGCCCGTGGGCACGGTTGACACGCTCGTCATGCCTGAGAACAAGGCGATGCTCACCAGGATTTTGACCTACCACGTCGTCGCCGGGAAGATGGATTCCAAGAAGATCGCGCAGGCCATCAAAAAGGGCGGCGGCCGCGCCACCTTCAAGACCGTGAGCGGCGGCACGCTGACCGCCATGATGCATGGCAACGGCGTCATGCTGACGGACGAAAAAGGCGGCACGGCGATGGTGACGACCGCCGACGTGTACCAGTCGAACGGCGTCATCCACGTCATTGACACGGTCGTGATGCCTAAATAACTCACGCACCCGCAAGTCTCCTTGGCAAAACGGCAAAGGCGTCCTCGCTTCCACGGCGAGGACGCCTTTTGTCGTCTGCGCATTATTTGAACTTCAACTCAGGCGGGCAGCCGCACGACGCGCACGATTGTCCCTGCTGCAATCGTCCGCGCGCCCGCTTCGACGATGACGAGCGCGTCGGCGCGTGTGAACGCAACGAAGTCGGACGAGCCGCCCCAGCGCAGCGGTTCGGCGACGAGCCGGCCGGCCGTGTCCGCGCGAAGCTCTGCGGGAAGATAACTCGCGCGCTCCGACGCGCCGCGCACGTCGCGGCCGAGCACGGCATACTCTTCCGCGAGCGCGGCCTCGCTCGCGCCCTGCATGGCGCGAATCGCCGTGCGCGCGAACAGGTTGAACGTGACGGAGACGGAGACGGGGTTGCCGGGCAGCCCGAAGACGAGCGTCCGGCCGAGACGCGCGAAGACGGTCGGCTTACCCGGCCTGAGACTCACGCGCTCGAAAAATATTTCCGCGCCGAGCGCCCCGAGCGCCGTCTTGGTGAAATCATAGACGCCCATCGAGACGCCGCCCGACAGCACCAGCACGTCGGCGCGCTCTGCGCTTTCGGCGATCACGCGTTGCAGCAGTTCCGCGTCGTCTCCGGCGAAGGGCGCGTGCTCGACTCTTGCGCCCGCCGCTTCCGCGTAGGCGAGCAGCGAGTATGTATTCGAGTCGCGAATTTGATCCGCGCCGGGCTGCGCGCTCACGTCAACCAACTCCGATCCGGTCGCCAGCACGGAGACGCGCGGGCGCGCCCCGACGCGCACACTCGCATAACCGAAAGACGCCAGCGCGGCCATCGCCGACGCGCCTATCGTCTCCCCGGCGCGCAGCACTGTCTCGCCGCGCGTGATCTCCGTCGCGCGTTTCGTGATGAACTGCGCCGGCGCGGTCGCCCGCTCGATCTCGACGCACGCGCCGCCCTCCGTCTCGCGTGTCACTTCGACCTGCTGCACGCTGTCCGCGCCGGCGGGTACGGGCGCGCCCGTCATGATCCGCACGGCCTCGCCCGGCCGCAACTCCCCGCGCCAACCCGCGCCCGCCGCCGCTTCACCCACGAGCGCGAGGCGCGCGGGCGCAAGCGCGGTCGCCCCTTCCGTGTCGGCCGCGCGCACGGCGTAGCCGTCCATCAGGGCGCGGTTGAAGGGCGGCAAGTCCGTGTCGGCCACCACGTCTTCGGCCAGCACGCGACCGCGCGCCCCGGCGAGCGCGACGGTCTCCGCGGGCAGGCGCGGCGTCTGCTCCTCGACGATGCGGATGGCTTCGGCGATTGGAATCATGCAGGGAGACGCTAACAAAAATCTTCAACCGGGAAAAGCAAAAGCGGTTGCCTCTTGAGTTCATCAAAAGACAACCGCCTCTTAAAGCCCGCTTGTTTTTGTTATACTCCTGCCGCTTTCCTAGTTCTTAAAGGACAATTCTCAAAAGCAGGTACTGAATGGCTGAAGAACTTCCAGTTACTCCCGAAGGAATTGAGGCGACTTTAGAAGAACCAGCAAAACGTGAATCATTTGCCGATTACAAAATAGATGGATTTAACTGGATTACACTTGCGACAGGTGAATATTACCCGGACATTCTTAAAGATGCCTGTATCCTGTATGAGCCTATATTGGTTTTGTTTGGTCAACTACTGAAAACCTCTGAATCTTCTGTTCGGCTATTTGAACAAATTAACGAAATTGGAGATGGCTGGTCGCGGATTCAACTCGCGCGGGTATTCCGCAAGTATGTAAGCCCAAGAACTCCGGTTGAAATGCTGAAGGTCAAATCCAAGGCTAAAGAGATTGTCAGGACATTTGGAGATGAATTCAGAGCGATACAAGAAGTACAAGCCGCTTTTTTAACAAGACCAATTCCCGATGAAGCCTTATGTGCCTTGCTGTGGGAATACAAAGACCGAGGCAAGAAAGGCTATGACCTTACGGAACGCTTCTTTGAAATGTTTCGAGCTAAGTATCCGACGCTCGTAGTCAAAGGTCCGGAGCGAGCTGGTAAAGATGTGTTGATGGGAAAAATATTTAAAGACTATCCAAAACCGGATCGGCCTGTTGATGTAGTTGTATATGATGAAAAGGGAGAAGAAATATTAGCAGTCGGATTAGCCCGTTATGATTCTGACCGGGGTGGGGCGCAAGAGGATGACAGACCAGGCCAATACAGGGATGCTGCCGACGAAATCTTGCGATATGCAAAAGAACACGGCTTGAGAACGAAAGTGATTTTTCTCAACGATGGCCCCGGATTACTTCTCGGCTCGATGTGGAATGACTACGCAGCAATCGAAGATAGGTATAAGGACAAAGTAAAGGTCTTAACATTGAGAATGGTTCCAGAACGGCTGACACTTGATTGGTTATATAGTAAGGGAGAAAAAGAGTAATGGCCGCTGGCCTATCAAAGAGCAAGTGGAACGGAAACGGACATCATTCGACGGATGTCTCGCATACCAGCTTAGATGTATCGCTTAATTATGAAGGCAAGAAAGATGAAAAGGCTATTTTAGCTACAAGCCCGGCTAATGTTGAGGTGCTTTGGCAATCTAAAGGGAAATCATCAAATAGGCTCTATTATGGCGACAACCTTACAATATTAGCTGCGCTCCTTTCTGAATATAAGGGTAAAGTTCGGCTGATATACATTGATCCTCCATATGCCACCAAAAGCGTGTTTCAGTCACGTTCACAGAACGATGCCTACACAGACATTTTAGCGGGCGCTCATTACATAGAGTTCATTCGCGAGCGGCTAGTCTTATTGCGGGAGTTGCTTGCCAAAGATGGTTCAATCTATGTTCACCTTGACGAGAACATGGCGTTCTATATCAAGGTAATAATGGATGAAGTATTCGGCTCTAAGAACTTTAAAAACTGGATAACTCGTAAGAAATGCAATCCCAAAAATTACACCCGTAAGACTTATGGGGATGTTTCTGATTATATAATCTTTTATACAAACTCAGATGAGTATGTTTGGAATCGTTCAATTGAAAAGTGGACGGATGAAAGAGCTAAAAAGGAATATACCTACACAGAAGAAGAAACAGGAAGAAAATACAAGAAAGTCCCGCTACATGCTCCCGGCATCAGAAACGGTGAGACAGGTAAACCTTGGAAAGGGTTAATGCCTCCGCCTGGCAAGCACTGGCAATACATACCAAAAACGCTTGATGAGATGGATGCACGAGGGGAAATCACTTGGTCATCTAATGGAAATCCCAGACGAAAGATTTACCTTGATAACACTGAAGGAGTCCCCGTTCAGGATATATGGTTGGATTTCAAAGATGCTCACAATCAAAATATTAAGATAACCGGCTATCCAACAGAAAAGAATCCTGACTTAATAAAGAGAATCATAGAGGCTTCTTCTAATCCCGGCGACCTGGTTCTTGATTGCTTTGCGGGGTCAGGAACAACAATGGATGTTGCGGGGCAATTAGGCCGTAACTGGATTGGAATTGATAACAGCCCCGAGGCTATTGCCACGACGCTTAGAAGATTTCATAAAGGGACGGAAGCAATGGGCGATTTTGTAAGCGAGCGAAAAGGAATGAAGCCGAAAGGAAATATCTCACGATCCGGAGAATGGGAAATTGTTTCTGACTTTATCCTTTATTCAGTCGAATCACATTCAGATGATTTAACTGACATTCTAAATCAATGGAAATCATGGCAGTAAAAAAGCCTTCCATTCCCGAAAACGACTCCTAAACACACCAATGGCCTCCCCGAAGGAAGGCCATTGGTGCTGCGGATACCACATTTAAGTGGCGGAGCCGACGGGACTCGAACCCGCGACCTCCGACGTGACAGGCCGGCGTTCTAACCAACTGAACTACGACTCCGCGAAAACTTCAAAACTTGAACCGCGGCGGGCGGCGGCGACTCTCTCTCGACGGCCGTCCCGTCGCTAATGGTAGGCACGGTGGGACTCGAACCCACAACCCCCGCCTTGTAAGGGCGGTCGTCTACCATTGACAGTACGTGCCTCTAGCGAAGACTCGGCATCCGGCCGCCCGTCTCTCACCATGAAAACGGAAGCGCGCCAACTCGCCGTCAACAGACCAGCCGCGCGAACCTCTTCGATCTCTCCTCACGCCCGCTTCAAAGATCAACGCTCCGGTTGAAAAACAGACTCGACGTTTGTTGTTCCAAAGCGAGACTCATCCTAAAAGATGCCCTGCACGGTGTCAAGCAGAGCGGCCTTGCGCGCGGAACGCGAAAGATTCACAGCAGCCAGACGGGCAGCGCGGCATCCCTCTCGCGCCCCTCGCGCGGCGATTCATCCGGCGACTTAATATCAACGTCTTCGTCAGGCGCGGCCGGGCGCGGCGATTCGTCAAGCCGCGTTTCGTCAGGCGTCGGCCGCCTGAGCGGGTTGATCAGTATGGCTTCGACCTGATCGTCGAGTCTTCCGATGACGGGCATCGTGTCGCTCCTTTCAGTCATCAAGGGTTTGCGGCTATATTTAACGCCACTGATTTTTTCCGTGTGAAGTGTAAGTCTATGTCGAAGTATCCCTCAAAGCAAAAACGCGCGCGGCTGGCGGCGGTGGCCTCTCTGCTCCTGCTCCTGACCTGCGCCGGACAACTCCGAACCTCTCTCTCTCAGACGCTGCTACCGGCGCAGGACGCTCCGCGACAACGGCCGCGCCGTGTCGGTTCGACCCCGCCGCCGGCGCAACAGACGCCGCGCGCAACGCCGACGCCCGCGCCCGCCGCCGAAGAAGTTGACGAGGATGACGTGGTGCGCGTCCAGACGCAACTCGTCACCGTGCCCGTGACGGTAACGGATCGCACGGGGCGCACGCTCACCAACCTGCGCGCCGAAAACTTCGCCCTCTACGAGGACGGGCGTCCGCAGCGCGTCGCCAACTTCATCGCCACCGATGCGCCCTTCGAGGTCGCGCTCCTGCTGGACACGTCGGGTTCGACGCGCGCCGAGGTCGGCCTCATCCGTCGCGCCGCCAACGCCTTCATTGACGCCCTGCGCCCCGGCGACCGCATCAGTATCGTCGCCTTCAACTCGCAGGAGAACGCAGGGACGAAACTCGCCACCGTCGAACTGATGACGCATCTGACCGACAACCGCAACGCCCTCCAGCAGGCCATCGAAAACATCGGCGCGAGCAACGGCACGCCCTTCTACGACGCCCTCGAACGGATCGCGAAGGAAGTCTTCCGCGCGCCCGCGCGCCCGGAGTTGCGCGGCCGTCGCGCACTCGTCGCCCTCACCGACGGAGTTGATTCGACGAGCGAGGCCGACTTCGCGGAGGCGCGCGCGCGCCTGCAACAGGCGGGCACGCTCGCCTATTTCATACAGGTCAACACGGAGGATTTCGTCGAAGAGCGTTTGATGAAAGATTGTCAGGACGACGGCCGCCTCAGTCTCTCGCGCGTGCAACTGCAACGCTACCGCAAAATCTTCGACCCGCGCGCCGAAGCGGCCGACTACACGAACTTCTGCCGGATGGGGCCGTTCGAGCGCATGCAGATCAGCCGCTCGCTCTACCAGCTAGCCCGCCGCGAGATGCAGGAACTCGCGCGCGACTCCGGCGGCAAGACCTTCAACGCCGCCGACCTGCGCGAAGCGCGCGCAGCCTTCGCGCAGGTCGCCTCGGACATCGGCAAGCAGTACAGCCTCGGCTACTACTCGACCAACAAGGCGCGCGACGGGGGCTTCCGCCGGATACGCGTCGAAGTGCGCGGCCTGCCGGGCGCGCAGGTCTCGGCAGCCCGCGAAGGCTACCAGGCGCCGAAGAGTTAAAACATTTCTACTCAGAGGAAATTGATCTTCATGCCCAATGACAACCCGTTTGATCGCATCGTCTTAATCGTCCTCGACAGTCTCGGCATGGGCGAGATGCCGGACGCCGCGGCGTGGGGCGATGCCGGTTCGGACACGCTCGGCCACATCTGCGCGTCGCGCGAGGTGCGCCTGCCGAACCTGCAATCGCTCGGACTCGGCAACGTGCGCCCGCTTGAGCATGTGCCGCCCGCTGAGAGTCCGCGCGGCTCATACGGCCGCTGCGCCTTGCGGTCGAACGGCAAGGACACGACCACGGGACACTGGGAGATGGCCGGGATCATTCTGGACGAGGCGTTTCCCACCTACCCGGAAGGCTTCCCGCCGGACGTGCTCGCGCGCTTCGTCGCGGAGACGGGCGTGCCCGGCGTGCTCGGCAATTACCCCGCGTCGGGCACGGAGATCATCAAGGAACTCGGCGCGGAGCACGTCCGGACGGGCAAGCCCATCGTCTACACCTCGGCCGATTCCGTCTTTCAGATCGCCGCGCACGAAGAGGTGATCCCGGTCGAACGCCTCTACGAGATTTGCCTGACGGCGCGGCGGATACTGCGGGGCGAACACGAAGTCGGGCGCGTCATCGCGCGTCCGTTCATCGGCACACCGGGCGCGTTTCAGAGAACCGAGAACCGGCACGACTACGCCGTGCCGCCGCCGCGCGAAAACCTGCTCGTCGCCCTGAGCGAAGCCGGACTCGACGTAGTCTGCATCGGCAAGATCGCTTCCATCTACGATTCGCTCGGCGCGACCCTTGACTTGAAAGCCAGGAACAACGACCAGTCAATTGACCAGACCATCCGTGCGCTCGGCGACCGCAGTACGCGCGGTCTCATCTTCGCCAACCTCGTAGACTTCGACATGCTCTACGGCCACCGCCGCGACGTGGAAGGCTACGCACGCGCCCTCGAACACTTCGACGCGCGCCTCCCCGAAATCGAGGCCGCGATGAACGAACGCGACCTTTTTATCCTCACCGCCGACCACGGCAACGACCCGACCTATCGCGGCACGGATCACACGCGCGAATACGTCCCGTTGCTCGCCTACGGCCGCCGCGCCCGCGCCGCCGTCAATCTCGGCACGCGCCGCTCGCTCGCCGACATGGGGCAGACCGTCGCCGAAAACTTCAATTTGAAACTCGCGGCGGGCGAGAGTTTTTTAAGTCGGATTTTATGATGGAATCGCCGAGCGGCACTATGAGCCGGAACAGATAGCCGGGTATGTTTGAAAAAATCCTCACCCGTATGCGAGAGAGAGTTCTCGCTCTTCAATATGTAATGACGCTACATGCTGAGGAAGAGATGGACAGTGATGGCTTATCCATTTTCGATGTCGAGCGGGCGATTTTGACGGGACGGATTGTTGAACGGCAGAAGGACGCCGAGACGGGCGAGTGGAAATATTTAATCAAGGGGAAGTCTGTTGATGGAACCGAGATGGTTGCCGTATCCAAGTTGAGTCCGACGGGCAAGTTGGTTATCATCACTGTATATGTCGAGTAATGAAGAGCAACATGATGCGTTGATTTGCGATGTATGTGGTGCGGGCGGCGCGCGCCTTCGCCATGTGACGAGAAGCTACGGCAAAGAAACCAGCCTGCTTGTGATCGAGAATGTTCCGATCATCTCATGCCCGCACTGCGGCGCGAGCTATCTTACGGCCAACACTTTGCATGAACTGGAGCGCATCAAACTTCACCGCTCGAATTTTGCCATCGAACGCCCTGTCCCGGTCGCGGTGTTTGCCTGACTCGCCCTCTTTATCTCGCATCTCAATTCGCCTGTCTCCCACCCCCTATCACCTGTCGCTTGTCACTGTATTGAAGGGTCTTTGATGATTGCGATGTAGGGCAGGTTGCGGTAGCGTTCGGCGAAGTCGAGGCCGTAGCCGACGACGAAAGCGTCCGGGATGGTGAAGCCCAGATAATCAATCGGCACTTCGCGCAGACGCCGCTCCTGCTTGTTCAGGAGCGCGGCCAGCTTGACGCTCGACGCGCCGCGCGAATGCAAATTCGCCATGAGGTATGAGAGCGTCAGCCCCGTGTCCACGATGTCTTCGACGATGAGGATGTCGCGTCCCTCAATCGGCACGTCCAAATCTTTCACGATCTTGACCTCGCCCGACGAGCGCGTGGACGCGCCGTAACTTGAGATCGCCATGAACTCCACGCCGACGCGCATGTCTATGGCACGCATCAGGTCGCTCAGGAAGATGAACGCGCCTTTGAGGACGCCGAGCAGGAGCGGGTTGCGCCCCGCGTAATCGCGCGCGATCTCCGCGCCGAGTTCCGCGATGCGCGTCTGAATCTGTTCCGCGCTGAACATCGGTTCGAGGTTGTCGCTGGTGAATTCGCTGGGGACGGGAGCGGCTGAAGCTGACAAGGGCGGCCTCCTCTCGACTGCGTATAAAGCGAAAATGTCTGAGCTTGAAAGTGTGAATCAGGGGGCGACGCGGGTTGCGCTTTGCGCCTCCTGGTGCGACATACTAAAGTAGCTGCTCGCACCGGTCAATGGAGTTGCAAGCTGTCAGCTATTAGCTGTTAGCTGTTAGCTTTCAGACGAGGCAAACAACGCTGCCGATGCTTAGAACAATGTTTCAGTTTTTGCTAACAGCTAACCGCTAATAGCTATTATTATGCCCGAAGAACAATCCACGCGCGACCGCGTCCGCGCCCTCGTGCGCGAGGTGCTCAATAACGCGCTGCCCGAAGAAGAGAGCGGGAACGCATCTCAAACCGCGTCGCCTTCATCTTCGAGCGCGCCCACTGCTGCCGCCGCGCCGCCGCACGCGAAAGCGACGACCGCGCCGCTATCACCGCCGCCGCGCCCAGTCGCCGGGGCTACGGCTGCGAGTGCGACGGACGAGCGGCCTATCGCGCGCGACGAATCCTCGAAGACGGTCATCACGGAGGCGGACGTGCGCGGCCTCGAACCGGGCGCGCGCCTGCGCATCGCGGAAGGCGCGCGCCTCACCCCGCTCGCCGCAGACATCGTGCGCGAACAGGGCATCGAACTCGTCCGCCGCGCCCCGCGTCGCGGCTCGCGCGAAAGCAAGTCAATCGCCGTCGGCGCGGATCACGGCGGCTACCCTCTGAAAGAGGAACTCAAACTTTACCTCGCCGAACTCGGCCACCGCGTCCGCGACTTAGGCACGAACTCCACCGACGCCGTTGACTACCCGGACTTCGCGCATGCGGTCGCCCGCGCCGTCTCGGACGGCGCATGCGACCTCGGCATTGTCATAGACGGCGCGGGCGTCGGCTCTGCAATGACGGCCAACAAAGTGCCGGGCGTGCGCGCCGCCGCCTGCTACTCCGTCAAAGTCGCCGTCAACTCGCGCGAGCACAACGACGCCAACGTGCTCACGCTCGGCAGTGGCACGATCACGCCCACAGAGATGCGCGAGATCGTCGCCGCGTGGCTCTCGACCGAGATTAAAGAAGAGCGACACCGCAAGCGCGTGGCGAAGATCGTCGCGGTCGAGCGTCAATATCGCGCGTGAAGTTTCGATGCCGGATGCGCCGACGCCAACACCGGAAGTCTTCATCATCGCCGGGCCGAACGGGGCGGGGAAATCCACCCTCGCCCCCTTTCTTTTGCGCGACACGTTCGGCGTAGGCGAGTTTGTCAACGCCGATACCATCGCGCTCGGCCTCTCGGCCTTCAGCCCCGAGAGCGTGACCTTCGAGGCCGGGCGCATCATGCTCACGCGCCTGCGCGACCTCGCATGCGCCCGCGCGAGTTTCGCCTTCGAGACGACGCTCGCCACGCGTTCTTACGCCACCTTCGTCGCCGCCTTGCGGCGCGAGGGCTACGAATTTCAACTGCTCTACCTCACCCTGCGCAGCCCCGAACTGGCCGTCGAGCGCGTGCGCTCGCGTGTGCGCCTCGGCGGCCACAATGTTCCCGAAGCGGTCGTCCACAGGCGTTTCCGCAATGGCGCGCGCAACTTCTTCCGTCTCTACCGCACGCTGGCCGATACGTGGGGAATATACGATAATTCCACCCTCGACGCGCCGCGCCCGGTCGCTGTCGGCCATCGAGACGAGTTTACGAAAGTGCTCCAACCGGATTTATGGCAAGAGTTTCAGAGGCGTTCCGTATGAGAGACAAACACACCAGCCCGACGAAAATGTCCGACCAGACCAAATCAATCGAACACGCCATGCGCCGCGCCGTCCGCCACGCATTACTCACGCACAAGCGCGCCGGCAACACCGTCGCCGCCTGGAAAGACGGGCGAGTGGTGCTGGTGGCAGCGGAAAAGATTGCGATTGATAAATAGCTAAGCGGCCGTCGGCGGCTCGTAATGCACAAGTACAAAATCATTATCTACTGGAGCAACGACGATCAGGTTTTCATCGCTGATGTTCCCGAACTACCCGGCTGCATGGCTCATGGCGATAGTCATGCTGCTGCACTAGCAAGCGCGAACGAAGCGATCCAACTATGGATAGATACAGCAGTAGAGTTTGGCAATCCCGTGCCTGAACCGAAGTAGCCACATTTGATGATTACTCGAACATCCTAAATCTCACCACCTCACTTTAGGGAGACCATAAAATGGCAAACTTATTTTGGAAAACCAAGTCCAGCACAAAAAGTCTTTTAGAAACACCTTTCAAGACTGAAGAGGAATTTGAAAAGACTATCTTCAGTACATCCGAACTGCTAGAAGATGTTTTTCTTATCAAGAGACAAATACGTGGCGGAAATAAAGCAGGGATACCGGATATTATTGGTCTTGATAGCGATGGGAACGTCTGCATTATTGAAATGAAGAATGTGATCGTTGACGCCTCGATCATTCCGCAAGTTCTGCATTATGCAATTTGGGCTGAGACAAACCCCGATTCGATTAAGTCCTTATGGCTTCAAAGCGAAAATAAACCAGACAATCTAACTATTCCCTGGGATGACCTTCAAGTTCGCATTCTCATCATTGCTCCCGCTATTCTCCGGTCTACATTGCTGGCAGTTGTCAAAATAACTTATCAAGTAGATTTGATTGAGGTCAAAAGATGGGTTGAAGGAGATAATCAACTTTTACTCATTGACAAATTAGAGCAGGAAGTAAAAAGCAAGGTGAGGCCAGCAAGTGGGCTACAAACTTACGACGAAGCTTTTTATAAGCGTGAGTTTAATAAAACCAGCGCAGAACACTTTCTTAAATATGTAAAGGAAGTCGAACAATTAGTCGAACAGCGCGGATGGGTACTAGAGACAAAATTCAATAAAAATTATTGCGGTTTCAAAGCGGGCTTCTTTAATGTCTTTGGTATTCAATGGATGGGTTCAAAGACGTTCGCGTTTTTTTTCAAACTCACGGAAAAGGAAGCAAAGCAAGTGAAAGTAGAAATGACTAAATATGAAAACCAGTGGAAACAGGCTGTGTATTATATTAAACCCGGAGTAACCAAAACCAGCAATTTCGCTCAATTATTTGAGATTGCCTACAGAAAACGAACGGGAGATTAATTACAGAAGGTTGTAGATAGAAACATTGGAGCGAGAAAAAATGTCATATTCAAACAACGGCGATTTGGAGCACCTTGTAGAGCAGATCACGGATGTCATCGTGGCGCGTCTGAACGGGGACGCGGAGGAGCAGGCCGCGCTGTGCGGGTGCGGGTCGGCGTGTTTCAATCGCTGCCCGGAGCGGATGCAGCGCGTGGTGGACGCGGGCGCGTCGCGGATCGGGCTGGTCTTGGGCGAGACGGCTTCGGCGCGCGACTGGGCGAGCCTCGTGGATCATACGCTGTTGAAGCCGGAGGCGAGCGAGGCGGACATCGAACGGCTGTGCGGCGAGGCGGCGCAGTTTCATTTCGCGAGCGTGTGCGTGAACCCGACGTGGGTGCGCGCCTCTGCCTGTCATTTGCGCGGGACGAATGTCGCGGTGTGTACCGTGATCGGGTTTCCGCTCGGCGCGACGCTTTCGGACGTGAAGGCGTATGAGACGCGCCGCGCCATCTTCGACGGGGCGCGCGAGGTGGACATGGTCATCAACGTCGGCGCGCTCAAGAGCGGCGACGATTGCGCGGTGGAGTATGACATCCGGCAGGTGTCGGAGGCGGCGCACGAGCAGGGCGTGCTGGTGAAGGTGATCATCGAGGCCGCGCTGCTGACGGACGAGGAGAAGGTGCGCGCGTGCCTGGCGGCGAAGCGCGCCGGTGCGGATTTCGTCAAGACCTCGACGGGCTTCGCGAAGGGCGGGGCGACGGTGGCCGATGTGGCGTTGATGCGCCGCACTGTCGGGCAGGAGATGGGCGTGAAGGCGGCGGGCGGCGTGCGCGGCATAGAGGACGCGCGGGCGATGGTCGAGGCGGGCGCGACGAGGCTCGGCGCGAGCGTCGGCGTGAAGATCGCGCAGGAGGCTGCGGGCGCGCGGGTCGCCTCGGGCGGCAACGGCGGCTATTGAACGTCGCTCCGCGCAAGCGGGCGCGCGGAGAAAAAGTTGACCGGGTAAAAGCGTCAGGGAGTTCGTGCGATAGATTGGCACGAACTCCCTGACGCTTTTTGTCTTAGCCCGTCTCTCTTCCCGCCCGTTAGAAGCGGAAGCCGACGCCCGCGCTGAATTGAAAGTTGTGTCTGACCTCGCCGGAGATCGGGAACTGGCCTACTATCCCCGTCCTGTCTAAGATCGCTCCGGTGGTGTCGCCGTAGCGGATGATGGTGTCGCCCGCGTCGAAGCGCGTGACGATGCGACGCGAGGGATAGAATTCGAGCACCGCGCCGACATCCGTGGCGAAGCGCGTCTCGCGGTGCGGTATGGAGTCGAAGTTCGGGCCGAAAATCGGGTCGGGCGGGCCGGGCAGCACGATGGTCTCTTCCCGCCCCGCGCTGAAACTCGTCAAGCCGGGGCGCACCTTGCCGAAGACGCCGAACTTCTCGAAGCGTTTCCCGGCCTTGACGCCGAACAGCCCCTGCGCGATCCGGCCACCGTTGCGAAAGCCGCGAAAGCGTTGGCCGTTGGGGAAGAAGTCGAACTGCGCTTCGAGCGCGACGCTGTCCGTCAGGTTGTAGGTAATTCTGCCGCCGACGCCCGGCTCGGTCGAATTGGGATAACCGCCCAGAGTGAGCGACGAAAACTGCACGCCCACTTCGACCTTCGGCGCGTCGGTCGCCTGCGCGCGCGCGTCGCCGGGGGCGGAAAATAGGCATAGAAGGACGAGGGCTGCCGCGCAGCCTGTTTTGATGTTCATTAAATTGTCTCCTTGTGAACTGGCTGATTCGAGGTTCGGGCTGCCGGCGTTAAGCCTTTCAATCAGACGAACTCGAAAGGTGAAGTCTCAACGTTTGCCGAAGAGCGAGAGCGCGCGACTCGCAAGTGATCTCTTCTTCGGTTTAAATTTGGTGTAACCGGCGGGTATCTCAAAGAGAGACGCGTCCAGTTCTTCGTCGGTAATTTCGACCGCTTCCCGCGTTCTGATCGTCGGACTCCCCTCGTCGCTGTAGGATTTGACGGTGAGCGCCAGCGCGAAACCGAAACGCGCCGCGCCCACCTGTCTGCGCTCGTAGCCGTAGCGGCGCTTGTCCTCGCCGTGCAGGTGATAGTCCGTGCATCTGGTTTGCTCTACCGCCGTCAGTTCGCCCTCGTCGAAGCCGGAGATGTCGTATGAACAGAACGTGCCGTAGAGGAGGTCTACGTACCAGCCGTCCGACTCTTTGCGCAGGGGCGTCTGCGGGCAGGCCGACGGCGGGGTCGCTTCCAGCGTGAGGGTCGTCTTGATGCGCCGCGCCGTGTAACCGAACATCTCGCGGCGCTCGCCCGTGTCCACCACCGTGAAAGTTTCCAGCCAGCGACCGTCGTATGTCTCAGCGCGCCGGGGTTGGGGCTTGTGCGTGCGCTCCGCCTCGGCGCGCGCAAAGTATTCCTGTATGGGAAGTATCTGGTGCTCGTAGAAGACGCGTTTGGCGATGTCTAAAGCGATCTGGCGTTTGAGATCGCACTGGTAGATGTAGGCGGCGGCGGCGGGCGTGCCGTCGGGACGTTTGAAGCTGAAATCACTACGCTGTCGCCTGCCTTTGAAATAGAAGGTACTCTCGCCCTCGCGCGCGTTCTCCGTAATTTTGAATTTCAACTTGAGGTCGGCCTGTGCCGTCGTCGCCGCGATGCACAGCAGCGATACGGCAAGGACAGTGGTCTTCAATGTTTTGTTAATCATCCTCTCCTCGCGCCTTGACATAGTCACGGATGAGAATCATTGAACGCTCCGGCCGCGCCCCGGCGGTGAAGACTCAACGCTTCGGTAACAGGTTCTCGATGCGATCCGCGCCGCCGGCGAGCACGCGCGCTCGTCGCACGTCGCGCTTCCGATTGTCGTCGCGCGCTTCAAACCCGGCGCGTCGCTCGCGCCTGATGCGTTCGACCTGTTCGCGCAGCCATTCGGGCGAAGACGCGCCGCCGGCCGCGCCCGTCGCGCCCTCCACGATCTGTTCCTGCGAATCGAAGTCGGAGACATAACCGGCGTCGTGCAGCACCCACAGATTCCAGTTGCCGCCGCTCGTGCCGACGATGGGCGCGCTCGAAGTCCATTCGTAGGCGTCGCCGCCGAGCGTGAAGGAAATCTTGTTGTTTTCGATCCGCCCGACCTTCTGAAAGTCATAGCCTTCGTGCGGCATGAGCGAGAAGATGAAGCGGCCGCGCTCGGGGACGTAAAACCAGAGGAGCGCGCCCGCGAACCCGCGCGCGGCCTTAGCGCGACCGCCGCCGACGAGTTCGCCGTTGATCGTCAACTTGTGATCGCGCACGGCGAGTTCGACGTTGCCGAGCGTGAAGTCGCGCAGGGGAAGGCTTCGCGGCGGCGCGCTCCACAAACGCGCCCGCTCGAATGAGACTTTGACGACATCAACGATCTTCACGCCCGTCTGCTGATTGACCAGCAGGTCGAGCGCGAAGGCGTCGCCGTCGTCTATGAGTTGCGCCTCGGTCGGCCGGGGCAGGGTAGAGACGTTCTGCCCGGCGCGGCTCGCCGCCGCCCGTGGCCGCCGCGAACGAAGTTGTTCCTCAAACTCCGCGCTCATGGGTTTGAGCGAAACCTTGAACTGCTTCGTCGCCGCGATTGGTTCGACGACGAGGTCGTAGCCGAAGACGAATGCGCCCTCCGCATCCACGAGCACGCGGTGGACGACGTGGTTGTCTGCGAGCAGCACTTGCGGAGTCAGAGAGGCTTGAATCTCTTTGAGCTCGACCGAAACTTGAGGCGCGCCCGCAACCGGCGCGGCCTCGACACGGAAGGCGATGAAGCCCTCGCCGTGCAGTGGCACGACGAACTGTTCCGGCCGCACCGCTGCTGCTCCGCTCTGCGCACGCGTGCGCGGAGCGCCGCACAGCAACAGGGGCAGCAGCGCGAGGCAGATGAAGGCTGAGAGCTTCGCTCTATTGCTCACGCGCATCGCCCCCCTTGATGATCCGCAGGTTCACCTCGCCGGCGGGTTTGAAGCCTGAAAGGTTCGGGCGCGGCGGCGTCGTATTCGCGAGGGGCGCGGCGGAAGAGGCGTTCCGGCGTCCGACCCCGGCGAGATTTTCGCGCGCGGCGGAGCGGCGCGCATCTTCGTCGCCGTCGGCGCGACGCGGCAGGTAAATTATTCTCGTGACGGTCTTCTCCTCCACGACCGGCACTTCGATAAACTTGAATTGCGGCGCGGCCTCGGGCTGCACGGTGTCCGGGGCGGCGAGCACGACCGGCTCGGGCGCGGGGCGCACGAAGAGCATGAGCGTGAAGACGGACATGGCGACCAGCAGGAGCGCCGCCGCCGCCGCGAGCGGAGCGGGCACACGGATCGAAGTCTTCAACAGACGCTTCCAGACGGGCGCGCGCGACGGCCGACCGTCGCCCGACGCGCCGCGCAGCCGTCGCGTGAGCGCGGCGTGATACCGGGGCCAGTAGCTCTCGGCGGGCGCGAGCGAGGCGGAAGCCTCTTCGCAGGCGTCGAGCGTCGCGGTGAACGAGCGATACTCGGCGGCGCAGGCTTCGCAACGCTCGACTTCCGCGAGCAGCCGCGAACGCGCCGCAGGGTCTGCTTCGTCGAAGATCACATCAATCAAACTATCCCGGGTCTGCCGGCAATCGTGCATCGTTTCAACTCCCGCTTAACAACTCTTTCTGACGGGCAGGGGCTTGTAGTTCGCCGCGCCGGGCGCGACGCCCAGACGCTCGCGCAATTTCAGGACGGCGCGAAACAACGCTTTCTTCGTCGTGCCCGCCGAGCAACCGATGGCCGCCGCAATCTCTTCGTAGGTCATGCCCTCCTGGTGTTTGAGCAGGAAGATCAGGCGTTGCTGCGGCGTCAAATCTCCGAGCGCATCGAGCACGCGGGCGACGAGGAATTGTTGATCGAGACTTTCTTCCACCCCGCGCGGCGTGCGCGCGAGAGGGAAAGCGGCCTCCTCCGCCGCCGACGCTCCTCCCGCGTCGCGCCTTGTGGCTTCCCACGCATCGAGTTCGACGACGCGCGCCCTTCCGCCCGGCGCGGGCGCGCGTCGTTCGTTGAGGAACGTGTTGATCGTGATCTGCCGCAGCCAGGTGTAGAAACTCGACTCGCCGCGAAAACTTTCAATCGCGCGGAAAGCCTTGAGCCAGACTTCCTGCGAGAGGTCTTCGGCGTCGTGGCGGTCGCGGCAATAGTGGAGCGCGAGCAGCAGGACGCGCCGCTCGTAGGAGCGCGCGAGCGCGGCGAACGCCTCCGCGTCTCCTCCCTGCGCGCGCCCGATCAATTCGCTCTCGCCCGGTTCGCTCAAATCGTTCCCCGCCTTCGCTCAAAGTGCGTCGGTATCATAGACACGGCGCGCGGAATTTGGTTGGCCTCGCCGCCTCAACGTCGCGCGAAAATTACACGGCGCAACAGACGGTCGAAGATTACCCGGCGCGCGGTTTTTTTCCACGCGCGCGTTATCTTACGCCTGTTCGTGCGCGCCAGCGTCTTGAAACGGGCGTCGCTTTGCGTCTATGCTGGGCGCACACAAGTTCTAACAGTTTCAACCAACGGTGAAATAAGAGATGCCATCCGGACATAAGGTGCTGGCGGTCGTTCTCGGCGGCGGCGCGGGCACGCGCCTGTTTCCTTTGACGCACCAGCGTTCCAAGCCCGCCGTGCCGCTCGGCGGCAAGTATCGCCTCGTGGACATCCCGATCTCGAACTGCATCAACTCGGACATCACGCAGATTTTCGTGCTTACGCAGTACAACTCAGCGTCGCTCAACCGCCACATCTCGCGCACCTATCGCTTCAGCGGTTTCTCCGACGGCTTCGTCGAAATTCTCGCCGCCGAGCAGACGCCCGATAGCCCGCAATGGTTTCAAGGGACGGCCGACGCCGTGCGCCAGGTGCTGCCGCACATCCACGACTGGGGCATTGACACGCTGCTGATACTTTCCGGCGATCATCTCTACCGGATGGACTATCGCAAGTTTCTCGCGCGCCACTATGAGACAAAGGCCGACGTGACCGTCTCGGTCGTGCCCTTCGTGCGCGAGGCGGCCGAGGAGTTCGGCCTCTTGAAGGCCGACCCGACGGGACACATCCTTGAGTTTCGCGAAAAGCCGAAGGGCGAAGCCCTCGAAGAGATGCGGGTGGACACGACGGCCTTCGGCCTCTCGGCGGAAGAGGCCGCGCGCCGCCCCTTCCTCGCTTCGATGGGCATCTACGTCTTCAACTACACGCGCCTGCGCGAACTGCTCGCGGCAAACCCGGCGTGGGTGGATTTCGGGCGCGAGGTCATCCCCGCCGCGATCAAGGACTACAACGTGCAGTCGTACCTGTTCGACGATTACTGGGAAGACATCGGGACGATCTCGGCCTTCCACGCCGCCAACCTCGACATGACCTCGCTCCTGCCGAGGTTCAACTTCTTCAACACGGAAGCCCCGATCTACACGCGCCCACGCTATCTTCCGCCGTCGAAAGTTCACCACTGCGAGATCGTGGATTCGATCATCGGCGACGGCAGCATCATCAACCGCGCGCGGCTCGCGCGCTCGGTCGTCGGCCTGCGCGCGCGCGTCGAACCGGGGGCGCGCATCGAAGACACCTATCTGATGGGCGCGGATTACTACCAGTCAATCGAGGAACTGCGCGCCGACGCCGCTGCCGCTCGCCCGCTCATCGGCATCGGCCGCGACACCGTGATTCGCCACGCCATCATTGACAAGAACGCGCGCATCGGCGCGAACGTTCGCCTGACGAACGAGGCGGGCGTCAAACATTTCGACAACGAAGAGGCGGGCTACCACATCCGCGAGGGCATCATCATCGTCCCGAAGAACGCGACCGTGAAAGACGGCACGGTGGTGTGAGAAGCGCGGCGCGCTTAGTTGCAACCGACTAGGCGCGCGGCGAAGTTGCGGCGAACTCTTCGTCCCCTTCCGGCGTACTAGAAATCGTTCTACGATTTTCGAGTTCAGAGAGAAGCGGGGCTATGAGAAGAGCGATCTCAAAATTTATCTTCGCCATCATCGTGTCTGTTACCGCCGCGGCGTTTCCGGTTTCCGCACAGGTCGGTCAGGAGCCGGAGATCATGACGTACAAAGAGTACGGCCGGATCAGGCACCAGAGACCTTATCTACTCCAACTAACATCCGGGCAGGGCGAGTTGCTGTACTTCGGCGTGGGACACGTCTATCGGGTTGACGATCCGCAGGTCGCCGAGATCGAGCGGCGCTTCGCGGAGTTTCGCCCCACGCTCGTGCTCAACGAGAGCCAGACGCCACCCGTCGAAGCGACGCGCGAACTCGCCGTCGAACGCTACGGCGAGCCGGGGCTGGTCAGTTTCCTTGCCGCCAAGCATAAAGTGCCCATCCGCAGCCTCGACCCGCCGCGCATGCAGGAGATCGCCTACCTGCTCTCGACGAAACGCTGGACGACCGAACAGGTGATGCTGTTCTACGTGCTGCGCCGCGTGTCGGAGAATAACAAGAAGGGGACGCCGCGCCCGGCCGACGAACTCGTGCAACAAGCCCTCGACGCCACGGCGAAAGCGCCGGGCTTTGAATCGCTGCCGAAGACGGTGGCCGAATTTGAGGCGAGCGCGCGGCGTCTGCTGCCCTCCGTCTCCGATTGGCGCAAAGTGCCGAGCACGGTTTTCGACCCGAACCCCGACCTCGGCCTCTACACGAACGACGTGGCCTACGCGTCGAGCCAGTATCGAGACAGGCACATGGTGAAACTGCTCGCGGACGAGGTGCGCAATAAAGGCGGGCGCGTGTTCGCCGTCGTCGGGTCGAGCCACGTGGTCATGCAGGAGAGCGCGTTGAGGAAGGCTCTGGCGCAGACTACAGCCGCCTCGTCCGGGCAAGGCGCGCCGTCGGGCGCGCAGTAAGCATTTCTTCCGGCGTCGCTTTGAGCGCGGCTAAAAGCATTCCCCGCGGAGACACGAGAGGCGCGGGCGGGCGCAGAGAAAAAAGCATCCCCGATCTCGAATTCGAGATCGGGGATGCTTTTTTCTCTGCGAAGCTCTGCGACCTTTGCGCGGCCTCTACGCGGTGACTTTCTTATCTCGCGGCGAGCGGCGAGCGGCGCAGGACGGGTTGAGAACGCCTGCGGTCGTCGTTCTGCGCGTCGGCCGTCGTGTTGTTGCCGCCGTTGTTCGCGCCGGAGGGGTTGTAGATGTAGCTGTCGCGTGCCCGGACGGCGAGGTCGGGGCGGGTGACGCGAACTTTGATGTGCCGTCTCTGACCGGGCTGCCCCTGCTGTTTCGGGTAGTAGCCGAGACTGTACTGGCGGCGCAGTTCCTCGGCGACGAGAGAGAACGCTCCCTCGATGTCGCGCGTGGTGTCGGCGCGGTACACGCGCGCCCCGGATAGACGCGCCATGTCGCGCAGGTAAGCGTCGCCGCGTTGGTACTCTTCGCGCGTGCAGCCCGTGCAGTTAGTTCCGCCGCCACCGCCACTGCCGCCACCGCCGCCGATGCCGACATTTCCGCCGATGAGAATGTCTGTGAGAATGCCCCCCCAGCCGCCCGACCTGCGCCGCGATCCCCCACCGCCACCGCCGTAGACGCCGCCGCTTCGCGAGGCCGCGCGCAAATCATAAGTGTCGTACTGGACGGGGTAAATGAGCGCGTCGAGTTCTTCAACGTCCTGCGCGTTGGACTGGTAGCTGGCGCGGCGGCTGGTAGTGTCAACACCGTCGGTGAAGAGGAGGATGGCCTTGCGCCCTTCGATGCGGTTGAAGCGTTCGTTGATGACGAAGTGAACGGCGTCGTAGAGTTTCGTGCCTTCGCCGGGGCGCACGCGGCTGATAGCGTCGCGCAGGCGCGCGCGGTCGCTCGTCGCCTCAGAGAGCACGCGCACCTGATCGTCGAAGGAGACGACGAGCACGCGGTCTTCGGGGCGCAGTTGGTTGACGAATGAGATGGCGGCGTCCTGAATTTCGGTGAGCCGGTATTTCGTCGAGCCCGACGTGTCTATGACGAGCGCGACGGTGAAGGGTTTTTCGACCGTGGCGAAATAGGCGACCTGTTGTTCGACGCCATCCTCCCAGATGCGAAACTCCGACTGCCGGATGCTCGGCACATACTTGCCCGCCCTGTCCATCACGCTCACAGGGATCGTGACGAGCGAAGTGTTGACGCGCACGACCTCGTTCTCGTCAACCTCGGTCGAATCGGCGGGTGCGCTCGCCGTCGGGGTGCGTTGCCCGGCGTTCGGGTCAATCGCGCCGCCCAGCGTCGGCGGGCGGCGCGTCGCGGTTGAGTCGCGCGCCGGAGGCGTGTCGGTTCGGGGCGCGCTCGTTGACGCCGGGCGGCCGGACGACGACTGCCCGACGCGGCGCGGGCGCGTCTGTGCGTGTGTTGAAGAAACGGAAATTGCGAGCAGGGAGAGGAGTGCGAGACAGGCGTCGAACTTTCTCATGGCCTTTTCAACTCCTTTAGACGAAACCATTATACAGCGACCACGAGGGGCAGACTAACCTTTGATGCGAATGACGCCCGATAGATGCCCGGAAAATAAGGGATGAGGGCGGAGGGATGAGGGATGAATCAGGAAAACTACTCAGGGAAGTTAAGCATTCCTTTCATCTTTCATCCCTCCGCCCTCATCCCTCATCCCTTAACATTATCGCGTTCCAGATGAAGGGGAACGTACCCCACGTCTGGGCGCGGTGTTGGGGGCGGAAGCCGAAGAGGACGATGCGCCCTTTGCCGAAAGGCACTTCCGCGAGCGCGATTTTGCCCGCGATCAACTTCTCGCCGAGCAGCCAGCCAGAGCGCAACACGTCCCGCTCCGCGTAAGTCGCGACGATGCGGATGTTGGTCTTCGCGCCGTTCGGAATTGTGAAGGCGGAACTGTTGATAAAGTAGGCGTCCACCTCTTTCCCGAAGCCGCGCGCGAGCGGGTGCGAGGTGTCAACGTCGAGTTTGAGAATCGAGCCGGGGCCGTAGAACTCCGACGACTTCACCCCTTCGAGGACATTCTGGAGCGGTAGGTTGAAACGCTTGATTACAAGTTCCGAGGCGGCGTCGAAGCAAACAAGCGTGCCGCCGTCTTCGACGAAGCGGCGCAGGTTGTCCACGCCCGCCTCCGTCATGCCGCCCGTGAATTCCGGCGGCGCGGTCTCCTTGCCGCGCCCCTCTACGATCTCGCGCAGGCGCATCGAAGGCAACACGATCACGTCGTGCCGCGCGCGCAGGTTTCCGGCGCGCACGTCGCGGTCGAGTAATGTCTGAAACGGCACGTTGAACGTGTCGAAGACGTAGCGCGTCCAGCCCTCGTCCATCGAACCCGTCCAACTCTTGTAAAGCGCGAGGCGCACGTCGCGGCGCGTGAGAGGATTTTGAATCGGCGACGCCGTGCCACTTCCGGGTTGCATCCCAGCGTCGCGCCACGCCTCCGCGCCTTCACGCAGGAGAGTCAGACGCCGTTCGGATGCTGCTTCGCGGATGCTGTGAACGGGCAGGGCGCGCACGCCCATCTGCATCGGCAGCGTCCACCCGGCGACATCGTAGGGACGCTCCGCCTCGCCCCCTGCGGTGCGGCGGTCTGGATAGATTTGCTTCTCGAAGAGTGCCTTGATGTTGGCGCGGTAGGGCTGCGCGAGAAAGATGAGATAACTGCCCGCCGGCATCACGGGCGGGTTTTGCACGAGGTCGTTATAGACCGCGCCGCGCGCGCCCGACATCATCAAATGCAACTCGCGTTCGAGACGGTGAACCTCCACGCCCTGCTCGACGAGCGCGCCGACGAGTTTCGCCACGTTAGCGTCTTTGCCCTGACCCGCCGGGATGACATACCCGATTTCGGCGTCGCCAAATTCGCCCGCGCCTTCGATGCCGCGCCGCCCGAGTTCGTAAAAGTTGCGCAGGTAACGCTCGCGGTATTTCGCCGCCATCGAGAGCACGGCGCGCGAGGCCGTCAACTCCATCCGCATGATGTCGTGCGCGCGCCAGGTGCCGCCCGGCCACGGATCGGGGAAGTTGGTCGCGGCTTGGAGCGCGGAGGGCATCCCGCGCGATGAAGCGCGTCCGAGTTGTTCGCGCGTCACTTCGACGGGCGACATCAGGCGCGCGCTCGCGGCTTCGGTGAGGATGCCGACGGAGTTGTGATAATAGGGCGCGGTGCGAAAGCCGCCGTGCCACCACGTGTCGTAGAGCGCGTTGGTGATGACGCCCCGCTGCCCCGCGGCCTGCAAGTCCGCGGCGATCTTGTGGCCGATGAGGCCGACT
>DATHAZ010000023.1:0-33395 GCA_035296445.1 Pyrinomonadaceae bacterium | reverse complement strand
ACTTTGCAGCGCGAGTTGGAATGGATCAGGATGTCGCCGAAGGGGCGGCAGGCGAAGTCGAAAGCGCGCATCAACTCATACGAGGCTCTGGCGAGCCAGGAGACGCAGGGGCGCGCCTCGGAATTGGAAATTTACATCCCGCCCGGCCCTCGTCTCGGCGACATCGTGATACAGGCCGAACACGTCACGAAAGCCTTCGGCGACCGCCTGTTGATTGACGATTTGACGTTCTCGCTGCCGCCCGGCGGCATCGTCGGCATCATCGGCCCGAACGGCGCGGGCAAGACCACGCTCTTTCGCATGATCACCAAACAGGAAGAACCCGACAGCGGCAGTTTCCGCACGGGCGAAACGGTCAAACTCGCCTACGTGGATCAGAGCCGCGACGCGCTCGCCGCCGACAAGACGATCTGGGAAGTGATCTCCGACGGGCAGGACATCGTCATGCTCGGCACGCGACAGGTGAACTCGCGCGCCTACGTGGCGCGGTTCAACTTCTCCGGCTCAGACCAGCAGAAGAAGGTCGGCGCGCTCTCCGGCGGCGAGCGCAACCGCGTCCATCTGGCGAAGATGTTGAAGCAGGAAGCGAACGTTTTGCTGCTCGACGAGCCGACGAACGATCTCGACGTGAACACGATGCGCGCGCTCGAAGAGGCTCTGGAAAACTTCGCCGGTTGCGCCGTCATCATCAGTCACGACCGCTGGTTTCTCGACCGCATCGCGACGCACATTCTCGCCTTCGAGGGCGAGAGCAAAGTCTTCTGGTTCGAGGGCAACTATTCCGAGTATGAAGCCGACCGGCGCGCGCGGCTCGGCGCGGCCGCAGACCAACCGCACCGCATCAAGTATCGCCAGTTGACGCGCGGGTGAGACGATGAAGAAACGCGAGCGGCGTGTGATCAAAGCGGGGTGCTGCGGATTTCGCATGTCGCAGGTGGAGTATGCGGCGCGCTTCCCGGTTGTCGAAGTGCAGCAGACGTTTTACCAGCCGCCGCAGGTGAAGACGCTCGAACGCTGGCGCGCCGACGCCCCGCCCGACTTCGAGTTCACGCTCAAGGCATGGCAACTCATCACGCACGAAGCCCGCAGCCCGACTTACCGCCGCCTGAAAAGAGAATTGACCGAAGGCGAAAAATCGGAGGCGGGTTCGTTTCGCCCGACGGCCATCGTGCGCGAGGCATGGGACGTGACGCTCGCCTGCGCCGAAGCATTGCAGGCCAAGCGCGTGCTTTTTCAATGCCCGTCAAGTTTCACGCCGACGCGTGAACACGTGCGCGACCTGCGTGAGTTTTTCGCGCACATCGAACCCACGCGCCGGAAACTCGTCTGTCTCTGGGAGCCGCGCGGGAGTTGGCCGGAAGAGTTGGTCAGGGAGTTGTGCGACGAACTCGACCTCACTCACGTAGTTGACCCGTTCGCCGCGCGCACCTTGACGCCGGGGCGATGCTATTATCGCCTCCACGGGCGCACCGGTTGGCGATACCAATACGAAGAGGACGAACTCGCCGAACTCATCACGATGCTGCCGCCGGCGGGCGTCTCTTACGTGCTGTTCAATAACGTGCGGATGCTGGACGACGCGGCGCGCTTTCAGGAATTGGCGCGGGAGGCGGAGGAAGAGAAATAGCCGTGTCGAATCGAGATACTTTGCAGCATGAAGGGTCGGGCGGACGATGGACGTTGAGTTGAAAGACAAGATCGCGCTCGTGACGGGCGCGAGTTCGGGGATCGGGCGCGCGACGGCGTTGAAGTTCGCGGCGGCCGGGGCGCGCATCGCGCTGGTCGGACGCGACGTAGAGGCTTTGGAAGCAGTGGCGGGCGAGATCGGAAAGCAAGGCAGCGAGGCATTTGCCGTCGCGGCCGATGTTACGAACGAATCGGACGCGGAGCGCGCGGTGGCTGCAAGCGTAGAGCGGTTCGGCGCGGTGGACGTGCTGGTCAACGCGGCGGGCGGACTGCTCGGCGGGACTGTCGAGACGACGACGCTCTCCGCCTGGGACGCGATGTTGGATGTGAATTTGCGCGCCGTCTTCCACCTGATGCAACTGGCGATTCCGCATCTCGAAACTCGACAGGGAAACATCGTCAACGTTTCGAGCGTGACGGGTTTGCGTGCCTTCCCCGGCGTGCTCGCCTATTGCGTGTCGAAGGCGGGCGTTGATCAGTTAACACGTTGCGCCGCGCTTGAGTTGGCGGGCAAAAAGATCAGGGTCAACGCGGTCAACCCCGGCGTCGTGCGCACGCAGGTTCACCGGCGCGGCGGAATGGGCGAAGAGGCATACGCGACGTTCCTCGAACATTCGCGCACGACGCACCCACTCGGACGCGTGGGCGAGGCGGAGGAAGTGGCCGAGTTGATCTTGTTTCTGGCCTCTCCGCGCGCCGCCTGGATCACGGGCGCGACCTATTCGATAGACGGCGGGCGGGCGCAGACGTGCGCGCGTTGAAATTGACCGGGGCGGCCTCAAGCGTTGTCGTGGATTGTGGGAGCTTTGGCCGCAACTCGATCATTGAACTTGCAGGTTCACATTTTTGATTGACTGGTTTTTGCTGCCCGGCGCGTTGCGGTTCGAGTTGGAGTTTGAATTGGTCTTCGCACCTGTGGGGTTCAACTTAGTAGCCGTCCGCTCCAGCTTCTTCTTTTCTTCCTCGATGCGCGCCTTTTGCCTGATCGCGTCGGCCTGCGCGCGTTCCAGAGCCTCCTGCGCGCGATAGTCGTCCGGGTCGAGTTCGATGGACTTTTTGAACGCGCCGACGGCATCGCTGTAACGGGCGAGCTTGTTGTAGGCCAGCCCCATGTCGTAATAGGTTGCGCTGTCCGGTTCCCCTAATTTCACGCCGCGGCGATAAGCCTCGATGGATTTCTGATAGTCGCCGAGACGACTGTAAGCCTCGCCCAGATTGATTTGCGCCTCCGCGTTTTTCGGCTCTTTGTCCACCAACTTCTCGTAAACTTTGACGGCCTGTTCGTAAGCCTTATCGGCCTCCTCATCCCTGCCGAGCGCCTTGTAAGCCAAACCGAGTTTCATGTAGGCCACGGCGAATTTGGGGTCGAGGGTGGTTGCCTGCCTGAATGCTTCGACCGCCTGCTCGTCGCGATTCTGCTTATAGAGTTCCATCCCGAGCGCGTAATAGCCTTGCGCGTCCTCTGTGGCCGGTTGCGGGATGGCGACGGCGGGAGGTGAACTTTCCGGGGGCGCGGCTGCCGGAGACGGGCTGCCCGTGACGATAACGTCCGTCGCCGGGTCGTTTTGTTTGGAACAGCCGAACTGACCGAGAGCGAGCGAACAGAGGAGTATGACTTTGACTGAATTTCTCATAGTCGCGACCTGCGAAGTTATAAATTTGGGGACAGCTATTATCTATTCCAAAACGCGACGCGAGTCAATGGGGCGGAAATGTAATGCATTGAAGACTCTTTCGCGACCTTCGCCCGAGCGCAAAATAAAGGGCAGGGCGCGCCTTGTTTCGAGTGCGCCCCGCCCGTCAGTTGATGTGTAGTTTACTTCAGCCGTTCGCTTTGCTTCGCAAGCTAGTAGTTCGATTACTCCCTGCGACAGATGTTCGACGTGCGAAGGGCGTGGATTTTAATGCGCGTGAAAAATGGAGTCTGTACGAGAACGTACCCGAGTTCGAGTGAAGCAAAAGGCGAGGCGTTGATTTCGTTCGGACGCAAAGAGGGGCGGCTGACTCCCCCAAGCCTGCCGCCCCTCTTTACGTCCGTCCAGTTGCCGTAAAAGGATGAAGCGACTATACGTGCGGCACTCCGCGCGTAGGTTGCAAATAGATTGCGGTTAAATTACATAACGATTAAAGCCGAAATTGTTTTTACCCGCCTACTTTTGCTGCTTCATCTTCTGGTCGAGCATCGCAGCGAGTTCCGGATTCGTGCCCTTCAAGGCGTTGTATTCTGCGGCGGCCTCCTCACGTTTGCCCGTTTCCAGATACAGCACGGCCAGACGCAGGCGCGATTCGCCGTCCGTGGGCTTGAGTTTGACGGCTTCCCGGTAGGCTTTGATCGCTTCGTCAAATTTTTTGAGACGGCTGTAAGAGTTGCCCAGATTAAAAAACGCGTCCACATCTTTCGGGTTGTGGCGCGCGGCCTGCTCGAAGGCTTTGACGGCCTCCCCCGGTTTCTCCATCCTCGCGTAAAGATTGCCCAAACCGAAATGGGCTTCGGCGAGGTCGGGCTTGAGGCTCACGGCTTTCCGGTAAGCGTCGAGCGCTTCCTTCGTGCGCTCCTGCTTCGCGTAAGCATTGCCCATCTCGTTGTAAACGTTCGCGTTTTGAGGGTTGAGTTTGAGCGACTCGTTGAAAGCGGCGAAAGCGTCGTCGTAGCGTTCCAGACGCAGGTAACACTGCCCCAGTTCGTAACGCGCGGCGGCGTCCTTCGGGTCGAGGCGGATGGCCTGCTGGTATTGTGCGGCGGCCTCCTGAAACTTACCGGCGGTGAAATATATGTTGGCGAGATTATAGTAATTGGTCGGATCGTTCGGATTTTGGCGGATGGCTTCCTCGTCGGCTTTGACGACATCTTTCAACGCCGCGTCAATGTTAGGCGTCGGCGACACGGCCGAGTTGGCCGCTTTATTGGCGGCCGGTTGCGGGGCAGATTTTTTGCAGGCCGCGGGAAAGAGAAGAAGCGAAAATAAGGCGGCCGGAAGCAGCAGAAGTCTTTTCATCTGGTACGCTCGCTAATGGGTTGAAATTTTGCAGGGCACGGCCGACAAGATTAGCAACGAAACTTTGTCCGCGCAAACGCGGCTCGAAAGATATAGGCGTTATAAGTGGTCGGGGTTTGAAACGAGATGCGCGGCGTCGGTTGGCCTGTTTAAAAGCATGGGCGACCAGATGGCAAAAGGCCGACTGCGCCCTCGCAACGCAGTCGGCCTTTTGTCTCTCACATCATTCCATTTTGGGGGAAGGATGCGATATGGCGCGCACTCTAACACCAAAAATTAAATCTGACAAGCCTCCGCGAGCGAAATTCGAACGAAGTGCGAACACTTCCACGCGGGCGCGTTCAAGCCACGCGCGCGTCGCCTTCAAGATGATATTTGACGCAATCGTCCAACTCATGGATCAGATGTTTTTTGTCCACGTAGCCGTCTACATAGGGCGCGGGCGTCTCCTGGCAATCGCCGGGAAACTTCTCCGACGTGATGAGAATCACGGGCACACGTTCGCAGCCGGGAATCTCACGCAGTTGCCGGGAAGCGTCAAGCCCGTTCAGATGGCGCATCCGGTAGTCCATGATCACGAGGTCAACGGGAGTTTCGCGCGCGACCTCCAAAGCCTGCTCGCCGGAGTCGGCTTCGAGCAGGCGGTAAGGGTTTTTCTTGAGTATGTCACGGGTGAGGCGACGCCAGATGTCGGAGTCGTCTACAATTAAAATGTTCGGCATGCGGGGGAATCCTTTTGCGCTCGGGGTCAGAGCAAAGTCAGATAGTTTCTTAAGCCATATCCTTTTTTAAGTCAACCGGCATGATGGGAGTATTTCGTTAATTTTGCAGATCACTTTTTTAGGGACGAGCGCGGGCGTGCCGACGCGTGCGCGGAATGTTTCCAGCGTCGCGCTGCGCCTGCCGCAACGCGGCGAAGTCTGGCTGTTCGACTGCGGCGAGGGCACGCAACACCAGTTGCAACGCACGCCAATCAAGATTAGCCAGATCAGCCGCATCTTCATCACACACCTGCACGGCGATCACCTTTTCGGCCTGATGGGTTTGCTCGCCACCTGCGGGTTGGCCGGCCAGGGACAGGAGATACACCTCTACGGCCCGGACGGACTCGAAGAGTATGTGCGCATGAGCAGCAGAATCTCGCGCACCACCCTCTCCGACACGCTCAAAATACACCCGGTCGAACCCGGCCTCATCCACCGCGAAGAAGATTTCAGCGTCACCTGCCAACCGCTGAAACATCGCATCCCTTCATTCGGCTACCGCGTTACGGAAAGCGATAGGCCGGGGAAGTTTGACGTGGAGCGGGCGCGTGCGCTCGGCATTCCGTCAGGCCCACTGTACGGCCGGCTGAAGAACGGCGAGCGCGTCGAACTGGCGGATGGGCGCATCGTTGACGGTCGCGAGTTGATCGGGAAGACGGTCATGGGGCGTTCGGTCGTCTATTGCACCGACACGATTTATTGCCGTAGCGCGGTTGCGCTCTCCGAAGGCGCGGACGTTTTGATTCACGAGGCGACTTTCGCCGAACAGGACGAACCACTGGCCGTGCAGAGCATGCATTCGACCACCACGATGGCGGCGCGCGTGGCGTGCGAAGCACAGGCGCGCCGACTGCTCATCACACACATCAGCCCGCGTTACACGCCGGATGGGCAAATCACGCCCGAAGAATTGCTCGCGCAGGCGCGCCACGTTTTCCCACACACGGATATGGCGCGCGACCTGCTGACCTTTGAAGTCCCCCGGCGGGAGGAGAGTTCCGGGGAGACTTGAACCATGCAGGGCAGACACCGGTGTGAGGGATAAACCGCGAAGAGGCCGAGTGAGAACCAATTTCAGAGGCGCGCTTCGCGATTGAAAAAAAGCAGGGGGAGGGTTAGATTGTCCTCGCCTGACAAAGACCGTTGCAGAGCAATCTATAAGTCAAACTCCGAGGAGCAGCAAACCCTTATGTCACGCCCTGCGCCACCGCGTAACGACAGATTCGAGGATTACGTTCCCGTCGCCGAACGGCTCGAAAGATTTTACGAGAGATTCCCCGACGGGCGCGTGATCACACACATCATCGAACACAATTCCGAGAGCGGCTTCGTCCTCATGCGCGCGGAAGTTTATCGCTCGCCGGACGACGCGCAACCCGCTGCTAGGGAGTACAAGTATGTACGAGCGTGATTTCGAGAGACGATTTTGGTTAAAGGTTGATAAAGGAGTCCAACCAAACGGTTGCTGGTTGTGGCTAGGTAGAGCCTCTCCATCAGGTTATTGTCAGATACACGTCAGCGGCAGTCAGAAATATGCGCATCGCGTTGCATACGAAATTGCCCACGGTGACATTCCGAAGGGAATGGTTATCTGTCATAAATGTGATGTGCCAAATTGTGTTAATCCCGATCATCTCTTTCTTGGCACGCACGCAGACAATGTGGCAGATAAAGTTGCTAAGCAAAGGCATCTTTACGGCACTAAGCATTGGCTCTCAAAGCTCACGGATGAAGAAGTCGCGGCCATCCGCGAAGAGTATATTCATGGCAACGTGTCGCAGCAGAAACTTGCAGATAAATACAAAGTATCTCGCTCACGTATCAGTCATATTGTCACAGGGAAAGAATGGAAAACGGAGGAGTACCGGGGCCGTTTATTCACTGAACGCAGAAGTCACTTTGTGGCGACAGGCGAAAATCATCATAATGCGACCTTGACGATGGCACAGGCGGAACAAATCAGAGCTGGCTACAGCGCTAGGTGGGGTCAAAAGACCAAACTCGCAAAACAATATGGAGTTTCTATTCAAACCATCTGCAATGTCCTAACCGGTAAATGCTATAGGAAGGATGATATAGAGAATGTCTAGTAATGTTCCAAGACAAAATGCCAGATTTAATCCTGAGGAGTATATTACTGTCAGCGAGCGGGTCGAGAAATTCTATGAGAAATATCCTAATGGACGAATTCTTACAAACGTCGTAGAGCTGAATCACGAAACTGGATTCGTCCTTATGCAAGCTATGGTTTACCGAGAGGCCACTGACACGCAGCCTTCCGCGACAGGGCATGCCAGCGAAGTAAGGGGAGATTCTTATATTAATAAAAATTCCTTCGTTGAAAACTGCGAGACCGGGGCAGTTGGGCGCGCTCTGGCTTTGCTCGGCTTCGAGGTGAAGCGCGGCATCGCGAGCCGCGAGGAAATCGAAAAGACTTCACGGATGGCGACGGACAAGGCGGCGCGTGTGTCCAACGCTGCTTCGACGCCGACTTCAACCCCTGTCACAACCGCCGCCGCTCCCACGGAAAAGAGCGTGAACATAGACGCGGAAATTCTGCAAAGCGCGGGCGCGCTCGGCTACGACGCGGCGAAAGTGCGTAAGTGGATCGATCAGAAATTCAAGGTCACGGGCGGTCTGGACGCCCTCGGCGCGGACGACAAGCGCGAAGTGCTTAGAGTGTTTCGCGAGAAGGCTTCACCGGCGGCGAAGGGAACAACCAAATAGCGCGTGCGAAAAGAAGTTGGAAGCTACTCCATCAAATTAAGGATACAAACGTCACGAGCCATCTGCGCTTACGCCGGTGTCGGGTTCCCAGCCTTCGGCGATGGCTGTGGCGAGGACGATTTCGGCGATGGTGAGGGTGCGTTCGGCGTCCGGGTTGTCGCCGTGGCCTTCGCGCAGGGCGAGTGCCGGGATGGGTAAATAATCGAGTCCGAGGAGTCCGCTCGTCGGCACTTCGTTGCTGTCGAGCGGGCGGGGCTGCGGGACGCGGCTCGTCGCGTCGAGCGCGAAATATTCGTAGCCATTCTCAGACCAGTGGCGCAGGATGTGCCACGCGTTATCGAAACCTTCGACGATCATTTGCGATTTCTCCCGGCGCACATTCTGCGCGCGCGTCTCTTCAACTTAATCGAGGGAGGGAAGCGCTTCGCTCTCCTCTTCAAATTCCGTCTCGGAGTCGCCCGCGTCCGTCTCCTGCAGGCAGGCGAGCAGCCATTCGCGGAAGATTGCCGCCTCGGAGGACTTACCTGTCCAGCGCGCGCGGTTGTACATGGTGAGTCCCATCGTCAGCGCGTGGTGCTGGCCTGCGCGGTCGCCCGCAAACTCGAATTGGCGGTAGAGACGATCAATCAACTCAAGGCTCGCACGAGCCGTCTCTTCGTCTTTGAAGCCGAGTTTGCCGGCGAAGAATTTGGAATAGACGTTCATCGCGTGCGAAGTCGAGGTGTAGAGGTCGAAGTAGCCGGGTTTGAGTCCGGCTTCCTGTAGGATCGAGCCGACGTAAGAGGGGCGCGAACCCGTGATCATGGCGAGGTCTTCCACTTCGCCGATGCCGGAAGTGAAGAGCGCGAGGATTTGATCCTTTTTGTTGACGCTCCGGGTGCGCCGCCTTTGCTGCTGCTGCCGTTCATCACGCCCGCCGTCTTCCGCACCCGGTCCTTTGGTCGCCATCACAAACCCTCCTTTGATCGAGCAAGGTTAAAGTCCGCGCCAAACGGATACGCCGCCGGGCAAAGTCGCGGGCGCGCACACCGCTTCCGCAGACGTTTTTCCGCACACAAGTTTTGTACTTAAAGTTGCGGCCAAATTACTACAACCGCCCGCGGCTCTACAAGAGTTTTTCGCGCCCGCGCGCTTCCCCGTATGTGCGGATGATTGCTAAACTGAGCGCAAAGGAAACCAATCCAAAAAGAGCGTGCGAGGGGCGGACACTTTCGCAGTGGGCGGCGACGCACTTTTCGAGGGCGGAACTTGATGGCGAATTCAGCAACCACGGCGCTTGTCATTCACGGGCACTTCTACCAACCACCGCGCGAAAATCCCTGGACTAACCACATCGAACACCAGCAGGGCGCGCACCCTTTCCCCAACTGGAACGAACGCATCACGAGCGAATGCTACCGCCCGAACGCCTTCGCGCGCATCGTGGACAATTACGGCCGCATCGAACGCATCGTCAACAACTACTCTCTGATCAATTTCAATTTCGGCCCGACGCTCCTCGCGTGGCTCGCCCGCTATCACCCCGCGACCTACGCACGCATACTCGAAGCCGACCGCACTAGCGTCCGGCGGCGCGGCGGTCACGGCAATGCCATCGCGCAGGGCTATCACCACTCGATCCTGCCGCTCTGCAACGAGCGCGACCGGCGCACGGAGATTCGCTGGGGGCTGGCCGATTTCCGCCGACGCTTCGGGCGCGAACCCGAATCCCTCTGGCTTCCCGAAACGGCCTGCAACGACCACACGCTCGGCGCGCTCATAGACGAGAATTTGAAGTACGTCATCCTCTCGCCGTTTCAGGCCGAGCGCGTGCGCCCCGCCGGCAGCGAAACCTGGCTCTCGGTCATTGACGGCCAACTCGACACCACAGTCCCTTACCGTTACCTGCACCCGGACGGCTCGGGGCGTTCGCTCGCGATCTTTTTCTACGACGGCGGGCTTGCCAAGGCCATCGCCTTTGACGGCGCGCTCGCCTCTTCGCACATGCTGCTCGAACGCTTCGAGCGTAAGGCGCGCGAGAGCGGCGGCGGCAAGGGGGGGCGCATCATTCATGTCGCGACCGACGGCGAATCATACGGGCATCATTTCAAATTCGGCGACCGCTGTCTGGCTTACGGGTTGGAGGTCGAGGCGGCGGCGCGAGACTTGCGCGTGATGAACTACGGGCAGTTTCTCGCAGAGAACGAGCCGCGTTGGGAGGTCGAGATCAAGAGCGGCGCAGGCATGGAAGGAACCGCCTGGAGTTGCGCGCACGGCGTCGGGCGTTGGACGCGTGATTGCAGTTGCCACGCGAGCGCGCCCGAAGGCTGGAATCAAAAATGGCGCGCGCCCCTGCGAGACGCTTTGAACTACGTTCGCGACGAGGCCGCGCGCGCCTACGCGGAGCAGGGCGGCGAACTCTTCCGTGACCCGTGGGGTGCGCGCGACGCTTACATCGAAGTGCTCGTCGAGCCGAATCGCGCACGTCGCGCGGAGTTTTTAGCCGAACAGGCAGGACGCCCTTTGAGTGAACCGGACGAGCGGCGCGCGCTCACGCTGCTCGAACTCCAGCGCAGTTCGCTTCTGATGTTCACGAGTTGCGGCTGGTTCTTCAACGACATCTCAGGCATCGAGACCGTGCAGGTGTTGAAGTATGCGGCGCGCGCGATGGATTTCATGGCCGAACTAGGACTGCCCGACCCGCGCGAGGGTTTTCTTGAGCGTCTGGCGGAAGCCGAGAGCAACTTGCGGAAGCACGGCAACGGGGCGGACATCTTCCGCGAATTGGTCGAAGCGACGCGGGTCGCGCCGTCGCGCATCGCGGCCAGCCTCGCCATCTCAAGCCTCGTGGACAAGAGCGCGCAGGACGGCGAGATCGCGGGGCACGCTTTCACGCTCACGGATTTTCGACAGGAACAGCACGGGCGGCTTGCGCTCGCCACGGGGCGCATCGTGTTGGAAACGTTTTCGACGGGCAAGCGACAGGATTTCGCCGTCGCGGCGATGCACGTGGGCGACGTGGATTTTTACTGCGTGTTGAAAGAGTATTCGTCGGACGCGTCGTTCCGCGAGGCGACGGAAAATCTCTGGTCACAATTTCGCACCGGCTCTGTCCCCATGCTCCTGCGCCTGATGCAGGAAGAGTTCGGCCCGTCGGACTTCGGCCTCGAACATCTGCTGCCCGAAGGACGCCGGCGCATTTACGAGATCGTGTTCGGCCGGATGGTCGGGCGTTTTTCGGAGCAGTATGAATATCTCTACGAGGAGAACCGGCGCAATATCGAGATGCTGCAACAAGCGGGCTTTCACCTGCCGGAGGAACTGCGCGCCGCCGCGGAGTTCACCATCACGAGGCGTCTGGAACGCGAGATGCAAAAGTTCGAGCAGCAGAACGACCACGCGGCCTTCCGCGCGGCGTTGAAGATCGCGGGCGAGGTGGCTCGTCTCGGCTACCGGCTCGACCGCACGAGAATGCGACGCAGGTTCGAGAAGTTGATCGTGGCGACGGTCGGCGCAGCCGTCGGCGACCCCGGCACGGAAAACTACGAAGCCGCGCTCGCCCTGATTGACCTCGCTAGGGAGTTGAACCTGCACGCGAATCTGGAACGCGCGCAGGAGATCGTCTACGAGGCTTTGCAAGACGCGCGCGTCGGCGGCAAAGATGTGGAAGGGTTGGCTTTGAAACTCGGTTTGGCTCCGAGTTTGTGGCACGAAGCTATGCCGCCCCCGGCAGACAAAGCTGCCGATGCGGTCGCGGAATCCGTGTTGTCGTAAGTAAAATGCCTGAGATCAACCAACCTACAATTCCGGCCGACGAGGCGGGGCGGCTGTTCAGTTACGTGCATCCAGACCCGCACTCGCTGCTCGGCGCGCATCCGACGCCGCATGGCGTGATAGTGCGAGCTTACCGGCCGGAGGCGGCGAGCGTGGAATTGCTCATCGGCGACGAACCGCCGCAGCCCTTGAAACGGACGCACCCGGCGGGACTCTTCGAAATATTAGTCGCGGATAAAACGCAGACCTTCCCTTATCGCCTGCGCGTCTCTTACCCGGACGGCAACGTCTACGTGCAGCGCGACTCTTACCAGTTTCTCCCCACGCTCGGCAATTTTGACGAGCACCTTTTCGCGGAGGGGCGGCACTGGAAGCTCTACGAAAAACTGGGCGCGCACGTGCGGCGGCTCGGCGACGTGAGCGGCGTCTCGTTCGCCGTGTGGGCGCCGAATGCCGACGGCGTGAGCGTCGTCGGCGACTTCAACAATTGGGACGGTCGTCTACATCAAATGCGGCGGCTCGGCGTCTCAGGCATCTGGGAGTTGTTCATCCCCGACCTCACGGCGGGCGCGCTCTACAAGTACGAGATGCACCATCTGGGCCGCCCGGCATTTCTCAAGGCCGACCCTTACGCGCTGCAAACCGAAGTGCCGCCCGCCACCTCGTCCATCGTCTTCGAGCCGAGCTATCAATTCACGGACGAGGAATGGATCGCGCGTCGCGCGCGGACGGATCACCTGCGGCAGCCGCTCTCGATTTACGAGATGCATCTCGGCTCGTGGCGGCGCGTGCGTGAGGAAGGCAACCGCTCGCTCACCTACCGCGAGACCGCGCCCGCGCTCGCCGATTATTTGCAGGAGATGGGATTCACGCACGTCGAATTCCTGCCGCTCAAGGGTCATCCTTACGGCGGCTCCTGGGGCTATCAGGTGGCGAACTATTACGCGGCCACCTCGCGCTTCGGCACGCCCGACGATTTCCGCTACCTAGTGGATTACCTGCACGGGCGTGGCCTGGGCGTCATCATGGACTGGGTTCCCGCACACTTCCCCAAAGACGCTTTCGCGCTCGGCCGCTTCGACGGCAGCGCGCTCTACGAACACCTCGACCCGCGCCGGGGCGAGCACCCCGACTGGGGCACTTACATCTTCAACTACGGACGCAACGAGGTGCGAAATTTCCTGATCGCCAACGCCCTCTTCTGGATCAAGGAATGCCACATAGACGGTCTGCGTGTTGATGCCGTCGCCTCGATGCTCTATCTCGACTACAGCCGCGAAGACGGCCGCTGGCTGCCGAACAAGTATGGCGGGCGCGAAAATCTGGAAGCGATTGATTTTCTGCGGGAGTTGAACGAAACCGTTCACCGCGAGCATCCCGGCGTGATGATGATCGCCGAAGAGTCTACGTCGTGGCCGAAGGTCTGCCACCCGGTCGCCGAGGGCGGACTCGGTTTCGATTTCAAGTGGAACATGGGCTGGATGCACGACACGCTGCAATACTTCGGCAAGGACGCACTCTATCGCCGCTTTCATCACAACAACCTCACATTCGGTTTCATCTACGCGTGGAGCGAAAATTTTATCCTGCCCTTCTCGCACGACGAGGTGGTTCACCTGAAAGGTTCGATGCTGACGAAGATGCAGGGCAGCCGCGAGCAGAAGTTCGCAAACCTGCGCGCCCTCTACGGCTACATGTGGGCGCACCCCGGCAAGAAACTCCTCTTCATGGGCGGCGAACTCGGACAATGGCGCGAGTGGAACAACGACCAGAGCCTCGACTGGCACTTGCTCGATGAACCCGCACACGCAGGCGTGCGGACGCTTCTCGGCGATCTCAACCGGCTGTACCTGGAAGAACCCGCGCTGTGGGAGGCCGACGTGGAACCGGCGGGCTTCGAGTGGATTGACGCCAACAGCGCGGCCGAGAACATCGTCGCCTTTGTGCGTCACGCCCCCGTGGCGAGGCGTCAAATCGTCTGCGTCTGCAATTTTTCCAACAGCACGCGAAAGGGCTATCGCCTCGCGCTGCCGCGCGCGGGAAGCTATCGCGTGATTTTGAATACGGACGCCGCCGTCTACGATGGAAGCGATTCCGTCGCGCTCGATTCAATCGAAGCGGAGGCCGTGCCTCTGCACCTGCGCCCCTTCTCCGCGCTCGTTGATCTGCCGCCGCTCTCCGCGATCTGGCTGGCCGTTCCACGCGCCGATGAGGGCGAGGGCGCATGAGTTTTGATATTGATAGACAGAAGGCGTTCACCACCACAGACACAGAGGACACTGAGGGGGCGCAGAGAAAGTCATCGGACAATTTCAAATTTGAGATCATCTTTTGCTTTTCTCTGTGCCACATCTGTGCTCTCTGTGTCTCCGTGGTGAGTCTTGAAAACTTCCTATCCGCTGATTAACAAGGAGCAAGTTTACATTTAATGGACGCAGTGAAAACCATCGGCGTGTTGACGGGCGGCGGCGACGCGCCCGGACTCAACCCCGCGATCAAGGGGCTGGTCTATCGCGCCTCGGAGCACGGCATCAAAGTGGCCGGCCTCTATGACGGCTGGCGCAGCCTGCTCGACCCGGCGAGCGAAGTGCTCCCGCTCGACCGCAATGCCGTGCGCCGTTGGGACAGGGACGGCGGCACTAACCTCGGCTCATCTCGCACCAACCCCTTCCAGTCTCAGACCGCATCGGGCGAGCGCGTTGACCGTTCACGGGAGGTCGAAGAGAACATCGCGCGGCTCAAACTCGATGCCGTGGTCGCCTGCGGCGGTGAGGACACGCTCGGCGTCGCGGCGCGGCTGCACGAGCGCGGCGTGCGCGTCGTCGGCATCCCGAAGACGATTGACAAGGATTTGGCCGGGACGGATTACACGCTCGGGTTCGACACGGCGTTGCGCAACGTGACAGAGGTGATCGAGCGTTCGCGCACGCCCGCCGGTTCGCACGGCTGGGTGCAGGTGATCGAAGTGATGGGACGCCACGCCGGGCATCTCGCGCTCTGGGCTGGCGTGGCGGGCGGCGCGGATTTGATCTTGATCCCCGAACACCCCTTCCGCTACGAGAAAATTTACAGACATCTCGAAGCGCGTCTCGGCGACACGTCGGCCCCGCGCCGCGAACGCACGCAGCCGCGTTACTCCGTCATCGTCGTGGCCGAGGGCGCGCACCCGGCGGACGGCGAGATCGTTACGGTTGACGACCGGCACGATTCGTTCGGCCACGCGCGTCTCGGCGGGATCGGCGAAGTGCTCGCCCGGCGCATCATGGCCGAGACGCCCTACGACGCGCGCTCTGCCATGCTCGGCCACCCGCAGCGCGGCGGCGCGCCCTCGCCCATTGATCGCGTGATGGGCATGATGTTCGGCGCGCGCGCCGCAGATGCTCTGGCGGACGGTGATCTCGGCATGATGGTCTCGGCGCGCGGCATCGCCCCCGCGTGCGAACTCTCGCTGGTCGAGATCACGTCCGTGCTCGGCAAGATCAACACGGTGGACATCGAACGCCACTACGACACCCAACGCTATCACCTGAAAAACATCGCCATGTAGGGTGCGCGTGAGCATGAAAAATTAGACACACGCGGGCGGGGAGTGAATTTTCGCCCGGCCGAGTTTCGTCTCATAACTGCAAAACACCGCAGGCATCAACGGGGTGGCAATGATCATCTCAATTGTTACAATGGCGATCCACACACCACCCGTCACAATCGCTTTTGGAGGAATAATGAAGAAGTTTTTTGTTCTCGCATTTATCGCCGCGTCTGCCTGTTTGATGACGAATGCCCAAACGCGCCGCCCGAACCCGGCTACGCGCACGACGCAGGCCAAACCCGCCCAACCGCGGCCGACGCCCACGCCGGGACGACCTATAGTCGTAGCCCACGACGGCGATCTCACACCGGAGCAACTCAAAGCGCGCGCCGAGGCGGAAACTGCGCGTCTTCAAGCCTCTGCATCAATGGCTCTGGAGTGCGCTTGTGAGGGCGAACCGCTGCCCGAAGTCGTCGCCGTGGTGAACGGCGTCAGGATTACAAGGCAGGAAGTTGATTCACGCATCGAGCCGCAGCTCGCCGAACTGCGAAAGACCGTCACCGAGGCGCGCGCGCGCGAACTCGATCTACAGATCAACTCCAAGGTGCTCGACGCCGAAGCGAAGAAGCGCGGCAAGACGACAAACAAACTGCTGGAAGAAGAGATCGTCTCTAAAGTGACCGAGCCGACCGAGGCGGAGGCGCAAAAGTTCTACAACGAAAACAAGGCCAGAATTAACGTGGAATTCAGCGCCGCCAAAGCCGACATCATCTCTTACCTGCGCGACCAACGGCAGCGCGAGATGGCGAAACAGTTCGCAGACCGCCTGCGCGTCGCCGCCGCGGTCAAGGTCAACGCGCCGAGAGCGACGCCGCCCGCGAACGCGGCCGAACGCGCGCGTGTCTTCGCCGTCGTCAACGGCGAGCAATTGACTTCAGCCCACATCGAAGACGCGCTCAAACCCCTGATCTTCAGCGTGCAGCAACGCATCTACCAATTGCGCAAGACCGAAGTTGACCTGCGCATCAACGACGTGCTGCTCGAACAGGAAGCGCAGAAGCGCAAGATCACGACGAAGGCTCTGCTCGACGCTGAGGTGGAAGCAAAAGCCAGACCCGTCACCGACGCCGAGGCGCAAACTTTTTACGAACAAAACAAGCAGCGCATCAACGGCGAGTTTGCGGAACTCAAGCCGCAACTCGTTCAATACCTGCAAGAGACGCAGAAGCGCGACCTGCAATCCGCTTTCGCCGACCAGTTGCGCAAGGCGGCGGCGCTGCAAGTTAATTTGCCCGCGCCTGAATCGCCCGTCCTGCAAATCGCGACGGATGACCAGCCGGCGAAAGGCAACCCGAGCGCGCCCGTGACGATAGTGGAATTCACGGATTTCCAGTGCCCGAGTTGCGCCGGGGCGCATCCCGTGCTGGAAAAACTGGTCGCGGAATACGGCGAACGCGTGCGTTTGGTTGTACGCGATTTCCCGTTGGAGCAACATGAATTCGCGCCCAAGGCGGCCGAGGCGGCCGAGGCGGCGCGCGCGCAGGGGAAGTATTGGGAATACGCCGGCCTGTTGTTCGCGAATCAGAAGGCTCTGAGCGTTGATAAGTTGAAAGAGTATGCCACGCAGGTCGGCCTCGATAGGCAGAAGTTCGACGCCGCGCTCGATTCGGGTCAAATGGCGGAGAAGGTTCAGCGCGACTTGATGGACGGAATACGCCTCGGCGTCAGCAGCACCCCCTCATTCTTCGTCAACGGTCGCATCGCCAACGACCGCACTTACGAAGGACTCAAAGCCGCAATCGAGAAGGCTCTCGGCGAAAAGGGTAAGAAATAAGAACGATTAAGGGAGAGAAATAACCGTTAGAAGCAATGCAAAGTGAAGCTGTTTCGCGCTCCCGGCAATGCCGGAAAATTCAAGTTTTATGATGTGGCCGACCGGCAGCGTAAAAAAGCGAACGCCCGTAGAAGATGTCCTCACAGCACCTTCTACGGGCTTGTTCAATCTCCCGATGCGCCGGGCGGCGCGAACTCGGAAGCTGTTGTTCGCTTTGTGACCGTTGACGGTCGTGGCGAGTGGTGTCCTCACTACACCTCACGCCTTTTATTGCGCAGAGGCTAACACCAAACGGCAAAAGCGTCAATAAAATCTGCTAATAATATGCCCGCCGCGAAGCCTCGCAATTACGCCCCGCGAGCTATCCCCGCGACGCCGCTGATCAGCCTTTCAACTTCTTCCGCCGTCGTGTAACAGGCACAGCCGGCGCGTACTAAACCTTCGCCGCCGAGTCCGAGACGCTCGATCACAGTGGCCGCATAAAAGTCTCCGTGCGACAGGAAGAGTCCGCGAGTCGCCAACTCCTGCGCGACGACGCTCGACCGGACGCCCGCGATTGTAAACGAGATGGTGGGCGTGCGCGGCGCGCTCGGGGGCGGGCCGTAAAGGCGCACGCCTTTGATTTCAGACAACCCTTGCCAGAGTCGCTCCGTCAAGGTTGACGCGCGCGAGTGGAGCGCGGCGAACGACGCGCGCAGACGCTCGCGGCGCGAGTCGCCCGACACAGCGGAAGCCGGCGCAAGCGAGGCGAAGAAGTTAACGGCGGCGGCCGACCCGGCGATGCCCTCGTGGTTGAGCGTCCCGGTCTCCGCGCGTTCGGGTGCGGTGTCGGGCGCGGGCATGAGCTTGGGAAAGTCGAGCGAGTCCAACAACTGTTGTTTGCCGTAGAGCATGCCGACGTGCGGGCCGCAAAACTTGTAGGCCGAGCATGCGAGAAAGTCGCAGTCGAGCGCACGCACGTCAACAAGGTTGTGCGGCGCGTAGTGAACGGCGTCCACGAAGGACAAAGCTCCGACCTCGTGCGCCGCTTCGGTCGCCCGGCGCACGTCCGTAATTGTGCCGAGCGCATTTGAAGCCGCGCCGATGGCGACCAACTTTGTGCGCTCGCCCAGCAGGCTCTCGAAATCTTCCCAATCAAGACTGCCGGTCTCCGGCAACATCTTCGCCGTGCGCACGACCACGCCGCGCTCGCGCGCGAGCGCGTGCCAGGGAGCAACGTTGGCATGATGATCGAGTTCGGTGACGATGATCTCGTCTCCCGTTTCGAGGCGGCGGCCTAACGCTCGCGAGAGATGAAAGGTGAGCGTCGTCATGTTCGCGCCGAAGGCGATCTCGTCGGGCGCGGCGTGCAAAAAATCGGCGATTGCTCGGCGCGCGTCAGAGAGGATCGCATCGGTCTCCGCGCTGGCCGGATACGCCCAGTGCGTGTTGGCGTTGTGGTGATAGAGATAATCCGCGACGGCTTCGACCACGGCGCGCGGAACCTGTGTGCCGCCCGGCCCGTCGAAATAGGCGACCGCGTGGCCGCCGTGTCGCCGTTCGAGCGCGGGGAAGTGCGATCTGATCTCTTCGACAGGCGGGGCGTCGCCGGTCTCTGCCCGCAAAGTTGCTTCATTCATCCGGTTCAACGATAAAAGGGCGTGTGTAATAACATCAATAACTCGTCGCGCTGAAATGCTCTGCGATGCCGCGCCGGATCGCTTCTTTGATCTCTTCATCCGTAGACGCGGGCGCGGCTTCGAGCGAGACGCGAAACGGCTCTTGTTGCTGCATCACGTCGAGCAGATCAATTGTCCAAGAATGCTCCGCGCCTTCGGCCGACTTGACCGAGATCAGTTCGCAATCATTCCGCCGCGATTCGGCCAAAGCCTCCCTCGCGAGTTCTTCCATTCGCTCTACGCGCATGTCATCTCTCCGCTCGTTTAACCGGCAAGGTTGCCGTTCGTTGCAGTCTCTCAAAGCTTCGCGACTCTTACTTTTTCTGCCTCACGTCGTAGGCGTAGATCGTGTCCTGATCGCGCAGGTAGAGACGGCCGCCCGCGATGATGGGGTGTGTCCAGGTGGGCAGCGAGTCCTGCGCGATGCGGAAACGCCCCTTTTCGCGGTAGGCTTCGGGCGTTGCTTCCACGAGGCCGACCACGCCGTTCTCGCTCAGGCAATAGAGATGCCCGTCGGCGTAAACGATTGAGCCTTTGCCCACGCTGCGATCTTTCCACGCCACCTGCCCGTTGTCGAAACGCATGGCCGTCAGGATGCCGCTGGAAAAGCCGTAGAGATGATCGCCGACGAGGATCGAACTGCTGTGATGATTGCGCATGTCTTTCGTGAAATAGACTTCCTGCGCCGTCAGCGCGCCGCGCTCGCCCGCCTTGATCTCGACTAACCCCGCGCCCGTGCCGTAGTCCGAAGAGATGAACACGCGGTTGCCGCGCGCGACAGGCGTGGCTGCGTTGGCCGTCCGGTTCGCGGCGCGCGAGTATTCCCAGAGAAGTTTGCCGTCGCTCAAGGCCAACCCGACGGCGCGGCGCGAGGTGAAGAAGACGACCTGCGGCGTGCCGCCCGCGTCCATCGTGATGGCGGACGAATAACCGGCCTCGTCGCTCTGGCTCTTCCAGATGAGCGAGCCGTCGCGCTTGTTGAGCGCGACGATGGAAGCGTTTTCGCCGCCCGCGTTGACGAGCAACTTGTCGCCGACGACGAGAGGCGATTCGCTGATGCCCCAGGTGATGTTCGAGCCGCCGAACTTCGAGAGGACGTTCATCGTCCAGATGCTTCGACCCGTGCGCGTCTCCAGGCAAGAGAGGTCGCCGTTGCCGCCAAGCGCATAGAGCCTGTCGCCTTCCACCGTGGGCGTGCCACGCGGGCCGTCGCCTCGGTCGTTACGAAAGGCCGCGCCGTGCGGCTTCGCCCAGAGCTCTTTGCCGGTCGCCACGTCGAAAGCGACGATGAACTCGCGGTCGCCGCGCAAGCCCAAAGTGTAGAGGCGATTATCCGCGACGGCGAGCGAAGAAAAGCCGCGCCCCGCGCCCGTCGCCTTCCAGACGAGCGGTGGGCCTTCGGCAGGCCACTGTTTGAGCAGCCCCGTCTCTTTGGAGATGCCGTCTCGATTCGGGCCGCGCCACTGCGGCCAGTTGCCGCCCGGCGCGGCGGTCTGACCCCACACTTCGACGCACAGGCACACCATCAATAAAGCCCAACCCGAGGCGGTTTTGAGACTCAAACACATCATGGGACGCTCCTTCTTCAATCTCGACTTTCAGGATGCCTGATTATAGCAACACGGCGAGCGGACGCCCTTAAAAATCTTTCCCGACTCGGATACATAGTTTCGGACTCGAATATCCATTCCCGACGCGGTTCGATCTGCGTCGCCTACAATTTTCGCGTAACGCCGAGAAAAGGCGCGTGCGTGTAGGCGACGGAGAAATCGTCCGTCGGGTTGAAATGACGTTTGATCGTAACGGCCGGGTCGAAGAACCATTCGCCGCGCGCCTGTCCCCTGTCACCCCTGTCAAACCAGCCCCAGGGCGGGCGCGCCGCGTTGGGCGCGCCCACCTTCCCGCGAAAGGCCACGCCCAGATTACCGAGATTTATCTTTGCGCGCATCGCCGCCCGCGCCGGAGTTTGCGCCGTGTTGAAAGAACGCGCGCCATACTGGTGCGCCGCCCCGTAGGTTTGATTGACGCCGCCGAGCGCACGCGGCCAGAGCGTCGTCGAGATGGGGAGCAGCGCGTAACCGATTTCACTCGCCGAAGACTTTTCCGGGTCGTCAGCCCGCCCGTCGAATTTATAAACGAGCAAGCCGTTCGACGGAGTTTGTTTCTCACCGCCGTCGTAGGCGAAGACGCCGTGCCCTTTAGGTTCCACGTACAACTCGGGTCGCCCGGCTTCTAACCTGACCACGTCGAACTCGCTCCTGTGGCCGCCTTCAATTCCAGGCATGTATTTCAAGAAGCGGTCATGTGCCAACGTCTCCACAAAAACGACGCGCGCTCTCTTCACGTCAACCCCGGCTTTTTCGGCCACGACGAGACAACCCTCCATGTCGTTTTCGTGTGCCAGCACGGCTTCGGCCGACAGCCCCGTCGGGTCGTAACGCCCGCCGTGCCGCACGCCCTCGCGCATGATTTCGCTGAGCACGAGGCCGCCCATACCGCTGCCTTTGTAGTCGCGCGGGTGGAAGACGGCGTAATGAATAAAGAAGTGGGTCGTCGTTTCGCTAACGGCGTAATAGACGTAAGCACGCAGGGGGAAACGCGCATTGTCGGCGTTGTCCCAATTATTGTCGCCGCGCCAGTCGCCGTCGAAATCGAAATTGGTGATGTAATCGTACCGTCTCTTGTCGCCGAGTCCCTGCCGGAAGACGGGCGCGAACTGCGACGCTATTTCATGATCTTTGGCGTCGTTGGCGGGCTGAGTGTTGTGGCCGCTGCGCGCCGCAGGCTTTTTTTGTGCGACGATTGCGAGCGGCCAGACGAGTTGGAGGGAAACGCAGGCGATGAGCGCGAAGGACAAATTTTTGAGAAGTTTCAAGATGACACACGAATGTAAGAATCGGAAAGCGGGTTGGAAGTACGGCAAAAAATGCGTCTGAAACGCAGCCCCGCGCTCGCTCGTTTCTTCGACGCTGACGCCCTGTCTATAACAGTCTTCTGACTCAACGGTCAACAATCGTCCGGCACACGCGCCCGCCAGCGCAAGCAATATCTTTCGGGCACGACCCGGCGATTTCGCTCAGGCGAGTTCCGCAAGTTCAGCCCAGCGTTCGAGGTCGCGTGCGAGTTGGACGGCGAGCGTTTCCCGTTCCACGAAGAGTTGATGGACGAGATGCGCGTCGCTTGAGTTGGCTGCGAGTTGATCCGCAATCTCACTCTGCCGCCCTTCGGCCTCTTGAATGCGCGTCTCCAGTTCTTCCAACTCGCGCTGCTCTTTGAAAGTTAGTTTGCGCTTGACTGTCGCCCCGGATGCAGCGGCGACGGCCGCGCGCTCATTTTTAGCGGGACGCGCGGGTGTTGCGGACGCGGCTGGTGCTGCCGACTGTTCCTGCCTCTGCCGCGCTTCCAGAAAAGCGGTGTAGTTGCCGGGATACTCGCGCACACGGCCGCCCTCTTCGAAGCGGAAAATGTGCTCGACCGTGCGGTCTAGAAAATAGCGGTCGTGGCTGACGACGATGAGACAGCCGTTGAAGCCGTCGAGATAGTCTTCGAGCGTGACCATTGTTTGAATGTCGAGATCGTTGGTCGGTTCATCCAGTATGAGGACGTTCGGCGCGCTCATCAACACGCGCAGGAGGTAGAGCCGACGCCGCTCGCCGCCTGACAATTTCCCGATGGGCGCGTATTGCATCGCGCCGTTGAAGAGAAACTTTTCGAGCATCTGGCCGGCGGTGATGTATGTGCCGTCCGCGGTTTCTATTCGTTCGGCAATTTGGCGAATGTAGTCTATGACGCGCTCTTCGACATCCAGCGCGCGGTTCTCCTGATCGTAATAGCCGAAGCGAACCGTCTGGCCGACTTCGAGCGAGCCGCGATCAGGTTTTGTGCGGCCGGTGATGATTTCGAGCAGCGTGGTTTTGCCCGCGCCGTTCGGGCCGATGATGCCGAGCCGCGCGCCGGGCTTGAGCGTGTAGTTGAAATTTTCGATGAGGGTGCGCCCGTCGTAAGATTTGCCGATGTCGCGCAGTTCAAGAATCTTCCTGCCGATGCGGCTGGAAGTGACGGAGATGTCGAGTTCGGCGCGCGACGCTTCTTTCGGTTGCGCCATCAAACTTTCGGCGCGGTCAATGCGGGCTTTGGACTTGCGCGTGCGCGCCTTCGCTCCGCGCCTGAGCCAGGCCAGTTCGCGCCGGATGAGCATTTCACGCTTCTGCCCCTCGGCCGCGCGTGCGAGTTCCTGCTCCTCTTTTCGTTCGAGATAGTAGGCGTAGTTGCCGTCGAACGCCTGCACCGCGCCGCGATCAATTTCGAGGATGCGCCCGGTCACGCGGTCGAGGAAATAACGGTCGTGAGTGACGAGCAGGAGCGCGCCGCGATAGCGCGTGAGATAGTTTTCCAGCCAGGTGATAGTTTCCGCGTCGAGGTGGTTGGTCGGCTCGTCGAGGATGAGAAGTTGCGGGTTCGAGATGAGCGCGTGGGCGAGCGCGACGCGCTTGCGCTGGCCGCCGGAGAGCGCGCCCATCAGTGCGTTCGTGTCCTGAATGCCGAGACGGCTGAGGATCGCCCGCGCATTCGTCTCCAACTCCCACGCCCCCGAAGCCTCCAACTCGTGCGCCAATTCCGAGACGCGATTCAACAGCCGCTCGTCGCGCCCATCCCCCGAGGCCAACATTTGGCAGGCGCGTTCGTAATCGAGCAGCAGCTTCGTCGTCGTGTCGCTGGCGGCGAAGACGGCATCGAGCACCGTCTGCCCGGCCTCGTAAGGCGGGTTCTGCGGCAGGTAGCCGAGCGAGACGCCTTCGGCGAAGACGACGCGGCCTGTATCGGGTTGCTCCGCGCCCGCGATGAGACGCAAGAGCGTGGTTTTGCCCGAACCGTTGACGCCGACCACGCCGATGCGGTCTTGCGAATCGAAGCCGAGGGTGACGTTCTGGAAGAGCGGCCTCAGCCCGTAGTTTTTGCTGAGCGACTCGATGGATAGAATATGCATTGGCGGCTGGTTAAAATATTTGCGGCGGTTAAAATATGTGTGACGGTTAAAATATTAATGAATGTCACGAACACGCTACAATAATTTCAAGCTCAATCCAAAGCCCCTTTTGATACGTAAATAGAGGGAGATGAAAAGAGAGGTATGTGAATGAATAGACGTTATTTTATCAAATCCGGGGCGACACTCGGAGCGGCGGCCGTCCTTTTCCATGTGCCGCTCGCCGAAGCGTTGGCGCAGAGAGCCTCAAAGGGAAACGACAGGGGCGCGGCGGCGTTCAAAAAAGTCTCTAAGACGAATGAAGAGTGGAAGCGCATTCTGACGGCGGAGCAGTATTACGTCATGCGCGAGAAGGGTACGGAAGCGCCGGGTTCGAGTCCGCTGCTGAAGAATTACGCGAAGGGCACATACATCTGCGCGGCTTGCGCGCTGCCCCTCTTCAGTTCCAGGACGAAGTATGATTCACGCACGGGCTGGCCGAGTTTCTGGTCGCCCATCGCCAAACGAAACGTCCGCGAGGAACAGGACAACACGGACGGCATGACGCGCACCGAAATCCTCTGCAACCGCTGCGACGCGCACCTCGGCCACGTCTTTGACGACGGCCCAGACCCGACCGGCCTACGCTATTGTATGAACGGGGTGGCGTTGAAATTCGTGCCGGGCACGGGGCGCGTTTAAACGCGCGAGCCGGGTTCGCGTTGGGACATGTTTGATATTTGAGAGGTTTGAATCGTGACGAAAAAAGTTATCAAGACCGAAGAAGAATGGCGCGCGACCCTGACGCCCGAGCAATATCGCGTCGCGCGGCAAAAAGGGACGGAGCGCGCCTTCACCGGCGAATACCACGACGCGAAAGACGGAGGCACTTACAAGTGCGCGGCTTGCGGCAACGAGTTGTTTACGTCCGAGGCCAAGTTCGATTCGGGGTGCGGGTGGCCGAGTTTCGTCGAACCGTCGGCGGCGGAGAACGTCCGCACGGAGGTTGATAAGAGCCACGGGATGGTGCGCACGGAAGTCTTATGCGCCGCATGCGATTCTCACCTCGGCCACGTCTTTGAAGACGGGCCGCGCCCGACCGGACTGCGCTACTGCATCAATTCGGTCGTGCTCAAGTTGGACAAGAAAGAGTAAAGACCTGAGATTATTCTGCTCAAAGCTTCCCGAAAATTTTCAGACGGCGCGGCCATTCGCAATGGTCGCGCCGCACGTGTTTATCAGCGAAGCGTCTGAGGCGTCGAACCGACTACGAGCAACTTTCAATCTCGATAGGCGCTTCGTTCAGGAATATTTTCCGCTTTGGATCAATGTAGTTCGTGTTCAGGTTGGCGGCGTAGTGCTTGACGGAGTTAGTGAATGTCCCGTTGGGAGCGTTTGATGACAACCAGAAAAGAGACAAACTGTAATCATTCAGGTAGCAGAGGCAAGTTCTGCGATCTGAAAAGAAGCGGCTTGCCAGCCAGTACACGTTCCAAAGAGTAGAGCAGTGAGTGACCCTGTTTCCGAGCGGTCGAGAGATAGCTTCTGACACGACAGAAGTTCCTTGCCCCATCAGAAGTCCTAAAGCGGCCCGATATTTTCTGCTGTAATTTGACCATCCGTAGATCGCGTTCTGAACCATTGTTGTCGAACGGCACAGTGATATCCGTCATGAAGCGCAGGACTTCGTCGCGGCGTGTGTGCAACCGCTTGATGAGGGAGTGCGGGGTTGGCTTAAGCGGGGGTTTAGTCTTTGGTGCGTCACCTGCGACTTTGCTTTTCGGGAGCGGCGGGTTGAGGCGCTCCGCTTTCTTGACCAGCTTGTCGTAACGTTGCAGAAGTTCGGCTTTCATCGGCTCGCTTAACCCAACCTCAGCCTCCGTTTTTGCGGCGGCCACCTCCTCTTTCATCTTCAACAGTAGTTTGGCGAGCGGGGTGGCCCACTCCTGCTGCTCCGGGCTGACCTCGGCGACGAAGAGGAGTTCCCGCAGCAGGTGTGCGTTGCAGAGGCTGTGGCGGCACCGCTCGAAGCGGGAGTAGGAGAGGTAACCGTCCCTGACGAGCGTGCCACGGAACTGCGGCAGGATGCCAACCTCATCCATGGCCGCCCTTCCTCTGCGCATGTCATAAGCGTAGTGCGTCAACCCTGGGGTTCTGGCGACATGAACGTAGCCACTGGCACCTCCAACACGCAGGCCGGTCTCGTCGGCACCGATGACCGGAGAGTCGCGGATGGCGGCTTTGATGCGCTGCTCGGTATTAACCATTTTGCCTGAGGCAATGCGGGCGGCGCGCCCGATGGTGGCTGGCGAGATGGCGCACGCGAAGAGGTCGCGCATGGCCTCTGCGGTGCGCGCCACAGGGATGAGTTGATAGAGATGCAGATAGACAGAGCGTGAGAGCACACCCGTCCCATACTGGACTGGAGCGCGCACCGAGGCCGGGAACTTCGCCGTGGTTGTCAGGCCACAAGCCCAGCAGCGGCGAGCCTCGGCCTGATGTTCAGTGACTTGCAGGCGCCCGTCAACAATGTCGAAGACCTGTCGTCGGATGATCTTCCGGAACTCGCCGTGATGGAGTTGAGCGCCGCATTGCGTGCAAGCTTCGGACCTGTGGATGATAATCTCATCCGGTTGCGCCACCTGCTTGAGAGTTGACCCCTTGTGACCAGGCTGCCCGCCGACATGCATCCCTGACTGCTGCCTGAGCGAGCGGGTGCGTTTAACTTTTCGCCAGGGCAGGTCGAGCGAAGGCGGCAGGGATGAGTTATGTGAGTCGCGCTCGACCGGTGCACCCCCGTCTCGTTCTAGCTCATGTTCGAGTTCGCGGATGCGCCGCTGGAGTTGATGGTTGAGTTGACGCGCATGGATGAGTTGTTGTGACTTGCGGCGGAGCGTGGCGTGGGAGCGGGCGAGTTCTTTGGAAAGTTGTGCGACGCGCGCTTGCTGACTGTGTGCGACGCGCGCTTCAGCGTCTTCGATCCTGGAGTCGAGTTGGGAGATGTAGCGGCAGACGGCACCCGCGCCTTGGGCATAGAGAGTGTAGATGTAGTTCTCGTTAATCATAGCAGCAGAGACGTTGGCGAGGGGGACAGACGGAAATGCTAGGAGGGAAACGTAGCGCGCGAATGGAGGTTCTATGTACTTTACTTGTCGCGCCTTAGTTCAGCATCTGAATAGTTACGGCAAACTATCGGAGTCCGATAATGCAGCTTATGTGCTATGGGCTTTGCCCAAAAAGTCTGAAACGTGCCCATTAGTTGGGCTAAGGCTGGTTGTTTTACACATCATGCTGTAGCTGACAGGGACTTTTTGGGCAAAGCCTGTGCTATGGGCTTTGCCTAAAAACCCCCCAAATCTTAAGCACTTATTGGGCAGACTGTAGACTTTTTGGGCAAGTAGGCTTTGCCCGACAATGGCGTGTGGGGCTTTTCCGGTTAAGAAGTGTAACTGTGTAACCCAGATTTGCCTCAAAATCCCCTAAATCTTAAACAGTTTTGGAGTACGGTAAGTATAGGAGTAGCCGGAGGTTAGGGGTAGGCGCGCGCAAGTACAGTACTTGCATGACAGAATGGCACGAAAATTGCCTACTTGACGTAGCGATATACTACTAGCATAATGCACTTGACAAGCGACCCTGATATTTGCATAGCAGGGTGGTGCCGTAGCTGCAAGGCGGTTGCGGCTTTTATTGTCACTAAATATAAAAAAGGTTGTTTACGGGTTATTGGTTTGGTCGCCGAACCCCGTAAACAACCTTACAACACCGAATCCCGCAGGAGCGAGATAGGCGAGCTTCTGCATAATACCATAGGTGGCGTATGGCGAAAACGATTGACCTTGAGCCGATTGAGAGGGAAGAAGTGTCTCCTCGCCGCTTCGTTGATCTTTACACAGAGGAGGCGGACAACATTGAATCCGTGAGGATCGTTCCGCCCCGCTTAGGCAGTAAGGGGCTAGGCACACTTGTTGTTAAGTGGAAACAACCTTTGTATGCATCGCGCCTTGCTAAGAGTAGAAGCAAGAAGGGTTCGAGAATAAGACGGAGACAGCTCACACGCTTACTAAGTTCTAGAGGGTAAAGGTAGGTAATACCTAATTGAGCGAGACCCCAGAGAAAAACAACCTACCTGCAAAGAGAGAGCCGCTCGAAGAGGGCGGCTCTCCTGCTAAGCTACCCACCCGTGAGATAATAGAACGCCTCATACACGTTCAATCCCAAGATATTGATGTCCGTAGACAGGAGCTTGAACTTAAGCGTGAGGAGATTGATCTTCGCAAGCAAGAGTCGGCTCAAGGGTATGACTTCGCTAAGAAATCGTTAGAAGTACAGGCGGAGGATTTAAAGACAGTACGCGTACAAGAAAGTAAAGACTCACGTTATATTTTAATTATTATCCTTTCTACTCTAGTAATAATCACGGCGTTTTTGTGCTATGCACTCTACTATGACAAGGAACAATTCGTTTTGGAATTGGCTAAGCTTGTGATAGCAGCAGTAGGCGGTGGCGGTGTCGGGTATGCTGTTGGAAATCGGAAGGCCAAGAAAGAACAAGAAGAGGAAGAAGATAAATAGGAACTAAGAGCTATGTAGCTGCTTCAATTCTCGAAGATGCTTTGTAATATAGAAGGGCGGCGGATCGGCCTCAGTTCGATCCGCCGCTTTATTTTGTAGGTTTAAGCTGCCTCTGCCCAAAACTTCGGCTTCAATCCAAGTTCAAACATAGATTGAATCAGGCAACAAATGTTATGGCAAAGCACCTTGCAAAGTGCTTCGTTGATCTGCGCCGTCTTAGTCTTGCTTCTGAGCGAATCCCCGAACTTGGACTTGATCATGTGGAATGTTGTTTCGACGTTCGAGCGTTTGTGATATGACGCCATGAATTTTTCGGTATTGAAAGCGAAGTAGTGATACATCTTTTTCCACAGTTCGCCTTTGTGCGAAGGGTTCGGTTTGTTCTTTGTACCTGTGCGAAATGGAATGTACGGGGCAGCACCGTTTTGGAGAGCCGTACAACGATTATCAAAGCTATCGTAACCCTTGTCGCCTGAGACTTCGCGCATCTGGAAGTTTCGCGCTGTTGCTTCCACCAGTGGCTTAAAATGCGGGCTGTCGTTTCGATACTTTTCGCTCATTTCAACGGCCGTCACAACATTAGTTTTGACGCCGCAGATCAAGTGCATCTTGATCCAATCTTTGCTCTCCATTAGGTGCGGTTGATCATACTTGGCACTAAACCATTGCACGAATCGGCAACCTGATAAGCCCGTCGAATCAACGGCGAAGTCTTGCTCGATAGCTTGCAAAGGTAACGCGCTCTCTTCAATCAACATTTGCAGATGCGGCGTCAACATCTCATCTTCAAAGTAGTTGAAGACTGAGTTATAGCAAGGCAGCTTCGACATATAGCCTTTGCCGTGCGCGTCTGACAGGTCTGACATAAAGCGGCGACCGCTAACCGTGCTATAGACTTTGAAGGCCATCGCAAAGAGCATATCTTCGATAGGCAGGCGGGGTCTGCCGTTCGTCTGTGAAGGCTCTCCGACGCCTTCGCACAGTTGACGTAGTAGGTACTGGAATAACCGCTTCTCTTGCGTCTGAGCGGCGTTGTAGGCAGGCCACACTTGCGCGTAAGTCTGGCGGGTGACTTTGACCGTCTCCGTTACAGTGGTCTTGCCATCTTCGACAACAACGATCTTAATGCGTTCTATCGTCTCTTCAACTGCGAAAATGTGTTTGCACTTCTGTCGGCGAAAGTCATAATCAGGGCATGAGCAAGTCTGCTTGTCGGCATTAACTTTGTATTTACCTTTGCCGGATTGTGAAGGGACTAGCCAGAGGTTGCCGTCTTGTGTGATGGTTATGCGGTTGGCAATCTCTTTGCCTTTTTGCTCTCGGATGCTCATGGTGTGGACTCCTGTATTTAGTTGGAAGTCACACAGTAGAAGCGTATAATGAGTTTGCACGATCATGCAGCTTCGGCTGTGTGGTTTAGCCCCGTTGGTTGTTAGCGCAACTGGCGGGGCTTTTGCTTTTCAAAGACAAGAGCATTATGCTTGAGCGGTCAAGCACTGTCAAGATAAATATGCTTGAGCGGTCAAAAATAATTCTTGCTTTCGCAGTTGTTTCCGTCTACAATGCACAGCACAAGGTGGCAGCCAAGTAGGCCACTTCCGTTAATTGAAAAGGTGCAGAGGATGGGATTCGAACCCGCACGGAGGGATAATCTCCACCGGGGTGACAACCCGGCGCGTAAACCAATTCCGCCACCTCTGCCCATGCGCGTAGGAGGTGAGAGCCTTCCCTGACAAGTTGTCTCTCACCTTCTATGTTCTAAATCTTCACATAACAACCTCTTAAATCAGCTAAACATATCCTCGATAGGATCGCCCTTCGTAGGCTCTCCAGCGTGATAATATCCATTTTTATCCCGCCATGCCTTCTCTTCGTCAACTAAACGGGGGAGTGCGCGATAAAGGTCTGCTTTATTTAATTTTATCGGCGCGTCCCGTACAGCTTTCAACACATCATCCAGCTTCATTCCCGCCCCGTTTGCCTTTGCAAGTGCTTCCAGCACAACACCCTTTTTAGTGATTTTCTCTGGCTTTTGGAGTTTTACTGGCTCGATTTTAGGCTCTGGCGTCGGCGGGCACTCCGCTGCTACCCCTTCAAAGGGATGAGGAAGGTAAGGGGCGACGTAAGGCGTCTCGCTATCGCGCGTTAGAGCCTCTAATGCTTTGCGATAGGCTTTCAGGTCTGAGTAGCTAGACTGAAGGGCGTCCCGTGCAAGTTCATAAGCACGTAACGCCCTTTTATGTCCGTCTTCGGCTACTACTACTTTTGCTTCCAACATCTCGCGGAAGTCTGGCGAATCGTCCATGCGCCATAATTGATCGCCCCCGCCTCCCCTATCAAGAGAAATCGGCAGGGAGGGGGAGAAAAACTTTGGCGGGATGGTGGGATGCTAAAATGCGGCTAACTATTCCTGCTTTTTCCAGCGTGTTAGCGCGGCCTTCTTTGCAATCTCACTCCGTTTTTTAGCCGATAGTTTGGCTGCCCGCGCTTTACCCCCCTTTAACCCTCCTAGACGGCCTAGCGCGACGGCGGCGGGGTTCTTCTCTGGCGGGGCTTCATGTTCGGACTCGGCGGCGAGTTCGTCCACCGGGTCTGTCTCGTAAGGGTTCTCGTCGGGGGTGCTTGAGCGTTTAGGCATGTTGAGAACATGCCACAAGTCGAGCGTGAGAGCAAGCGTCAACTTGACCGCTCAAGCAAGCGGGCGACCGTCTCAACAATCTTCTTTATATCTTGAGGCTTCCTTAAGAACTCATTCACGCCTGCCCGTCTCGCCTCCCTGCTACAGTCACTTGCCGAAAACATGATGATCGGCGTCCCTCTGCGATGCGGCAGCGTGCGCGCATACCGCACTAACTCTAGGCCGCTAACGTTCGGTAGGTTGTTGTCTAACATCAAGAGGTTATAGCGCGTCTCGCTCGCCAGCCTGAGCAATGCGACCCCGCCGTCTCCGCAGAGTGAGACACGCCAGCCTTCCGCTTCCAAAGTCTCCTGGACGGCCTGAGCAACGATCTTATGATCTTCGACTAGAAGGATGTGAGGCATAGGATTAACGCGAGGCTTGCGCTGTCCTTGAGGCCACAAGCCCCGCGCGCGCCTGCTAGCTGCGACGCCAGCCAAGCAGGAGCAAGACGAACTTAAGCGCGGTCTGGTATCATGCCGCGCGTTCGGTTATTGAAAATTAGAGACGGTCATGCGTAGCTCAACCTCAACCTCTGCCGAGTGATGAGCATCGCCGTTCGAGTTGAGAGGTTCTTACTCACGGCGACCACGCTACGCAACGACATGCTACTAGCAATTGCTAGTAGCGGCAAGCTGTGGAGTCAGTTTCGACCATCAGGAGGTATCTCTTGATGGGTACGAAGCCGCGCCAGAGGCCGCGACGCTTAGGTGAAAAGCTACTAGCGATTCGCAACGCGCTCGGCCCGTCTCAGTCTGAGATGGTTAGGCGTCTGGATGTTGAAGGGATCGTACCAAGCCAAATCTCAGAATTTGAGACAGGCAAACGTGAGCCGTCTTTGATCGTGGTCTTACAATACGCGCGGTTGGCGGGCGTCTGCGTGGATGTGCTGATAGATGACAAGTTAGACTTACCTGACAAACTTCCGGCCAAGCCGAAACACTGATAGACCCTCTGATTCGAAGTCAAACGCTCTATACTTTTTGGGCAACCTTAAGCAGTTTTTGGGCAAGAGGGGCTTTTTAGGCAAAGCCTGTGCTATGGGCTTTGATGCAAAAGTCTTGCGCGACCTCAATATGGTGGGCGTTGCTAGTTGATCTTACTCAACATATCCGCACGTTTTCGACTTTTGCATCAAAGCCCATAGATTCGTAATTAAAGTTATCGGACGCACGCATCCTCACCCTTCGTTGATGGGTCGCCGGTTTCGCTGTTTTGCGTTGAATTAGATGAGATTGGTGAGGCGGTGTCGGGCTTTGACGATTTGCCTGTTGATGCGTTTGGCTTCTTCGGCGAGGGCGTCGCGCCCGTGTGTGGCTTCCTCGTCGGCGGCCAGTTTGATGCGGTAGAGGCCGTTTTGTGTGAGTCGCTGGATGCCGAACTCGACGGTGCGCAGTTCTTCTTTGAGCGACATGATTTTGTCTTGTAAGCCTTCGGGGGTGTCGGCGGCCTGCACGCGTGTGCAATAGAAGTGCAGTTCTTCGTCGCCGAGCAGGGTGTGCAGGCTTTCGGCGTCGCCTTCGCGGTAGGCGCGGCTCGCCTCGACCATGATCTGGTGGCGTCGTCGGGCTTCCGTTTCGTCCGCCGCGTGGTCTGGATGAAATAGCTTGGCGACCGACCAGAAAAGATTGCGCAGGCTGTTTCCCACCGCCGACTTTTCCGCCCCGGATGTTGTTCCGATACCGTTGGAGTCGCCCTCCCGCTCTTCGGCCTGCGCGTCGCCTTCCGGGTCATTCAGGCGAGCTTCGGCCTGCTTGATGGTTTGCTCGATTTCAGCCAACTCGGCCAGTCGGCTGCCGACAATCTCCGTGTAGCGGATTTTGAACGTATGCATCTCTTCTTGTAAGGCCGTCAATTCAGCCCGCCGCTCGGTTAATAGCGACTCCAGACGCGCCACTTCCGCCGCCGGGTCGAACGGCTCTTCGCGTGTTGCGGATGGTTGAAGACTGAGACTTTGCATGAGACGTGTCGGACAGTATAGCAAGGCGCGCGAAAATATTACGTCGGGACGCGACTGAAAATTAGTTTCAGGTTTCAGGATTCAGGCTTCAGGTTCGAGGACACGGCTTTGATAATCTGAAACTAATCCGGTCATGGCGTGTTTATTAATTTCGTTTACCAATGCGTTATCCGCCGGTCTCTGGTGTAAGCTAACGCCGTTCATGCGAGATTCGGGCGGTGGGCATCAGACGGCAAATTCGAGTGAGGCTTATGAAAAGAATCCTGTGGC
>DATHAZ010000022.1:0-2057 GCA_035296445.1 Pyrinomonadaceae bacterium | reverse complement strand
CTTGGAATTTGTTTGAGAGTCCCGTCAGGGACGATTGCTAATAGCCCAGCGATTCATCGCTGGGAACAATCGCGCAAAAATGAGTCGAGTCCCGTAGGGACGATTGAAATAACGCAAGATTCAATCGTCCCTACGGGACTCGACTTTTTCTATCCGAGATGTTCCCAGCCATAAATGGCTGGGCTATTAGCAATCGTCCCTACGGGACTCTTCAAACAACAGACCCTTAGCGAAGAACCTGCATCGTGATGGACTTCGTGAGCGGGTTGACGGTGAAGCGCACGAGGCGCGTGGCCGTGCCGACGTTGAGGCCGCTACCCGTGCCGCTCGTCGTGCCGCCCGTCGTGCCTGCGCCCGCGTTGTTTTGCGGGATGCGGAGCGTTTGCGTGCTCGCGATCTCGAAGTCCTGCGCCGCGCCCGCCCAGCCGATGACGCGGAAGATGTAGTTCGTGTTCGGCAGGATGTCCGCCGTCACGATCTCGGTTGATTCCGCTGTGGCCGAAGAGGAGAGCACGCGCCCGGTCGAGTCGAGCAACTCGAAGTCGAGGTCAATGCCCGTCAGCGGCGAGGTCAGGATGCCCTTGACGGCGACGGCGTGCGCCTGCGACGTGAACGGCACGTCAACGTAGGTGACGCCGTCGGCGAGTTGCAGCCCCGTGTCGCTGGCGGGAACGATGCCGCTGAACGTCTCGCTGAAGGACGAGGTGGTGAAGTTGCCGTCGAACTTCGGCTCGGCCTCGAAGCGCGTGCCCGTGCCCGCCGGAACTTGCACGCGCGCCGTGACGACCGCGTCGAAGGTGAAGAGTTGCGTGTTCGGGTTGTTGAAGCTGATGCGACGCGCCGCGGAAGTTTGATTCTTCTGGAGCGTCGCGCGGTAGTAGAAACTAGCCGGAGATGCGCCGCGACCCGCGCCGAAGTTGTCGGCGTTGGCAACCGACACGGACGGAGCGGAGATGTTGACGATGCGGAAGTCAATCGGCTGGTAGATCGTGCCGTCGAACGCGCCCGCGCCGAGGTTCTTGATCGTCTGGTCGAACTCGGTCTTGCCGCCTGCGAACGAGACGTTGCTGTTCGCGGTCTGGATGTTGTTCGTCACGTCGAGAACGGCGGTGGACATCGCCGACGCCGCGCTGTTGTCGGAGACGCCGACCTGACGGTTCGAGTTCACGTTCAGGGCGCGCACGACATACTCGTAGCTCGCGGGGTTCTTCAAACCGCGCGGGATGAAGACGCCTTCGATGAGGCCGCTGTCGGTGTAGGCCGACTCGTTGCCTTTGACGTAGGCGATGTGCATGAAGCCGTCCGTCGAGCCGTCGCCGTCCATGTATTCGCGACCCGTAACGGGTTTCGTCTGCCTGACATTTTCTTTGCCGATCTCGCGGCGCAGGACTTCATAAGCGAACGCGCCCGCGACCGGCTGCCACGAAATCTGATTCGACTTCGCAGAGGCCGCGCTGACCGTGACGCCCGCCGGAGCGTCGAGCTTGCCGACGGAAGAGGCGATGTCGGAAACGCGCGTGGAGATCGCCTGACGGCCTTCGGCGTTCGGCGCGACGGCGTTTGTGCCGAGTTCGCGCGCGGCGAAGACCTGCTCGATGAGCGCGCGGTGTTGGCCGGGCGAGTCAGGATCGGACGCATCCGAGGGGTAGAGCGATTGGTCCGCGATGATCATGGCGTCGCGCCCGCGCACCATCGTGTCGGGGTTGTAGGTGGAGAGCACGTAGATCGCGCCGAGCAGGATGCGTTCCCAGTTCTCCTGCCCGCGACTGATCGCTTTGGTCGCTTCGCCCGAGATGAGATCGGGGCGCGTGAAGCTGCCGCCCTGTTCGGCCAGAATCATCAGTTCGCGCAAGTCCCAACCGGCGGCAGCCCAAATCTCGCCGTCGCGGTGCTCTTCGAAACCGCTGCCGTTGTAAGTGCCGAGTTGCGAATAGAGCAGGCCGGAATCGCCGTGGCGCAGGTACTGCCGTTCGTCGGGGTTGCCGCCGTTGGCGCGCACCGCCGCGCGGTAATCTTTAGCGTTCAGGATGTAGTTGCCGAGCACGGGATTTTCGCCC
>DATHAZ010000021.1:0-7864 GCA_035296445.1 Pyrinomonadaceae bacterium | reverse complement strand
TCGCTCTGGATGAACTGCTTGCTCGACAAATTCACACTGACGAACAGAGGCGGGTCGGACGGGAATATCTTCTGCCAGCGTTCCATCTGGCGGCACGCGTCGCGCAACACCCACTCGCCGATGTCCACGATGAGGCCGGTTTCTTCGGCCAGCGGGATGAAGTTGGCGGGCGAGATGAAGCCGCGCTCCGGGTGATTCCAACGCACCAGCGCCTCGAAGCCCGAAATCTTGAACGTCTCCAGATCAACGATTGACTGGTAGTAGACGACCAACTCATTGCGCTCGACCGCCATGCGCAGCGCCGTCTCCATCTGTAGTTGATCGTTGACCTGCGCGTGCATCGCGGAGTCGTAAATTTCGTGACGGTTCTTGCCGAGCGATTTCGCGCGGTACATCGCCGCGTCCGCATCCCTGATCAGCCCTTCGGCCTGATGATAGCTCGTCCAACTGGAAGCCACGCCGATGCTCACCGTGGTGAACACCTCGCGCCCGTTGAGCGTGAAGGACGCCGACAACTCGCTCTTGATGCGTTCGGCGACTTCAATGGCCTCGTTCTCTTCGTAAATGTCTTCGAGCAGGAGCACGAACTCGTCGCCGCCGAGGCGCGCCACCGTGTCGCCCGCCCGGACGCACTTCCAGAGGCGCACCGCCACCTCTTTGAGCAACTGGTCGCCGACCGAATGACCCAAACTGTCGTTGATGATCTTGAAGCGATCAAGGTCAACGTAGAGCACCGCGAACTTGCGCGCGTCGTTGCGCTGCGCGCGGGCGATGGCGAGTTCGAGGTGGTCTATGAACATCGCGCGGTTGGGCAGCCCCGTCATCACGTCGTGCATCGCCTCGTGTTGGAGTTGCTCTTCGGCGCGTTTGCGATCCGTGATGTCCTGAATCTGGAAGACGAGCGGCGTGGAGGCCGCGTGCGAACCGCCCGCGAGCGATGCGCTCCACAGTCCCCAAACTTTATGACCCGACTTGTGCTGGAAGCGCACCTCGCACTGGTCAATCGTGCTGTTGCCCTTGCGCAGACGCTTGATGGCCTCGACCGCCACGCTCAGGTCTTCCGGGTGGATGACCGTCAGAAAGTCCGTGACGATCATCTCGCGTTCCGAGTAGCCCAGAATCTTGCACAGCGCACGGTTGACTTGTAGCCAACGCCCCTCCGAAGAGACGAGCGCCATGCCGATGGCGGCGAAGTCGAACGCGTTGCGGAAACGGTCTTCTTCGGCCGCCGCGTTGTTGGTGTTAGCCACGGCCAACTGCGCCTGCGCGGGCACGCTGATGAAGTGGTTGGCCTTGTAAGAGGTGTAGGCGAAATACGCGATGGCCGCCGCCACCCCGACGAGTGTGACGAGGTTGAGACCGACGACATGAGTGGCGGTCGCCAACAGCCCGGCGACACACCCGGCCGCCAGATAGACGGAGAGCGGCTTGAGATAACTTTTAACGAAGGCTTGCCAACGTTTCTGTTGCGGGCCTGCGCTCCTGCCGTTCAGTAAGACGCCCGCGCTCGCGACCGACTGGGCGACGATTAACGCGGCGAGCGCGGTAACTATTGCGGGCGCATCCTGCGCCTGTATGAGTTCGGGCACGGGGCCGAACCCGAAGCGGAGCAGCAGCGCGACCAGGAAGGTGGGGAGAATGGAGATGGCCGAGCGGTAGATGAGCGCCGTGATGCTCTTACTCGAATGAAGCAGCACGCACGGCGTGACAAGGCACGCGAGCACCGTCGCCGCTTCGGCGTCGAACATGAACATGGAGAGGAGCAGGAAACTGTCGGTGAGGTAAAGGTGGTTGCCTGCTCCGGCGATTTTCACCGGGAAGCTCGAACTGGCGCGCACCGTCAGGAGGGCGAACAGTAAAAGCGGGAGGCCGATATAAGCCACCGGCAGGCAATACACCGCCCCCAGAAAAATGATGGCGTATATAGACAGGATCACCTTCGTATAGGTGCTGGCAGCTTCGTGTTCGCTCAGGCTCTTCATGTAGCTTCAATGGAAGTCGGGTTGGTTTTTAGCTCACCTCCGGCGAGCGTCTGGCCTATTCACTACGCAATTCAAAGGCCACGTCGCACCCCGCCGGTAAACGCGCCAAATCCAACCAACTCACGAAGAGTCGGGCGTGCCGAAGAGAGCTTGGTGACGCATCCCCCGTTCAAACTGACGTGCGACACGTCAGTTTGAAAGAAATAACGTCACCCACGATTCGACGGCGGCCGGGTCAATGCTCGACGGCTCACTCCGCTATTTCCCCGCCCACAGTTAACAAACTTTTAAGGCGACATTCACTCCGGCTTAACCCGCGCGGCCTACTCTCACAACTTCACGAACGCAACACGCCCGCGCATTTTCAACCGGGCTGAAGCGCTTTTAGTAACCACCCGCCGCTTTAATTTTTAGTTGCAACCTTCGGCCGCGTGCATCTCGCGCGCCGTCCGTGCTGACACCTGATTCGCTGGAGAAACTTATGAGTTCCACTATCGAAAGAAGTTTTATCTTGAACTGTAAAAAAGCGTCCAATCTCTTGCCGCTGCTCCTCATGCTGGGAATCGCGCTGGCTCTCGCCCCTTCGAGCAAGGCGCAGTCAGGCCCGACGGGAAGTTTGAGCGGCGTGGTGCAGGACGCGAACGGCGCGCTTCTGCCCGGCGTCATGATCAACGCGCGGAACACCGGGACGGGGCAGGCGCGCGCGGCCACGACGAATGAAGAGGGACGCTGGACGATCCCCGTGCTTCCCGTCGGCACGTATGAAGTCGCAATCGAGATGACGGGCTTCAAAAGGTTGGTGCGGCAGAATGTCGAGGTCGAAGCCTCCGTCCCGCGCACGCTCGAAGACCGCCTCGAAATCGGGGAACTGTCGGGCGAAGTGATCACGATCACGTCCGGCGACTCGACGCTGCTGGCAACCGAGACGGCCACCACCGCCCGCCAGGTTTCCTCCGAACAACTCGTCGCCATCCCGACCTCGACGCGCAGTTTCACGCAACTGCTCTCTTCCGAGGCCGGCGTCAGCGCGGAACTCTCGCCCGTGCTCACGAACGGCAACGGCAACGTCTCGCCCTCCGTCAACGGCACGCGCACCACTTCGACCAGCCTCTTCTTCAACGGCGTTGACGCCACCAACGTCACCAACAACGAAGGCTCTCTGAACGACAACATCGCCCCCGCGCCCGAGACGCTCTCCGAGGTGAAACTACAGACCAGCCTCTACGACGCCTCGACGGGCAGAAGCGGCGGCGGCAACTTCCAACTCGTCAGCAAATCGGGCACGAACGAGTTTCACGGCACGGGTTATTACTTCGTGCAAAACGAGCGTTTCAACGCCAACGATTTCTTCTATAACAAGGACGGCATCGAACGCCCGCGCGCGCGTCGCCACGAGGGCGGCTTCACCCTCGGCGGCCCCCTCGTCAAAGAGAGGTTCTTCTTCTTCGGCGGCTACCAGCGCACGAATGCCAGCACCGGGTTTGTGCCGACGGCCAGCAGCCAGACCGTCCTGCCCGCCGCGCTCCGCCTCATCAGCGGCGCGCGCACGGCCGAGAATGTCGTCGCCGCTTTCAGCGCGCTCAACCCCTGCGTGCGCAACGCCTCGAACACGCCTGTCTCGGGCTTCTGCCTCACCCCCGCGCAAATCTCGCCCATCGCCCTGAACCTGCTGAACGTGTCGAACCCGATCACGGGCGGCTTTCTCATCCCCGCGCCGCGCGCCGGGCTGCCGACGGTCTTTAACGATCAGGCGGTCGCAGGCTCGAACGTCACGCTCTTCGGCGGCAACCCGCTCGTGCGCCAGCGCAACGTCTTCCCGGCCGAGTTCGAGCAGGATCAGTTCACGCTCAAACTCGACGGCCAACTCACCGCTAACAACCGCCTGAGCGGCGCATTCTTCTTCGCCAACTTCCCCGGCTTCGATCCCTTCAATGCGCCGAACAGCCAGGCGTCGCCCGCCGGCCTCGTGCGCAACGACCGCAACCGCACGCTCGCCGTCTCCGACGTACACGTCTTCAGCCCGACGCTCATCAACGAAGTCCGCTTCGGCTACTTCAGCTTGAACAACTCGCGTAGCTTGCGCGACGACTTCGCCGCGATCACCAGCGCGTCGGTCGGCATCGAAAATCCCGCGCTCTTCTTCGACAACAGCGTCGGCACGCAGCGACTCGGCCAGTTCATCGGCCGGAACAATCTCGCCAACTTCTCCTTCGGCGGCCCGAACGATTCGTTCAACCGCCGCAAGCAACAGACCTACAGCATTGCCGACAACGTGACGCTCATTCGCGGCGCGCACACGCTGCGCTTCGGCGGCGAGTTCAAACGCTTTCAGTTCGACACCAACCTGCCGGAAGAGCAGGCGACGGAGTTCGAGAAGTTCGACAACTTCACGCAATTTCTCTCGGGGCGCGCCACGGAGGCCGACACGCAGTTCGGCATCACCGACAAGAGCTTCCGCTTCCGAGACCTCTCCGGCTACGTCGCCGACGATTGGAAATTCAACCGGCGGCTGACCTTCAACCTCGGCCTGCGCTACGAATTCTTCGGCACGCCGGAGGAGCAGAACGGGCAGTTCGGCAACTTCGACCCCGCGCTCCTCACGAGCACCGAGAATCCTCTGAGCGGCTTCATCGTTCCCTCCAACGCGCGCACGACCGGGTTCAGCGCGCTCGACTCCGCGCTCGCCGTCACGGCCAGAGCGAATAACAAGTCAACCATCAACCCCGACCGCAACAACTTCGCCCCGCGTTTCGGCTTCGCCTATTCGCCGCTCGAATCGAACCGTATGGTCGTGCGCGGCGGCTACGGCGTCTTCTTCGACCGCCCCTCCTCCGCCTTCATCAACACCGTGTTCAGCAACTACCCGTTCCTGCGTGAAATTGAAGTCACCGCGCCCACCCGCCAGATCAACATCGGCACGGCCTTCTCGCAGCAGAACACCGCGCTCGGTCTCAACAACTTTCTCCCGAACCGCATCCAACTCGTCTCGACCGGCGGCGCGATCACCTACGTCATCCGCGACAACACGGGTGTCACGCGCGACGCCAACGGCGCGCTGAACGCAGTTGATCTGGCGACGGGTCAGCCCGCGCTCGGCAACATCGCCGAGACGTTCGAGTTCCGCGCCGTTGACCGCAATTTGCGCACGCCCTACGTCCAGCAGTGGAATCTCGGCGCGCAGTTCGAGTTGACCAAGAACCTGCTCGTCGAAGCCCGCTACGTCGGCACGAAGGGCACGAAGCTATTGCAGGCGAAGGCGCTCAATCAGGTCTACGACCTCAACAATCCGAACACGCCCGATTACATCTTCGCCCGCTTCAACCGCGCTTACGAGGCGGCGCAGCGCGGCAACCCCGCCAGCCTGCGCGGCGCGCTTCGCACCGCCGGGTCGGAGCGCGAGCGCGGCCGTGGGATCGCTTTCGGCTTCCCGAACACGGTGACGGGCGTGCCCGTGGATTTCAACCTGAGCGACCCAAACGGCTCGATCATCGGCTTCGAGGCGCGCGGGCAACTGCTCGGCTTCAACATCCCCGAAGCCCTCCTCCTGCAAGCCGACGGAAACTCCATCTACCACGGCGCGCAGTTCAATCTCACGCAGCGTTTGACGCGCGGGCTACAGTTCAACGCCTCCTACACCTTCTCGAAGTCCATTGACACGTCGAGCGCAGACCCCGGCTCGACCGCCGGCGGCGGCAAGCCCGACGTGCCGAACACCGGCTTCATTTTGCAGAACAACTCGAACGACCCGCGCAGCAATCGCGGCCTCTCCGACTTCGACCGCACGCAACGCTTCAGCCTGAGTTTCGTCTACGACATCCCGACCTTCGGTCGCACCTCACGCTTCCTGCGCGGCTTCCAGCTTTCGGGCTTCGCGCAGGTGCAGTCGGGCACGCCGTTCACCATCTTCGCGGCCGAACCGGAGGCCGGAAACGTCGCCGCGCTGAGCGCGCTGCGCACCGGGTCGGGCGGCCTCTTCCGCCCCGGCTTCGGACGCCCCAATCTCTGCGGCACACTCGACCAGTTGCGCGAGCAGGGCGACGACCCGACCGAGCGTTACTTCAACTCCGGCGCGCTCTGCTCGTCCTTCGGCCAGTACGGTAGCCTCGGCCGCAACGTGCTGCGCGGGCCGCGCCAGAAGCGTTTCGACCTCGGCCTCTCGAAAACCACGCGGCTCACCGAGCGGGTCGGGCTGGAGTTGCGCTGGGACGTGTTCAACGTCTTCAACAACGTCAACTTCGCCAACCCGAACAATGATCTGCAAGACACGACCGACTTCGGCAAGATCACCAACACCGTCGGCGGCCCGCGCGTCATGCAGTTCGGCGCGAAGTTGAAGTTTTAGACGCGGTGACGAGTGACGAGTGACGAGTTTAAAGACTCGCTCCGGCTCGTCACTCGTCACTTATCACTTGTTACTGAATTCTTATGAGCACGGAATTGATTTCTCTGACGCCGGCGCGCGGGGCGGAGTTTGAGGCGGGCGTCTATGACGACGGGCGTTTGCGCGTCGAGCACGACAACTATTACGCCGCGTGCGGGGCGAGCGCGCTCCGCCTCCCGCGCAAGGAGTTTCTGATCCTCTCGCGCCTCGCGCAGAACGCGCAGCGCGTCGTCTCCGCTGAAGACATCTGGCGACACGCTTGGCCGCCCCCCTCCCCCCTCAACGCCGAGAGCCTCCACGTTCACATCTACCGCCTGCGCCGCCGCCTCGCGCCCTTCCACATTCACATCGAAACCATGATCAACGTCGGCTACCGGCTCGTGACGTGAAAGGCGAAGACCGGAACGCGAAACGATGAACTGAAAGCAATCTGTCTTCAGTTCATCGTTTCGCGTTCCGGCCTCCGCCTTCCGACTTCCGCGCTCCGGTTTCATTCCCCGTTCAGGTCGCGTTCACCTTGAAACTTCCACGCCAGTTCGTCTATAGTGCGGCTTCTTTCTTTACAATCCCACAATGGAGCCGGTAAAAAGATGGCGCGTTTCAGTTTTCTGCCCCGCGAGGATCAATATTTCTCCTTCTTCTCGCAGATGACCTCATACATCTACGACGCCTCGACCATACTCGTCGAGATGATGGCCGACGGCAGCCGCGACTACAACGCCTATGCTCAACGCATCAAGACCATCGAACACGCCTGCGACGAATTAACGCACACCATCTCCACGAGCCTCAACAAGTCGTTCATCACGCCCTTCGACCGCGAGGACATCTACGAATTGTCGAGCGCGCTCGACGACGTGGTTGATCTGATAGACGACGCCGCGCGCGCCATGGTCATGTTCAACATTCAGGAGAGCACGCCGCACGCCCGCGGCTTCGCCGATGTCATCCAGCGCATGGCCGTGCAACTCCACGAGATCGTCTCCACGCTCGCGCGCCCCGTCGGCATCAATCAACGCCTCGTGGAAATTCACCGGCTGGAGAACGTCGCCGACGACACCTATCACGCGGCCATCGGCGAACTGTTCCGTGAGGAGTCAGACCCGCTCGCCGTGCTCAAGTTCAACGAGCTTTACGGAAAGCTCGAAGCCGCCGTTGACCGCTGCGAACAGGTCGCCAACATCATCGAAAGCGTGATCATCAAAAACGCATAACGCAGAGGTCAGAGGTCAGAGATCAGAGATCAGTTAAAAGCAAAAGCTGATTTCACTAACCTCTGACCTCTAACCTCTGACCTCTTTGATTGCTTATGTCTGTCACACTCGCCTTCGTCATCTTCATCATCTTCATCGCGCTCGTCTTCGACTACATCAACGGCTTTCACGATGCGGCGAACTCGATTGCGACGGTTGTGTCAACGCGCGTGCTCTCGCCCGGCATGGCAGTCATGTGGGCGGCCTTCTTCAACTTCATCGCCTTCGCCGTCCTCGGCACGCGCGTC
>DATHAZ010000020.1:0-19077 GCA_035296445.1 Pyrinomonadaceae bacterium | reverse complement strand
CTCGTTAACGGCAAGGCGTTCGGGCAGGTCAACTTCATCGCGTGGGAGAAGGATTCAGGCCAGTTCCTCGTCTTCGACGTGTTCGTGCGCGCCAACCTCTCGCTGATTGATTCGCAGATTCGCGCGCTCTTTCCGAAGGACAACATCAGCCTCAGTCAGGCCAACGGGTCGGTGGTCATTTCGGGCAGCGTCGCGCAGCCACAGACCTCGGCGCAGGTCGAGGCGGTGGTGAAGGCCGCAGGATTCCAGACGGTGAATATGCTGGCGTCGCCGGTGAAGAACGCGGCGCAGGTGCAGTTGTCTGTGAGGGTGGCGGAAGTCAGCCGCACGAAGCTGCGCGAGTTGGGTTCGTCGTGGGCTTCTTCAAACGGCGGCACGAGCATCTCGGCCACGAACAGCCTTGCCTCTCTATTCGAGACGGCGAACCTGTTCATCTCGAACACGGGACTCGGTTCGGCGGCATCCATCCGCGCGCTGCAAACGTCGGGCGCGCTCCGCTCGCTGGCCGAACCGAACGTGATCGCGATGAGCGGCCAGCAGGCAAGTTTTCTGGCGGGCGGCGAGTTTCCCATCCCGGTCATCCAGACGGACGGCCAACGCGTCAACGTCACGGTGGTCTTCAAAGAGTACGGCGTGCGCCTGAACTTCAAGCCGACCATCATTGACGAAGATCACATCCAGTTGGAACTCGAACCCGAAGTCTCGACGATTGACTTTCAGAACGGCGTCAAGTTTCAGGGCTACCTGATCCCCGCCTTGAAGACCCGACGCGCGAAGACCGGCATCGAACTGCGCGACGGGCAGAGCTTCGCGCTCGCCGGTCTGCTGGACAACAGCGAGTCGAGCACGCTCTCGAAAGTGCCCGGCCTCGGCAACATCCCCATCCTCGGCGCGCTCTTCAAATCGAAATCGTTCGAGAAGCGGGAGACGGAACTCGTCTTCTTCTGCACCGCGACGCTCATCAAGCCGGTCAACCGCGACGACCTGCCCGCCACGCGCGGCCTCGACGGGTTGAAGAAAGGCTCGCCGCTCGGGCTGGAACCGCAGGGCGAAGGCATCAAGGGCGCGAGCGGTTATTCGACCGGCAGCGAAGGCGCCGCAGTGTCGAACGTCACCGACACTAAAGCGCCGAACGCCGCCGACGCTAAAGCGACGAACGCGACCGATACCAAAGCGACGAGCGATGCGAACGGCGCGACGCAGACGGCCGTGCCCGCCGCGACCCCGGCGACAACGCCTGCGAAGGATGCCGCGCGCGAAGACAAGGACGCGGCGAAAGAGTCCGCGAAAGTGTTGCTGAAGGAGCAGGCCGCCAACACGTCGCCGGAGTTGCCGGCGGCGGGCAACGCGGCGCGCCTCGTGCTGTCGGATTATTTCGGCCGGCTCACGAACGCGCACGCGACGACCGCGCGGGTCGGCGTCAAGCAGTAGTGTTGATGTTTCGGATGTGAGTAGCCTCGCCGTCGGACGGGTCGGATGATGAGGAGAGCAGCGATGAAAAGAGCGTGTGAGAAGCAGAGTTCAAAAGAGCGTCGGGGCGAGCGCGGCTCGGTGCTGGCGATCAGCACCTTCGGCATGCTCGCCTTCCTCCTCGCCACCGGCCTGTGCATAGACATCAGCCACCTCTACCTCGTGCGCGGCGAGTTGCAGAACGCCGCCGACGCCGCCGCGCTCGCGGGCGCGACCGCCCTGAACTCCGACGACGGCGGCATCGTGAAGGCCGCCGACTACGCCATCGAATCCCTGAATAGTTACGAGTTCAACAAGAAGGGCGTCAACATCCCGCGCACGAGCGTCCTGTTCGCGAAAAACCTGAACGGGCCGTACATGAGCGAGGCGGCGGCGAAAGGGCAGGCGCAAAACATCCGCTTCGTGCAGGTTTCGATTCCGCCCGCCGCCGTGAGCACGACGTTCGCCGCGCCCGTCCTCGGCGCGTCGCGCAACGTCACGGCCGACGCGACGGCCGGGATGAGCGTCGCGCTCAACACGTTCTGCGATTACATCCCCGTCACCGCGATTGATTCGGACAGCGTCTATTTCGTGGCGGGGCAGACTTACACGATCCGCCGACCGCCGGGCGGTGCGGTCACGCCCGGCAACTACCAGATTCTCGCCATTGACGGGCCGGGTTCGAGCGACGACCGCATCGGCCTCGGCAAGGGCGTCAGGAATTGTCTGGGCGCGGGTTCAAGCGTGCAGACGAAGCCGGGCGTCTCGGCGGGCGCGGTGAGGCAGGGAATCAACATGCGCTTCGGCGAATACGCCAGCGGCTTCGGCCCCGACGAGTACCCGCCCGACGAGAACGTGCGGGAGGACATCAACTACCAGCAATACCTCGACGCGCAGCAGGCCATTGATGCCGATAGAAACCCCGCCCCGAACACCTTTCAACCGCCCGCGCGCGGCGTGGGAGAGCGCGGCCGGCGCGTCGTGCTCATCCCGATCATCCGCAAGGCGGAGTTCGACGAGGGGCGCGATTACGTGCGCATAGATCGCTTCGCGGCCTTCTTCCTGCAAACGAAAGTGTCGGGCGGCAGCGGCGGCGACATCAAGGCCGAGTACATCGGCATCCGCACCGTCGTCGGCCGCGGCGGTTACGACCCGTCGGGCGGCGCGACGAGTCCCGAACTCACCATCCCCGTTCTTTATCGCTAAGAGGATTCCACGCGATGCGCATCGAGACGAAACTCAATCAACGATTCAAACGCGCGCGCCCTAGCCGCGCCTTCGCGTGGCGCGACGAACGCGGCTCGCAACTCGTCGAACTCGCCCTCGTCCTGCCGATCCTGCTCTTGCTGCTGGGCGCGACCGCCGAGTTCGGCCGGTTCTTCTACACCTACTCGACGCTCCTGAAGGGCACGCGCGCCGCCACGCGCTACCTCGTCAGCCAGCCGCCGGGCGCGGGTCAGGCGGCGGCGCGCAACCTGCTCGTCTATGGCAACACGGCGGGCACGGGCACGCCCGTCGCAAGCGGCCTGACGCCCGAGAAGGTCAAGATCACGTCAACAAAAATTGGCGGCACGACGCAGACAACGACGGTCGAGATTCAGAATTTCACTTACGTCCCCATCTTCGATCTCGGCAAGCTCACGCGGAGTTCCAAGCTCTCGCTCGCCGTCAACGTCGGCGCGAAAAGCACGATGCGGCAGATCACGCAGTAGACGACAGGGCGAGCCGGAGGACAGCATGAAAGAGATGCGCGCGAAAAATGTGAAGGGCGACGAACGCGGGGCTGCGCTCCTTGAGTTCGCCATCGGCGCGACGATCTTCGTGTCCGCCATGTTCGGCGTGCTCGAAATCGGGCGGATGCTCTGGGTACACAACTCGCTCGTTGACGCCACGCGGCGCGCCGCGCGCTACGCCGTCAATCAGGGCATGAGCACGGGGGCGCAGACCGGGGCGAAGAACATGGCCGTTTACGGCAACGCGGCGGGCGCGGGTCAGCCGCTCGTGCCCGACCTCTCGATCTCGCAGGTCAAAATCACTTATCAGAATTTTCAACTCGGCGGCGGCACGGTCACGGCCGAGATCGAAAACTACAACTTCAGTTTCGTGCTCCCGCTCGTCAGCAAGACGATCACCCTGCCCGCGTACAAGACTTCTCTGACGGCCGAGAACGCGGGCTACGTGCCGGGCGTCATCCCTTGAACCATAGGGACGACCGCCCGACCGCGACGGTCGCACGCGTGGGCGACACCATACACGCTTCGGCTAATTCACACGAGAGAACGGCATCACACATGAATCAACTGTCATTCGTCATCCTCAGCACCGGCCTCGAAACCCTCAAAGAGTTGCGCGGCGCGCTCGCCTCGAACGAGCGCACGCGTCTCCTGGCGGGCGGCGACGATGCCGAACAACTCTTTCCCGAAATCGTCCGCCTCCGGCCGAGCGCGGCCGTCATCACGCTCGGCGCGGAAGTCGAGCAGACGCTGAAATTCGTCGAGAGGCTCGCCGCCGAATGCCCGCGGACAGCCATCATCTGCGCCTCGCGCGATGCCTCGCCCGACCTCATCCTGCGCAGCTATCGCGCCGGCGCGCGCGACTTCCTGCGCCTGCCCGTCATCGGTGAAGAGTTTCAGACCGTCATCGAGCGCACCGCCGAATTTTGTTCCACGCTGGTTGACGCGCCGAAGAAGCGCGGGCGCGCCATCGCGGTCTTTTCGAGCAAGGGCGGCTGCGGCACGTCTTTCATCGCCACGAACCTCGCCGCCGCGCTCGACGCGCCCGCAGTCCTCGTTGACCTCAACTTGCAGGCGGGCGACCTCTCCCTCTTCCTCGGCCTCGAACCGAAATTCTCCATCGCCGACCTCGTCGAGAACCGCGCCCGCATAGACGACTCGCTGTTGAAAAGTTACGTCGTGCCGCACTCGCCGAACCTGTCGCTGCTCGCCGCGCCGCGCGAAGCCGACCTCGCCGACGACATCGAACCCGAACACATCTTCGAGGTGCTCGAACTCCTGCGCGAACGCTTCGACTACGTCGTCATTGACCCGCAGCACACCTTCGACGCGATCACGCTCTCCGCGCTCGATCAGGCGGACGAGGTGGTGCTCGTCCTGACGCTCGACATCCCCGCGATCCGCAGCACGCAGCGCGCGCTCGCGCTTTTCGACCGACTCGGCTACCCGCGCCACAAGATTCGCATCGTCGTCAATCGCTGGAGCAAGCAGATCGATCTTGATCTGCGGCAGGTCGAAAGATTTTTAGGCGAGCGTGTGACGGGCTACGTGCAGAGCGATTACAACACGGCCGTCAACTCGATCAACCTCGGCGAGCCGCTCGTCAAGTCAGACCCCTCATCGCGCATCGCCGCCGAGATTCGCCACATCGCGACGAGCATCACGGGCAGCGCGGTCGAGTCAGAGATCAAAGAACCGCGCAAAGGTCTGTGGGGCGCGATCTTCGGCCGCCCCGTCAGCGCGATCTCGAACGCCGGCCTGCGCACGCGGCTGGGCAAAGACAAGGCGACGGCCGCCATCTGAGGCCGCGCGAAAAACGCACCCGGATTTGAAATCTCAAATCCGAAACTCGAATCTTGAATCTCAAATTTGAAATCTCAAATTTGAAATTCTGAATTCTTAACCCCGAACGAACACATGGCGAGCCAAAAATCATGTCACTACGCGAAAGACTAATCAGGGAAACCAACCCGGCCTTGATGCCGCAGGCCGCGCGCCCCGGCGACGAGACGCCCGCCGGAGGCCAGCACACCTTTCAGGAGATGAAATCGCGTCTGCACCGCGCGATCATCAACCGCATGGACTTGACGAAGCTCAGCCAGCTTGACGCCGATCAGCTTCGCGCCGAAGTGTCGCGCCTGGCCGAGGGCTTGCTCGCCATGGAGAACACGCCGCTTTCGACGAACGACCGCGAGCGGCTGGTCGAAGAGGTGCGCCACGAGTTGTTCGGCCTCGGCCCGCTCGAACCGCTTCTGGCCGACCCGACCATCTCAGACATCCTCGTCAACTCGCCGCAGAACATCTACATCGAGCGGCGCGGCAAACTCGAACGCACGAGCGTCACCTTCAAAGACGACGAACACCTCATGCGCGTCATCGAGCGCATCGTCTCGTCCGTCGGCCGCCGCATAGACGAATCCTCGCCGATGGTTGACGCGCGCCTCTCGGACGGCTCGCGCGTCAACGCCATCATCCCGCCGCTCTCTTTGGACGGCCCGGTGCTCTCCATCCGTCGCTTCGGCGCAGAGCCTCTGCGCGTCTCGAAGCTCATCGAGATCGGCGCGATCACCAAAGACATCGCGGACATGTTCGAGATGTGCGTGAGCGCGCGCCTGAACATACTGATCTCCGGCGGCACGGGCGCGGGGAAGACCACGCTTCTCAATGCGCTCTCCGCCTACATCCCGGAAGAGCAGCGCATCGTCACGATTGAAGACTCGGCGGAGTTGCAGTTGCAGCAGCCGCACGTCGTGCGCCTTGAAACGCGCCCGCCGAACATCGAGGGGCGTGGCGAAGTCACGCAGCGCGATCTCGTCAAGAACGCGCTGCGCATGCGCCCCGACCGCATCGTCATCGGCGAGGTGCGCGGCGGCGAGGCCATAGACATGCTGCAAGCGATGAACACAGGCCACGACGGAAGCCTGACGACCGTCCATGCCAACACACCGCGCGACGCGCTGGCGCGACTCGAAACCATGATCCAGATGACCGGCATGAAACTCTCCGAGCGCGCCATGCGACAGCAGATCGCGTCGGCCCTGAACCTCGTCATACAGGCCGCGCGCCTCTCGGACGGCACGCGCCGCGTCGTCTCCATCTCCGAGATCACGGGCATGGAGGGCGACACCATCACGATGCAGGAAATCTTCATGTTCGAGCGCAAGGGGATAGACAAGGACGGCAACGTCGTCGGTCGCTTCCGCCCCACGGGCGTGCGCCCGCGCTTCGCCGAACGCCTCAAAGTTTACGGCATGCAACTGCCGCGAGTCTTCTTCGAAGAAAGCAATTAGCCGTTAGCTGTTAGCTGTTAGCCAGACACAAAAAGCTAATAGCTAAAAGCTAACAGCTAAACGCTGGTACAACCCCATGATTCCATTTCTCGTCTTTGCCTTCTGTTTGTTCCTGACGTTCACGGGCTACCTGCTCGCGACGCGCGGCTCGGAGAAGAAACGCGCGCGCATGAAGCAGCGGCTGTCGGACGCCCTGTTGCATTCGGCTCATGATGCCGACATCGAGGTGCAACTGGCGCGGCAGGAGTTGATGAGCGAGATACCGCTGTTCGACCGCCTGCTCGTGCGCGTGCAGGTGGCAACGAAGCTCAAGCGCATGCTCGATCAGGCCGACCTGCACATCACCGTGACGCGCCTGCTGATGTTCTCGCTCATGGCGGCGATGCTCGCCGGGCTGGCCGCTTCGATGCTGACGATCTCGCTCATTCTGATCGTCGCAGCCGGACTTGGCGCGGCGGCCGTGCCGTTCGTCCACGTCGTCTGGGCGCGGCGCAAGCGGCTCAACAAGTTTCTCGAAGACCTGCCCGACACGCTCGAACTGATGAGCCGGGGCTTGTCCGCCGGCCACGGTTTCGCCGAAGCGTTGCAGATGGTGGCGAGCGAGATGCCCGACCCCATCGCCACCGAGTTTCGCAAAACTTACGAGGAGCAAAACCTCGGCCTCTCGCTCAAACTCGCGCTCGACAATCTGGCCGCGCGCGTGCCGCTGCTCGATTTGAAGCTGTGCATCACGGCCATCCTGATCCAGCGCGAGACGGGCGGCAACCTCGCCGAAGTGCTCGAAAAAGTGGCGCACACGATCCGCGAACGCTTCCGCATCATGGAAGATTTGAAGACGCTCACGACGAGTTCGCGCATGTCCGCGTGGATTCTCTGCGGCCTGCCGATCTTCGTCGCGCTCGCCGTCACCGTGATGAACCCCGAATACATGAGCGTCATGTGGAACGACCCGCGCGGTCACAAACTGGCGGCCGTCGCCATCGGCTTGCAGGTCACGGGCATGCTCGTGATCCGGAAAATTTTGAACATCAAGATTTGAAAGCAGTGACAAGTGACGAGTGACAAGTGACGAGTGAAAACAAGTCCTTGCTCTTGTCTTCAACTCGCCACTTGTCACTCATCACTCGCATGAAAGTCGGAAACGTCGGCAACAGTTTTAACTTGTTCTTGCTCGTCACTCGTCACTTGTCACTCGTCACTTAAAATTATGATTTTCATCATCACCCTCTCGACATTCGCTTTCATCACGCTCGCCGTGATGGGAATTTACTGGTTGATGTTTCGCCCGGCGAGCGCCGCGACCGAACGCTTGCAGCGCATGGGCGAGACGGGCGGCGGGGCAACCGCAGTTCGCGCGGGCGTCGGCGTGGACTTGAGCACGGCCGCCGCGTCCGACGACGGCATGACCGCGCTGGCCGAGCGCATGGCTAAGCCTTTGCATCGGCTCGCGCCGCCTTCCGCGGCCGAGGCGAAGAAGCTGCAAAAGCAGTTGATGCAGGCCGGTTATCGTTCGCCGAACGCGCCAATCGTCTATCGCGCCATTCAAATCTCCACGCTCATCGGGTATCCGGCCATGGTCGCGCTCGGTTGCGCGGTCTTGGCGCGTCCGCTCGATAGCGCGGTGATCTGGATTCTGGGGGCGTTCATCAAGGGCTTCTTTTTGCCTCGCTTCGTGCTGAACAAGATGGTGAAGCGACGCCAGCAGCGCGTGCGCTGGGGACTGGCCGACGCGCTCGACCTGCTGGTCGTCTCCATCGAGGCGGGACTCGGTTTGAACGCGGCCATCGTGAAGGTCGGCGAAGAGTTGCGCGAAGTTCACCCGGACATCAGCGAAGAGTTCGAGTTGACGAACCTCGAAATCCGCGTCGGGCGCGACCGCGACGAAGCACTGCGCAACCTGGCGGAGCGCACGGGCGTTGACGATCTGCGCAGCCTCGTCGCGATGCTTATTCAGGCCGACCGCTTCGGCACGTCAATCGCGCGCGCCGTGCGCGTCTACGCCGACAGCTTACGCACGAAGCGCAGGCAGCGCGCGGAGCAGGCCGCGCAGAAGGCCGCCGTCAAGTTGCTGTTTCCGCTGGCGTGCTTTTTGTTCCCGACGCTCTTCATCTCCATCCTCGGCCCCGCCGCGCTCAATCTCATTGATTCGTTCGCCAAGATGTAAAGGAGTTCAAAGAACATGCGCAACCGTACCATCAACGCTTTCATCATCGCCCTCTTCTTGACCATCGGCGTCTCGACCTTCTGGACGGCCACGACGACCGAGCACGATGGCGACGAAGCCGCGCGCGTCGTCGCCGAAGACGGCGCGCCCACCGGCACGGCCGAAGACGCGTCCGCGCCCGGCGAGGAGAAGGCGAAGAAGAAGGGCAACCGCTTCGCGCGTTTCTTCAAAGCCCCCTTCAAAGCGGCGGCGAAACTCTTCGGCGGCAACGACGACGGCAAGGTGCGTCGCCTGTCGGAGAAGGACGTGGCGAAGTTTGAGAGCGCGCCCCTGATGCGGGTGGAAGACAGCCGCACGACGCGCGCCGAGAACGCGACGGACGCGGGCGGCACGGCGAAAGATTACCTCGCGCGTGGCCGCGCGTTGCTGGACGAAGGCCGTCTGAATGAAGCGGTCAGGGAACTGTCGCGCGCCGTCTCGCTCGACCCGCGACTGTCCGAGGCGCACAACCTGCTGGCTGTCGCCTACGACCGCAAAGGTCTGCACGACCGCGCGCGCGAATCCTTCGAGCGCGCCCTCGACCACGAACCGGACGCGCAGACTTTGAACAACCTCGGCTACTCGCTCTACCTGAGCGGCAACTACCGCGCGGCCGTCGCACGCCTCAAGCGCGCCTCGCGCCTCGCGCCCTCGGACGAGCGCATCTGGAACAACCTCGCGCTCGCGCAATGCCGCCTCGGCAAGTACGAGGACGCTTACCGCAGCTTCGCGCGCTCCGGCGGCGAGTATCAGGGTCGTCTCAACGTCGCCGCCATGCTCGAACGCGCGGGACGCGACGGTGAAGCCATCGAACACTATGAGGCCGCTCGCCGCGCGCAGCCGCAGTCGGAGTTTGTCCTGCGCCGCCTCTCCGAACTCTACGCGCGGGGCGGCCACAGAGCCGAAGCGGCGTCCCTCGTCCGTTGTCAGTCGTCCGTTGCATGTGACTGACGAGCGAGCGGCTAAGGATGGAATCGAACCACTAACTACCCGAAGACTAACAACTGACCACGGACAACTGACCACGGACAAACACCAATGACGCAAACCAACATACTGACGCGCATGGAAGTGGAGAGCATGGGGCCGCCCGTGCCCGAAGAACTCGCCGAGACGGACGTGCCGGAGAGTTTCCTGTGCGACCTCGCGCTCAAGATCGTCGCCGCGCTGCCCGAACCTTCGACCGTCAATGTCACCGAACGCATGCGCCTGCCGCGCGCTCTGACGGAAGAGATTTTGCAGCAGCTTTATCGCGAGAAGATGATCGAGGTGAAACTGCAATCGGCGATGGGCGCAACCCGTTACGGGATGCTCGACAAGGGCTGGGGGCAACTCGCGCGCGCGCGCGCCTTCTGCGGCTACGACGGCCCCGCGCCGGTTAGCCTTCGCGACTACGCGCACATGATGCGCCTGCAAGCCGTGCCCGCGCGCCACGCCACGATGGACTCGGTGCGCGCCGCCTTCCGCGATCTCATCCTGCCGGATTCGCTCATGCAGACGGTCGGCTGCGTCGTCAACTCGCGTCGTTCCCTGTTCCTGAGCGGCCCTCCGGGCACGGGCAAAACGGCCGTCGCCGAGCGCATCAACGCCAGTCTCCCCGGCGCGATCTGGATTCCCTACGCCATCGAAATTGACGGGCAGGTGATACGCGTGTTCGACGCGCACAACCACCGCCCGGCCGCGGGCGACGCGACGCCCGCCGAGTATGACCGCCGCTGGGTTTGCATCGAACGGCCGCTCGTCATCGTCGGCGGCGAGTTGACCCTGGAGAACGCAGACCTGACGTGGAGCGAGGCGGCGCGCTTTTACGAAGCCCCTTTTCAGATGAAGTCGAACGGCGGCACGCTCGTGATAGACGACTTCGGGCGGCAGCGCGTCGCGCCCGCAGACCTACTGAACCGCTGGATCGTGCCGCTCGAACGCCGCGTTGATTACCTGACGCTGCACACGGGCAAGAAGATCGAAGTGCCGTTCGAGCAGTTGGTCGTCTTCGCGACGAATCTCGAAGACAAGGACTTGGTTGACGAGGCGTTTCTGCGGCGCATGGGCTATCGCGCGCGCGTCGAACCGCCGACGCCCGCCGCCTACATCGAAATCTTCAAACGCGCGGCGCACACGCGCGGGATGCGCGTCGAGCAGGTCTGCCTCGACTACATTCTGAACAACTACATGATCTCGCACCGCCAGATGAAAGCCTGCGAGCCGCGCGATCTGCTCGACCGCGTGCTCGACATCTGCCTCTTTGAAGGCCAGCCCATCGAACTCACGCCGAAGGTGATAGACAGCGCATGGCGTAATTACTTCGGCACGTCGCACGGTTTCGCCGCGTCGGAAACGGAGCGGCGGGGCGCGGGCGAGGCGCGAACCGTGGGCGATTTGATTGACGTGTCGTAAGCGGGGTTTAAGGATGATGATGAGAAAATTTTCACGCAAAGGCGCAAAGGCGCAAAGAAGAGGGGCGGTTCATTCTTCAAACGAACTCCTGCTGTTCGCCTCTGAGCGATCTCCCTTTGCGCCTTTGCGCCTTTGCGTGAGGTCAATCTTTTCTCACCCACGCGCCTCCGGTTTGAAAGTCGCCGTGTTGGCCTTCCTGTTCGTGCTCAATTTGCCCGCCGTCGCTTTCGCCGACCGCCTGCTGCTGGTTGACGGGACGACTCTCGAAGTTGACGAGGCCTGGGACGACGCGGAAGGCGTGTGGTATAGGCGCGGCGGCATGACGAATTTCGTCGCGCGTGCGCGCGTGCGGACGATTGAGCGCAGGAAGACGGGCGAGCCTGACGCCGCGAAGAGTCGTCAGGTCGCAAAGCTGTCGGAGGCAGGCAACGCATCGGACGAGACGGCGAAGACTCCGCCAGTCGCCGCGCCGGCGCAGCCGCTCTGGATTTACCTCGTGGGCGGCGCGCGTTTTGAAGTTGACGAGGCGAACGAGTCCCCGGAGGGCGTCTGGTACAAGCGCGGCAATCTCTCGATCTTTCTCGAACGCGCGCGCATTGAACGTATTGAAAGAGAGCCGGGCGAATTGAAAGCGGAGACGGAAGAGACGGCGGCGCGCGCGGTCAGGCGCGAGCGACGTTGGACAACGGGCAGGCCGCATCTGGACGCCTTGATACGGCAGAACGGCGCGCGTTACGGCGTTGACCCGTACCTGATCTTTTGCGTGATGGAGCAGGAGTCGCACTTCAACGCGGGCGCGGTCAGCCCGGTTGGGGCGCGCGGCCTGATGCAGTTGATGCCGGGCACGGCGGCGCGCTTCGGCGTCCGCAGCATACACGACCCGGCGCAGAACATCGCGGGCGGCACGCGCTTCCTCAAGCTGCTGCTCGGCAAATTCAACGGGCGCGTCGAACTCGTGCTCGCCAGTTACAACGCGGGCGAGGGCGCGGTCATCAAGTACGGCCATCGCGTGCCGCCTTATCGTGAGACGCGGAATTACGTGCGCCGGATCAGCGGTCGTTACGGGCGCGCCGCGCACGTCTTGGGCGAGCGAACAACTGTCGAAGGTAAGCCTCCTGCGGCTCTGGCGTCGAGGAGCGGTAAGGCGTCTGCCGTGGCGTCGGGAAATTGAGCCGGGTTGAAGTGAACGGCGGGAGAAGTATGAGAAGTTTGCTGGCAGGGCATGTTGCATGCGTCTTGATGTGCGTCACGTTGTCGGGTTGTGCGTCGGAGTCGCGCGCGCAAGGGTCGTCGCAGCGCGGCGTCGCGTCTGAGGCGGACGCGGATGCGCCTTTGACCAACGCCGCAATCGTCAAACTCGTGCGCGCGAAGTTTAGCGAAAAGACCATTATCGCCATCATACGAGTGCGCCCCGCGCGCTTCGACCTCTCGCCGGATCGCCTCGTCGAGCTGAAGAAGAACGGCGTCGGCGAGCGCATCATCCTGACAATGCTGGCGCGCGCCGAAGGCGACATGCTTTCGGCGCGCGACGACGCGGCGGGCGACGCTTTCGCGGACGAGCCGTTTTTCGACGACGCGCGCGGGCAGACGCGCGCGCCGGGAGCGGGGAAACCGTCCGGCAGTAAGGGCGAGCCGAACGAGGTCAACATCTTCGGCTCTTCGGGCGGCGTGCGCGGGCGCAGCCGTTCACGCATCGGCGGCGGCGCGGCCGAGGGCGACACGCAGACCACGGGCAGCGCGAGCGTGCGCATCCTGCGTCCACCGGCGGAGGCGGGCGGCGCGAACGGCGCGGAACCCAGACTCGAACGCACGCCGACGTTGACGAACAATTCGGTCATCGAACTCGTCGAGGCCGGATTTTCGGAAGGCACGATCATCCGTCGCATCGAGGGTTCGCCGGTGGAGTTCGATTTCGCGCCCGCGAAGCTGGCGGAGTTGCGTCGTCGTCGCGTCGGCGAGGCGGTCATCGCCGCCATGCGCGCCGCGTCCGGCGAAGAGGGCGAGGCGAGCGCGAATGATTCCACCTCGAAACCGTAAAATTAGCCCGATGCGTTTAATCATTTCCGCCATGGGCTTCCGTCGCCGAACGTCGAGATTTTGTCTCACGCGCGCGGCCTTGTTGTGCGCGTTCTCCCTGTTCGTCGTCGCCGCGACGGGCGGGAAACTCGCGGCGTCCGTGCGCGCGCAGGCGACGAAGACCGAGAAGAGTTCTCCGTCGGCACAGGCAATAGACGATGACGAAGTGATCAGGGTGAGCACGACGGAAGTGCTCTTGCCCGTGACGGTGAGAGACGCGGCGGGGCGTCTGGTGACGACGCTTGAGCGCAGGGATTTTCAGGTGTGGGAAGAAGGGCGCGAGCAGCCTCTGAGCGACCTGCGGCTGCGGCGCGTGCCGGTGGATGTCTTGTTGATGGTGGACGCTTCGTCTTCGGTGGCGAGCAATCTGGAAGATTTCCGGCGCGCGGTGGAAGAGTTCGCGGCGCGGCTCGCGCCCGATGATCGCATGAGCCTGTTGAAGTTTGACGACCGCGTCGAGTTGTTGCAGGACTGGACGACGAGCCGCGTGCAGCTCAGACGCTCGCTCAGGCGCGTCACGCCGGGCATGTTCACGCGCTTTCACGACGCGCTCTATCTGGCGGCGCGCGAGCAATTCAAAGACGCGAGGCGGCGACATGCCGTCGTCGTGCTGACGGACGGGATCGACAGCGGGCGCGGGCACGCGTCGCTGGAGATGGCGCTCGGCGCGCTGCTCGAAGCCGGGGCGAGCGTCTACTGTATCAGCAACACGGAGATCGAGCGGACGCGCAAACGCGCCCAACTCGATACGCTCCAATCCGAGCCGCTTTCGGCGCAACGCTTTAACGAGCTACGCATCGGCGACCTGCGCGAATCCCTGCGCGTGCTCGACACGAGCGAACGCAATCTCGCCGCCCTGACGACGGCCACCGGCGGGCGTCTCTTCAAGCCGCAGAGTTTCGCCGTGCTCGACAGCGTCTACGCGGAGGTGGCGGAGGAACTGCGCCACCAGTACGCGCTCTACTACATGCCGCTCGACAAGACGCGCGACGGGAAGTTTCGACGCGTGCAGGTCAAAACCTCCGACCCCTCGCTGCGCCTTACGGCGCGCATCGGCTACTTCGCCCCGCGCAGTTAAAGGCGACTCAAAAATCCTCCTATGCTGCTCAAAGCAGCGACCCCGCCTCGTAGCTTCCTTACCGATTCTTTCTGAGCCGCGTGAGTATAATAAACCGGCGGGCGTGTCAGAATATCCTGGCTCAAATATCTGTTTGCGGCTTCCGGGTCGGAAAGATACGCCGAGTTCCGCATTGAGTTCCACGTGTTCATACGACACGAATACGCCGGTCGGATTATCTACTCAAAAAAATCCCCATCCCGGCTAAGTCTTTATATTTACCCGTTTACGTTATTAAGTGGCGCTGGCACAATCATTGCTCTGCACGGTAGGTTGATCTATCTCTCTGAAGCAGAGGGGCAATTCCACAGGAAAGACTTCGGGTTGAAAAGTGCCGGAGGGTTGAAGAGTCAATCGTTCCGCCGCGCCTGAATGTTCAACCGCAAGTTGCATTTAGCGTGTGACAAGGGTAGATTCTAGCCCGATAGTCTGCCTCGGAGTGCTCCCCGGCTGCTCTCGCTTCAAAGACTTTGGTCATAAATAAGCGTTTCGACTAAAAATTCGACGCCCGCGCGTCCGACAATTTATCCGGCAAATTTATCCGGTTGAGAAGGAAGAGAACAAATGCGACCCATCAAACATGTGGAAAGAGGACTGACCGCCATCGCGGCGGGCGCTTTTAACACCGTCCAGTTTTTCAATAAATATCGCCCGAGCGAATCGTTCATCCCGAAGTGGTCGGACAAGCCGCTGTTGAAGTCGTGGCAGAAGTCTAAGCCGCCGCTCGGCTTCCCGCGCACGACCGACAGTTTGTGTCCCAAGTGCGTCATCGAAGCGCGCGCCAAGATTTTGAGCCAGGAAGTGATTGACCCCGCGATCCTGATCAACGAGAAGGTCGGGGAAGTGAAGGCGCAGATCGTCGAGCGCAACGGCGAGATTTGGATGATCAAGGACTGCCCCACCCACGGCCACATCGAAGACATCATGGCGATGGACTCGAAGTTCCTCAAGCACATCGAGGCGCAGTTTCCGGGGCGCGACATTCAGGCGCACAACGACGAGACGCTGCACAACCACGGCTCGTCCACCATCAAGTACGGCCGCGGCTCGGTCTTGACGATTGACCTCACGAACCGCTGCAACATGATGTGCGACCCGTGCTTCATGGACGCCAATCAGGTCGGCTTCGTCCACGAACTGAGCTTCGAGGACGTGAAGGATATTCTCGACAAGGCCATCTCGATCAAGCCGCGCCGCCAGATGTCCGTGCAGTTCTCGGGCGGCGAGCCGACGATCTCGCCCTACTTCATTGACTCGATCAAGTATTCGCGCAAGGTCGGTTACAACTCCGTGCAGTGCGCGACGAACGGCATCGAGTTCGCCAAGAGCAAAGACTTCTGCCGCGAAGCCGCCGAGGCGGGCCTGCGCTACGCCTATCTACAGTTCGACGGCATCGGCAACGACGCCAACTCGCACCGGCAGGTCGGCAACCTCTTCGACGTGAAACTGCGCGCGATTGATAACCTGCACGAAGCGGGCGTCGAGATCGTGCTCGTCACGACGCTCGTCAACAACATCAACAACGATCAGGTGGGCTCGGTCATCCGCTTTGCCCTCGACAATCCGAAGAAGGTCGCCTTCATCTCGTTCCAGCCCGTGTCGTTCACCGGCCGCGACGAGGAGATCACGGACGAGCGGCGCATGGCGCAGCGTTACACCCTCTCGCACCTCGCGCACGACGTGAAGAAACAGGTCGGCATCACCGAGCCGACGCGCGACTGGTTCCCGCTCTCTCTGATGGGCGCCTTCGCAGACTTCGCAGACCTCGTCCACGGCCCCGAAGCCGAGTGGGGTCAGGTCTCCTGCGGCTGTCACCCGAACTGCGGCGTCGGCACGGCCGTGATGATCAACAAGAACACCAAAGAGATGAAGCCCGTGCCGGAATTCCTGAACATTCCCGGCCTCGTCAAAGACATGACGGGCATCACGGACGCGGGGCGCGGCAAGTGGTTCTCGAACATCATGATGGGTCTCGCGCTCCTCAAGAACTATCGCCCGTATGGCGCGCCGCAGAGTTTGACGCTGATGGACATCTTCAAGAAGTTCGATAAGTCGTTCGGCTTGTCGGGCAAGTCCTATGGCAAGGTCGAAGGCGACCGCACCAAAGAGGATATCGAGAAGCGTCGCGCAGACCCCTGGAACTTCCTCTTTATCGCCGGCATGTGGTTTCAGGATTTGTTCAACTACGACTTCCGCCGCACGGAGATGTGCATCATCCCCTACGGCACGCAGGAAGGCGAGATCAGCTTCTGCGCCTACAACACCGGCATCGGCTGGCGCAACATCATCGAGCAGATGCACCAGAACGCGACGATTGCCAAGTGGTACAAAGAGCACGGCCGCCACGAAATCTTCGCCAAGGGCAAGAACGTCGAGTTGGCCGAGGTCGGCTTCACGGGCATCCTGAATGAAGTTGACTTGCAGCGTCCGAACCGCCCCGAAATGGCCGGGCCGAAGACGGCGGCCGAGGAAGCGGCGATGATGCGCAAGCTCTACCAGGAGATGGTGCTCAAGCAGAAACTCGGCGCGGGCGACGTGGAGAAGAACACGCCGGTGCAGATCAAGGGTCTGAGCCGCAGCAACGGGAAAGACACCGTGTCCGCCTAGACGGATGACGGCTCATGTGACATGGAAGCCCCGCGCCGCGTTCGCACCCGGCGCGGGGCTTCTCTTTGACGGTCGAACTCTATTTCGCGCTTCCTTGAATAATTCAAGGCTTTGGGTTGTAATGAACCGCGGTTGATTTTTTTTATGACTCGTATTCTATTAACCAACGACGACGGCATCCATTCCGACGGCCTCATCAAACTCGAAGAAGCTCTACGCACGGTGGGCGACGTGTACACGGTGGCCCCGGCCTCGGAGATGAGCGGCGCGTCGCACAGCCTGACGCTCTCGCGCCCCCTGCGCATCCGCCGCATTGACGAACGCCACTGGACTGTTGACGGCACGCCGACCGACTGCGTGACGCTCGCGCTCCATAAGATTCTGCCGCGCGAAGAGTGGCCGCACATCTGCGTCTCCGGCATCAATCACGGCGGCAACCTCGGCGACGACGCCTCTTACTCGGGCACGGTGGCGGGCGCGCTCGAAGCCACAATACTCGGCGTCACCGGCCTCGCCTTCAGTCTCGTCGCGCGCGAAAACTACGACTTCACGCACGCCGCCGCGTTCGCCGCCCGGATCGTGCGGAAAGTTCTGGCCGAGGGCTTGCCTGAAGGAATTTTGCTTAACATCAACATGCCGCCGGGCGAACTGGGCGGCGTGAGCGTCACGCGTCAGGGAATGAAAAACGCGCGCCCGATCATCACGGAGAAGATCGACCCGCGCGGCAAGGCTTATTACTGGATCGGCGAAGAGGTCTTTCCCGAAGACACGGTCGAGGGCACGGATTACTACGCCGTCAAGCAGGGGCTGGTGTCCGTCACGCCGATGCGCAGCGACATGACGGATCACCGCTCGCTCGCCCTGCTACAGGATTGGAATTTGCTCAGACCGGATGGAATCGTTCCCGCCGAAGATCAGACCGTCGAGCACGTCTGAAACTTTAACTATCTTTTGAATTATCTTTCGACGCATACGGAGCCGTAACCTGTTGAGTTCCGCATCACAAATCCCCTCGGCGCATGCCTCCGCCTTCCGACGCCAGCGCGACCAGATGGTCGAACGATTGCGCACACACTATGGCATCGGCGACGCTCGCGTGCTCGAAGCGATGCGCGAAGTGCCGCGCCATTACTTCGTGCCCGAAGCCCTGCAAGGCAACGCCTACGGCGATCACGCGCTGCCGATAGCCGCCAACCAGACGATCTCGCAGCCCTATATCGTCGCGCGCATGTCCGAGTTGTTGGAACTCAACACCGAGAGCGCGGTGCTGGAGATCGGCGCGGGGTCGGGCTATCAAACGGCGGTGCTCGCGCGTCTGGCCGGCCGCGTCCTCGCCATCGAGCGCATCAGCGAACTGGCGCGCGTGGCGCAGGCGCGCATCCGCGCCCTCAACATCTATAACGCCACCGTCAAGTGCTTCGACGGCACGCTCGGCTGGAGCGCGCACGCGCCCTACGACGCCATCCTCGCGGCGGCGGGCGGCCCCGAAGTTCCCGAGCCGCTCATGGCGCAGTTGAAGGTGGGCGGGCGGCTCGTGATGCCCGTCGGCGAGCGGCGCGACGCGCAGCGGCTCGTGCGCGTCGTGCGCCATGCGGACGGCTACGCGCGCGAAGACCACGGCGCGTGCGCCTTCGTTCCGCTCATCGGTCGCTACGGTTGGTCGGCCGAGTCTTGAGTCTCTCTGCGCAGTTTCGATTCGCACCGGCCGATACCCTGCTCGAATTCCCGAGCCTTGTCCAGCGCTTTCTTAACATCACCTTAACCATTACGAGAGGATTGTTTCCGGTTTGAAGAAATTATTTGTTTACCTGCGCCGCGCCAAAGCATGGGTGGAAAGCTACGCCGAGAAGCCCTACGCGGCATGGGCGCTGTTCATCATCGCTTTCGCCGAGTCGTCGTTCTTCCCGATCCCGCCGGACGTGCTGCTGATCGCGATGGCCGTCGTCGTCCCGAAGAAAGCCTTCCGCTACGCCCTCATCTGTTCGGTCGGTTCAGTCCTGGGCGGGATGTTCGGCTACCTCATCGGGCTTGAATTCTTCGATCTCATCGGGCGCAAGATCATCAACTTCTACGGCGTCGGCGAGCAGTACGAGCACGTGCGGCAACTCTACGAGCAGAACGCTTTCGCCGCCATCGCCATCGCGGGTTTTACGCCCATCCCGTACAAGGTCTTTACGATTGCGGCCGGGGCGTTCCAGATACCGTTTA
>DATHAZ010000019.1:0-2558 GCA_035296445.1 Pyrinomonadaceae bacterium | reverse complement strand
CACGCGCTCGTCAATCCCCAGACGCTCAACCTCGCGTGCGTCCTTCCAGCGTTCGAGCCGGATGGTCAGTCCCACCTGCTTCGGGCCGCTGACGGCCGCCACGCCGTAGAGGTCTCGGACGTTGATGATGCCGAGGCCGCGTATCTCCATGTGCTCGCGCAAAAGTTCGGGCGCGCTGCCCAATAAGTAATCCGCGCCGAGGCGTCGCACCTCGACCAGATCGTCCGAGACGAGACGATGCCCGCGCACGATGAGATCGAGCGCGCACTCGGATTTGCCGATCCCCGATTCGCCTTCGATGAGCACGCCGAGGCCGTAGGCGTCCAGCAGAACGCCGTGCCGCAACTCGCGCGGCGCGAGCGTCTCGCGCAAATAATCGGTGACGACGCTGATGGCGACGGAACTGACGAGCGTGGTTTGCAACAAGGGCAGCCCCGCGCGTTCGGCCGCTTCGACGAACTCCGCGGGCGGCGTCTGTTCCTTCGTCACGAGGACGCAACTGATCGTCTCCAGAGAGAGGTTGTCAATCGCCTCGCGCCTGCCCGCGGGCGTGAGCTGGCCGAGAAACAGGACTTCGCTCTGGCCGATGATCTGCATGCGCCCGGCGTGTATGTAGTGTGTGAAGCCGGAGAGCGCGAGGCCGAGTTTCTGAATGCGCTCCGAAGTGATGCGGCGCGACGCCAGCCCCCGACCGCCCGCCAGCACGCGTAACTCAAGACGCGCGGGCGCGCGGGCGACAAAGTCGCCGACGGTGATCGAGGGCTGTGCGCTCGCGCCGTTCATTTGCCGGGGGTTGCGGCGGGCACGGGCGTCGCCCCCTCCGGGCTGGCCGCGCGCGTGATGATGTTCAGTTCGATGTCCACCATGTCGCCGAGAAACGTAGGGTTGTCGGGGCGGCTGAAGTTGATGCCGAAATCTTTCCGGTTGAGCGTTGTGCGCGCCGTCGCGCCGATCTGCGTCTTGCCGGTCTTCTCGTCCTTTCGGACGCCGTTGATGGTGAACGGCAGCGCGATCTCTTTCGCCACGCCGTGCATCGTGAACGTGCCGTGCGCGATAAAGTTTTTGCCGCGCTTCTCGATGCGGCTGCTGCGGAAAGTGATTTCGGGGAACTTCTCCACGTCGAAGAAATCGGCGTTGCGCAGGTGCTTGTCGCGCCCCTCGATGCCGGTGTCTATGCTCGCGGCTTTGATGACTGCGTTGACCGTGGATTTCGTCACGTCCCCGTCGTCGTAGACGATCTCGACGGTGAACTCGTTGAATTTCCCGCGCACGTGCGACAGGCCGCCGAGGATGGGCATCGAGAAGCCGACGTTGGAATGCGCCGTGTCGGCGACGTACTTTGTCACCGCGCTATGGACGGGGATGAAGGCGAGGAGGATGGCGAGGAGAGCTACGGGCAAATGCTTTCTGTTCATTTTTTTCCTTCCACGGGGATGATGTTTTTCGTCGTTCCGGAAATCGCAAAAAGACGCGGCGATTATAAATCCACCTGTCACGGTAGATAAACACCTCGCCGCGTTTCGTGCGGTTCAGAGCGTAGTTTAGCTTACGGCTGGATGAGACCGAAGTTTCCGTCCTTGCGTTTGTAGAGCACGCACAGGCGATCCGTGTCCGCGTCGCGGAAGAGGATAAACTGGTTCGAGTCTTCGCCGAGACGGATGACGGCCTCCTCCGGCGTCATGGGCTTGACGGCGTAGCGGCGCGCGCTGATGATGCGCCCGGTGGCGGGCGCGGTCTCGTCGGCTTCGTCGGCCTCGACCCTGCCGTTGTCCGGCGCGAGCGACGAGAGCGGCTGCGCGCTCTGCTTGCGATCAATAATTTTCTTCTTGAGCTTGACGGCCTGCTTCTCGATCTTCGAGATGGCGCGCGACAACGCCTGGTACATGTCCGCGTTCACGTCGCGCGCCGTCAGCGTGTGCTCGCGCCAGTGGAGCAGGACTTCGCCGACGTGGCGGTTCTTCTCCACCTCGATGATGATGTGCGCGGTCGCCGTCGAGTCGTCGAAAATCTGGTCGAGCTTGCCGAAATGCTCCTCGACGTGCCGCCGGATGGCCTGTGTCACCTCGACGTGCCGCCCCGTGTACTCGAATTTCATGTAAAGAGAATCCTCCCTAGAGAAAAGTGATGAGTGATGAGTGATGAGTGATGAGTAAAAAACACCCGCTTGTCTTTTACTCATCACTCATCACTCATCACTCATCACTGATTTAAACCGGTGCTTTACGTTCGCGCGAACCGGGAATCTGCATCTGGTCGCGATACTTCGCCACCGTGCGGCGCGACAATTTCATGCCGTCCTTCATCAAAATCTTCACCACCTGATCGTCCGTGATCGGGTTGTGCGGGTCTTCGTCCTCGATCAGCTTCTTGATCTTCAGCTTGATGATGCGCGTGGAAACTTCCTCGCCGTCCTCGTTCGTCATGCCCTCCGTGAAGAAGCGGCGCAGTTCGATGACGCCCTGCGGCGTGTGCGCCCACTTGCGGTTGACGACGCGCGAGATGGTCGAAAGATGCATCCCGGTCTGCTCGGCCACGTCCTTGAGCATCATCGGCTTGAT
>DATHAZ010000018.1:0-12038 GCA_035296445.1 Pyrinomonadaceae bacterium | reverse complement strand
AGGCGCAGGCGTGGGAACTGCAAACGCTGATCAGATCGCGCGCCGCCGCCGGCACGGCCGCGCTCTACGCGCGCTTCGCCGAAGAGGTGCGCGGGCGCGTCTACACGCACGCCGCGTCGGTCGAAGAGGCTCTGCAAAACGTCCGTCTCGCCAAGCAGAAGATTGACCGGCAGCACGCAGACACTTCGCGCGGCTTCAACGTCAAACTCGGGCGCGGCGGCATCCGCGAGATCGAGTTCATCGCGCAAGCCCTACAGCTCGCGCACGGCGCGCGGGACTCATGGCTGCACGCGCCGCACACCCTCATCAGCCTCGGCCGCCTCGCCGACCGCCACCTCATCTTTGAGCGCGAGCGCACCGAACTCTCCGACGCCTACGCGTTCCTGCGCACGCTCGAACACCGCCTGCAAATGGAGCACGGTTTGCAAACACACTCCGTGCCCGACGAAGAGGGGCGACGCACGCTCGTCGCGCGGCGGATGAATTTCAAGGGACACGACGCGCTCGGCGAATTCAACCGCGCGCTTGAACTTCACACCGCGCGCGTGCGCGCCGCTTACGAGCGCGTCTTCGGAGACGCCCGCGAGGCCGCGCCGCGCGCGTCGAGCGCGGACGATCAGGCCGCGACGGGCGACGCGACAGTCAAAGCCTCGGCGGGCGCGAGCGCGAACGATGAGTCCATGACAACGGAGTCGGGCGTTGGCGTCGAAAGAAAATCGGCGGCCGGTGACGAAAGGGAGCCGGTCGTCGGCGACGAAGCCGAGACCGCGACCCGTGTTGACGCGAACCCCCATGCCGTGCCCTTTTGCGAGCCGCATCTCGAAGTCGCGACGGGCGCGCACGCGGACATCGCCGCGATACTGGCCGCCGCCGAAGTCTTCGCGCCCCGCCTCATCGCACATAGCGGCCATGTCAACCTCCACGCGCGCGAGACGGAAGAGGCCGCCCCCGCGTCGCGCGTCGCGCGTCTCCTGCGCGACGCGGCGCACGACTCGCTCAACTCGCGTCGCGCTCTCTCCTACGTCTCGCGCGTCGCCGCCTCGCTCGACAAATCGAGCACGAGCGTCGAACTCTCGGAGGAAAGTTTGCGCGCGCTGGTCGGTCTGTGCGGCGCGTCCGAATTCTTCGGCGAGATGATCGCGGGCAACCCCGCGTTGATTCCGACGCTGCTCGCGGGCATTGACGCGGTGCGCGAACGAGACTACCGCGCGCTGCTGCGGCGCGAGATTGATCGCGAGTCCAGTTTTCGCGCGGAGTTGATGGCGCTGCGCCGCGCGTGGGCGCAACTGCTGGTCGAGACGGGCGCGCGCGACGTGTGCGGCGAGCTTTCGCACGCCGAGTCGAACCGCTTGCAAACCGAACTTGCCACGGCGAGCATCAACGCCGCCCTCTTCATCGCGCGCCGCGAGATGGCGCGGCGCTACGGGAATCTCGCGGCCGGCCCGCGCCTCTGTGTCCTCGGGCTGGGGCGACTGGCGAGCGGCGGGATGGATTACGGCTCCGATCTCGATCTCGTCATTGTCTACGACGCGCGAGTGCCTTCGCCGGTCAGCGCGCTCACGCGCGAAGAGGCTTACACGCGGCTCGTCGAATTGATGGTCTCGGCCTTGTCGAGCCTGACGCGCGCGGGCTACGTCTACCGCGTGGACTTGCGCCTGCGTCCCGACGGCAAGAACGGCGCGCTCGTGCGCAGCGCCGAGTCGTTCGTCGAATACCTGCGCACGCGCACGAACGTCTGGGAGTGGCTGGCCTACGTGAAACTGCGCGCCGTCGGCGGCGACCTCGAACTCGGGCGCGCGACGGAGGCCGAGGCAAGGCGCGCCGTTCATGAAGCGGCGCGGCGCGCGGACGCGGAAGAGTTGCGGCAGGAGACGCGGCGCGTGCGCGAGCGTCTCGAACGCGAGCGCGGCGCGGGGGCGGGCGCGGCGCGCGGCGCGATTGACATCAAGTTCGGCGCGGGCGGCATGCTAGACGTGTACTTCGCCGCGCGCTACCTGCAACTCCGGGACGACGTGCGGGACGAAGGCGCGGATCGCTCGACCCGGACGACCCTCGCGCGCCTCCGCGACGCCGGTTCACTGGACGCGGAGACTCATCGCATTCTCTCGGATGGTTACGCGCTGTTGCGCACGCTCGACCATCACCTGCGACTCATCGCCGGGCGTTCGTCGCGCCTGCCCTCCGCGCCCGATCACGCCGTTCTCAGAGACCTCGCGCGCTCGGTCGGGCACGACCCGGCCGCCTCGCTTACGGAAACTTTGCACGCCCGCATGGCTGACATTCGCGCTGCTTACGACCGCATCATGAGCATGTAAGAAACGTAAGTTCGATTTAAAAAGCTGCCGTCTTTCGTAGCCCCGTCAGGGGCGAAAGATTGATAGCCCACGGCGCAAGCCGTGGGATCAAGTGGTAGATAAAATAGTGAAGCCCCGTCAGGGGCGAAAGAAGTTTGAGGTTCAATCTCTTTCGCCCTTGACGGGGCTTCTCCTTTTTTGGGACTGTCTATCCCCACGGCTTGCGCCGTGGGCTATCAACCTTTCGCCCCTGACGGGGCTGTCAGGCATCCGTGTTTACGTCGTACTCACGTTAAGAACTAACACCGCGATTGTAAAACCTCTCTGATACTTCACCGCCGCGCGACGTTCAGGCCGCACCGCTACTTCTGCCTGTCGTTTTTGTAGACGACGCCCTCTTTCATGACGAAGAAGACGCGCTCGGTTTCGCGTATGTCGCGCGTGGGGTCGCCGGGGACGGCGATGATGTCCGCGAGTTTGCCCGGAGCGAGCGTGCCCAGTTGATCCGCGAGGCCGAAGAGTTCGGCGTTGACGGAGGTGGCGGCGCGCAGCGCGTCCACGGGGCGCATGCCGAGTTCGACCATGAGGCGAAACTCTTCGGCGTTGCGCCCGTGCGGGTAGACGGCGGCGTCCGTGCCGAAGGCGATCCGCACGCCTTTCGTGACAGCCCTGCGGAACATGGTCTGGATGCTTGAGATGGCGGCGCGCGCTTTGGCTTCGACATTCGGCGGCATGTAGAGGCCGCGGTCTAGTTTCTCGCGCAAGCCCTGCGGCGCCATCAGCGTCGCAACGAGGAAAGTGCCTTTGGTCTTCATCATGTCGAGCGCCTCGTCGTCGAGAAACGAGCCGTGTTCGATGGAGTCTATGCCGGCGCGGATGGCGCGCTTGGCACCCTCCGCACCGTGCGCGTGGGCGGCCGTCCGGCGTTTGAGCGCGTGCGCTTCGTCAACGAGGGCGTCGAGTTCGGCCTGCGTCAGTTGCGGCGAGTTGACATCGCCCGCGAGCGAGAGCACGCCGCCCGTGGCGCAGACTTTGATCACGTCCGCGCCGCGCTTGATGTTCAGGCGCACGGCGGCGCGCACGGCGTCCGCGCCGTTGGCGACCGCGTCCTCGATGCCCGTCGTCCGGTCGAAGACGCCGGGACGGTAGCCGCCCGTCGGGTCGCAGTGGCCGCCCGTCGCGCCGATGGAGCGCACGGCCGCGAGGATGCGTGGCCCCGGAACTTTGCCGTTGCGGATCGCGTTCCGCAAGCCCACATCAATCAGATCGCCCGACCCCAGATCGCGGACGGTGGTGAAGCCGATCAAGAGGGTCTTGCGCGCGTGGACGGTGGCGTCGAGCGCCTGTTCGGGCACGGTCTTTTTGAAGCTGTCGAGTTCGTCCTGCTTCCAGTCGTCGGTGGCTTCGCCCGTGATGTGCGTGTGCGCGTCCATGAAACCGGGCAGGAGCGTCGCATCGCCGAGATCGATGACCTCCGCGCCCACCGGAATCTGCGCGTTCGCGGCGACCGATTGAATTCGCCCGTCCGAGACGACGATCACGCCGGGCGTGAGAAGCCGCTCGCTCTTGCCGTCAAAGATGCGCGCGGCTTTGATGACGATGGTGCGTTTCGGAGGAGGCGCGTTCCGACCGCCCTGTGCGAGGGACGAAGAAGTTGCCGCGATGGAGAGGGCGACGAGTAAGCAGGCGCGAAGTTTGTTCATGGAGACGCTCCGGGTTTTCAGGTTGGGATTGATGGAACTGATTTTTGCTTTCGTGTCATGCCCCAAGGGGCGCGCCACCCATCTCTTCGTGCCAACAACGCACGCACCGGAGATGCCGCGCGGCGCGTTCTTCGAGCGAGCGTTCGGCGGCTCACTATCCCGCGCCCCGTTTCCGAGAGTTCGCCCCACGCGCGCAGGCGCGTCGCAGCGCGGGTATCTGTGTTCGGCCGGTGTCATATGCATCATTGCTTTTGATTTGAGTGTCGCGACGAAGACAGGTTAATATCATCGCCGTCTTTATCACAATCTCTGAAAAACAGAAAGCTGCCTGACAAATGATCCAGAACGGTCGCGCCCGTGCTCCCCGTCTGCTCGCCGCACTTTTCATTCTCTCCTTCTTCACCGGCGCGCAGGCGCAGCGCGACGATTCGCGCTTCGACTTCTACGCGCGCGGCCCCTATCGCGAGAGCGTGCCGCGCCCGCAAACCACGACGCGCTTCGACGTGGGCGATTTCCACACGAATTACGCGACGATGGAGCGCGTCATCGAGCGCATCGCCGCCGCCGCGCCCGACCGCGTGCGCATCACCGACATCGGCGAGACGAACGAGCACCGCATGATGCACCTGCTCGTCATCTCCGCGCCGGAAAACTTGCAGCGGCTCGACCAGATCAAAGCGAACATCGCGCGCCTCGCCGACCCGCGCACGACGAACGCGCAGGAGGCCGCGCGCATCGCCCGCGAGACGCCCATCATCTCTTTTATGAGCTACACGATTCACGGCAACGAGTCGGCGTCGTTCGAGGCAATGATGCAGGTCGTCTATCAACTCGCCGCGTCGAACGAACCGGCGACGCTCGACATCCTGAAAAACAATGTCGTGCTCGTCAACGTCTGCTCGAACCCCGACGGTCACGAACGCTTCGTCACCTGGTACAACTCCTTCGGCATGGGCAACGCCGACCCGCTGGCGAGCGAACACCGCGAACCCTGGTCAATCTGGGGACGCGCGAATCATTACCGCTTCGACCTCAACCGCGACAACCTCGCCGCCACGCAAATCGAGACGCGCAACCTGCAACGCGCCTACCTCGACTGGAATCCGCAAATCTTCGTGGATCATCACGGCCAGCCCTCGCAGTATTTCTTCCCGCCCGCCGCCTTACCCGTCAACCCGAATTTGCCCCCCGCGCAGACCACGCGCTGGCTCACGGAGTTCGGCCGCGCCAACGCCGCGCAGTTCGACGCGCGCAACTGGGATTACTACGTCCGCGACGTGTTCGATCTCTTCGGCCCGTTCTTCTGGGACTCGTGGCCTGCCCTGAACGGCGCGACCGGCATGACTTATGAAACCGACGGCGGCGGCACGAAGGGCTACGCGTGGCGACGCGACGACGACACCATCGTCACCCTGCGCTCGGCCATCGCCAAGCACTTCATCGCGTCGCTGACGACGCTTGAGACGGCGGCGCGCCACCGCGAAGCGCGCTTGAAGGATTTCTACGAGTTCAAACAGAGCGCGCTCGAAGAGGGGCGGCGCGAAGCGATGCGGCGCATCGTGCTCGTGCCGGGGCGCGACCCGGCGCGCGCGGCCGATCTGGCCGACGTGCTGCTGCGCTCCGGGATCGAAGTGAGCGTGGCGAGCGAATCGTTTCGCTCGGCGAGCGCGCGCGCACACACGAGCGGGGCGGCAGCTTCAGCAGCGTCCGGCGCGGCGCGCGCGTTCCCCGCAGGCTCATACATCGTCGAAATGGCGCAGCCGCAGAAGCGTCTCGCCAAAGCCCTGCTCGAACCCGACACGGAACTCGACCCGGCCTTCGTGCGCGATCAACTCGCACGCTTCGCGCGCAACCAGCGGCGCGGGGGCAACGCGGCGAAAGAGGAGTACGGCTTTTATGACGTGACGGCGTGGTCTCTGCCGCTCGTCTTCGGCGTCGAAGCCTACTGGACGGGCGACGCCCCGGCGGTCGCTTCCGTCCCGCTGCGCCCCGCGCCGCCCGCGCCTGAGACGACCGCAGATGCCCTGCGCGCCTCGGGCGAGCGTTTGCTCTCGCGCAGGCTCGGCGTGACGGGGCGTGCGTCAATCGCCTACGTCATCCCTTACGAGACGAACGGCGCGGCCTCGCTCGCCTACCGCCTGCTGCGCGAGAACTACAAGCTCGCCGTCGCCACGCGCACCCTGAACGCGGGCGGGCGCGATTGGCCGCGCGGCACAATCGTCGTGCGCGTCTCGCGCAACCCCGACACCCTGCATGAGGCGATAGCGCGGCTGGCGCGCGAGTCGGGCGTCGAAGTCACGGCCGTCAATTCCGGCTTTATCGAGACGGGCGACACCAGCATCGGCTCGGAGAACGTCGTTTCGTTGAAGCGACCGCGCATCATCGTCGTCGCCGACGACCCCGTGAGCCAGACGGGTTACGGAGCGATGTGGTGGACGTTCGAGCGTTACGGCGTGGACTTCACGCCGATGACCATCGCGAATCTCAGGCGCGCGAACCTCGACCAGTACAACGTGATCATCATGCCCGACGGCTCGGCGGGCGGCTACCTGAACGCGCTCGGGGCATCGGGCGTCTCGACGCTGCGCGCGTGGGTGCAGCGCGGCGGCACGCTCGTCTGCATCAAAGGCGCGGCCGTCTTCGCGGCCTTGAAGGACGTGAACTTAACTTCCTCGCGCCTCGTCGGCAGCGAAGACGACGAGCAGCGCGATCAAAAGACGCCCGACGACGACGAAGCCGGAGCGAAGCCCACGGCCAGCCCCACGCCCGCGACGCCGGAAGCCACGAGCGCGCGCGAGGGAGCGGCGACGGCGCGCAACCGCCGTCAGGCCGCGCAGACCGCCACAGAGCAGCAGCGCGACGCGCAGGATCGCAACGAGAAACTCGACGGCGCGCCGCCCGACCTGCCGCCCATCGCCTCGCCCTCGGCCAGACCGGGGCGCGTGCCCGAACCCGTCCCCGGCGCGATCTTCCGCGCTACCGTGGATCGCTCGACGCCTTTGACCTACGGCTACGAAGACCCGCAGTTGCCCGTGCTCATTGACTCGGCCTATTTCTTCCGCCCGTCGAAAGAAGGCACGAACGCCGTCGTCTTCACGGCGGAAGGCACGCAACCGCTGCGCATCGCCGGTTTCATCTGGCCGAACAACACGGAGCGGCTCTTGCGTGGCACGGCGCACGTTATCGAAGAACCGACGGGGCGCGGCCACGTCGTGCTCTACGCCGAAGACCCGAACTATCGCGGCTTCTGGCGTGCGACCACGCGGCTGTTCTTCAATTCGTTTCTCTTTCAACCAACATTTTAGAAAAAAGTGACAGGTCACGGATGACAAGTGACGAGTTAAAAACGTATGCTTGGGGTGGCGGGTTGAGTCTGGTTCTTGCTCGTCACCTGTCACCTGTCACTTGTCACTGGGGGAATTGTGTTTCAGATCAAAGCGGCTTTCGAAGAGAAACTTGAGATTAAGACCACGATTGAGCGCGCCCGCGCCTTCTTCGGCGACTGGCGCAACTTCGTGGAGTTGATGCCGGGCGTGGAGAGCATCCGCGAAGAGGCGGGCGGCGTGATGCGCTGGCTCATTCGCGCGGAAGTGCCCGTCATCGGCGCGATCCGGCAGGCGTTCGCCGTCGAGCAGACGCTCGATCACCCGCAGAGCATCGAGTGGTCGCCCGCCGCGCAGGAGCGCAGCAACTTTCTGCGCTACGCCGCGCAGTTCGAGGAACAGGGCACGCGCGTGCTCATACGCATCGTGCAGCGCGTCGAGTTGCGCCGCCAGAAGGCGACCGAGTTGCACATGCTGGCCGGGCTCGTCGGCGAAAATCGCCTCAGCGCGGAGATGCAGAAGGGCGTCAGCGAGATGATGCGCACCTTCCTCCAGCGCGCGCGCACGCAACTGGAGCAGTAAGCCGAATCGTCCGTCGTCAGTTGTCCGTCGTCAGTTGTTCAAGATTATCTTTAGTAACTTCCTCAGGTCAGCACATGCAACGGACAACTGACTACTGACAACGGACGGCCTGTCCCCATCCCGCCGCTATTTTATCTTCTTGCAAGGAAACGAATTATCAAGTAATCTGGAAAGCGGTTGACCTCCCCTACCGGGGACTTGCCCACTTCTTCCGGTCAACATCCTCAGCTAACGTCACAGTTCTCCGCTTCGTAAATGCTCGCCGCTCTCTTTGCGCGCGCGGTCGGTTGAGCGGGGGAGGTAGTTTCACTTTGAAGTCAAAGCGAGCCTCGGTGTGCCCCCACGGGCGTGTCTCCGGCGGCCTCGCCCGCAAGACGGAAAAGTTTCCCGACAGACGAGCGCCTCTTAACCCTTCGCCCACCCGCGCCTCGCGCGCCGGCGCGACCGGCGCGATGCGCCTCACCAACGACTATGAACTCATCCCCCTCCGCCATTGATCTCGCCGTCTTCCAAAGACTGTGCGAAACGCACGCGAATCAATCATCCGACCCGACCAGCTACGCGGAAGCGCAACGGACGCTCATCACACTGATGGGCAACTTGCCCGGCATGGCCTACTGCTGCCGCAACGACGAGCGTTGGACGATGCTTTTCGTCAGCGAAGGCTGTCTGGAACTGACCGGCTACGCGCCCGCCGACCTGACCGGCAACCGGAAACTCGCTTACGCCGAATTGATTCACCCGGACGACCGCGAGAAGGTGTGGGACGAGGTGCAATCCGCGCTCGCGGCCGGGACGCGGTTTCGTCTCGTCTACCGGCTGGCGACCGCGAAGCAGGGCGAGCGGTGGATGTGGGAGCAGGGACACGGCATCTTCTCAGCCGACGGCGAACTCGTCGCCATCGAGGGCTTCGTGACCGACATCACAGACCGCGTGCAGTCGGAGGAAGCGCTGCGCGCGGCGGAGTTGAAGTACCGCTCGATCTTCGAGCAGGCCGTCCACGGCATCTACCGCTCGACGCCGGACGGGAAGTTTCTCGCCGCCAACCCCGCCATGGCGCTCATGCTCGGCTACTCTTCGCCCGCCGAGTTGATCGCCAACTGCACGGACATCGCGCACGACTTTTATGCCGACGCCGAGACGCGCGGCGCGCTCCGACGCCTGCTCGCCGCGCACGGCAAGGTGCAGGGCTTCGAGGCGCAGGTGTTTTGCAAAGACCACAGTGTCATCTGGATGCGCGAGAACATCTACGGCGTGTGCGACGCGGCGGGCGCGCTCCTGTATTACGAGGGCAGCGTCGAGGACATCACCGCCGGCAAGCGCGCCGAAGAAAAACTCGCGCGCTCCGAGGAGCAGTATCGCGTCCTGTTCGAGAGCAACCCGAACCCGATGTGGGTCTACGACGCGGACACTTACGTTTATCTCGCCGTCAACGAGGCGGCGGTCAGGCACTACGGCTACACGCGCGAGGAATTTCTGGCGATGAACATCTTCGACGTGCGTCCCCCCGAAAGCATCCCGGCCGTGCTCGAAAACATCGCCTCGCTCCCGTCGCCGCACCGCGACGCGGGCGAGTGGGAGCACCGCAAGAAGGACGGCACGCCGATTTTCGTTGATGTCAGTTCGCAACTGATTGACTTCGGCGGGCGCTCGGCGCGCCTCGTGCTCATCAACGACGTGACCGAGCGCAAACAGGCCGAGGCCGCCCTGCGCGAATCCGAGGAACGCTATCGCGAGTTGTTCGAGAACGCCAACGACGTGATCTTCACCACCGACTTATCGTGCGGTTTCCTCTCGGCCAACCCCGCCATCGAGAAAGTCACGGGCTACACCTGCGCCGAGATCGGCAGGATGAATTTCACCGAGATGCTTGTGCCGGAACACGTGGAGCGCTCGCGCCAGATGATGGAACGCAAACTCGCCGGAGACGAGGCCACCACTTGTTACGAGACGGAAATCATCTCGAAGGGCGGCGAGCGTGTGTTGCTGGAATTGAGCACGCAGTTGATTTGCGACGACGAAGGCGTGCCCGTCGGCGTGCAGGGCATCGCCCGCGACGGCACCAAGCGTAAGCGCGCCGAGCGTGCGCTGCGCGAATCCGAGGAGCGTTACCGCGAACTCTTTGAAAATGCCAACGATCTCATCTACACGCACGACCTCGCGGGCAATTTTACCTCGCTCAACAAGACGGGCGAGCGCATCATGGGCTACTCGCGCGAAGAGGCCGCTTCACTCAACATCGCGCAGATCATCGTGCCCGAACACCTCGCCCTCGCGCGCCAGATGATGACGCGCAAAGGGTCTGCGGACGAGGCGACCGTCTACGAACTGGACATCATCGCGAAGGACGGCCGCCGCGTGCCGCTCGAAGTGAGCACGCGCCTCATCTACCGTAACGGCCGCCCCATCGGCGTGCAGGGCATCGCCCGCGACATCGCCGAGCGCAAGCACACCGAGGCGAAACTTCTCCACAACGCCTATCACGACGCGCTCACGGGTCTGCCGAATCGCACCCTCTTCACGGATCACTTGCAGACGGCCGTCGAGCGCGCACGCCGTTGCGACGAGTTCGTCTTCGCCGTGCTGTTCCTGGACCTCGACCGCTTCAAGAACGTCAACGACTCGCTCGGCCACACGGTCGGCGACCAATTGCTCGTCGCGCTCTCGCGCCGTCTGCAACACTGCCTGCGCCCCTCGGACGTGGTCGCGCGTCTCGGCGGCGACGAGTTCGCGATCCTCTTGAACGACATCGGGACGGAGACGCGTCAGGCCGTCGCTCTCGCCGAACGCGTCCAACAGGAGTTGACTCAGCCGTTCAACCTGGGCGGCCATGAAGTGTTCACCACGGCGAGCATCGGCATCGCCCTGAGCACCACGGGCTATGAAACGCCGGAGGCCGTCCTGCGCGACGCCGACACGGTGATGTATCGCGCCAAGGCGCAGGGCAAAGCCCGCCACGAGGTGTTTGACCAGAACATGCACGCGCGCGTGGTAGCCCTGCTGCGGCTGGAGAACGATCTGCGGCGAGCGGTCGAGCGCGACGAGTTTCGTTTGCAGTACCAGCCGATAGTGTCGCTCGACACGGGGCGCATCTCCGGCTTCGAGGCGCTCGTGCGCTGGCAGCACCCGGAACTCGGTTTGATCCAGCCGGGCGACTTTATCTCCGTCGCCGAAGAGACCGGCGTGATCGTCGAACTCGGCCAATGGGTGCTCGAAGAAGCGTGCCGCCAGATGCGCCTCTGGCAGGCCATCTCACCACAACACGGTCGCCTCAAACTGAGCGTCAATTTATCCAGCCGACATTTTGTGCAACCCGATCTCTACGAGCGCATCGTGGAAGTGCTCGCAGAGAGCGGCCTCTCGCCCTCCGCGCTCCAACTCGAAATCACCGAGAGCGTCCTGATGGAGAACGCGCACACCATCGTCCCGCTCCTCGGGCGGTTGCGCGATCTCGGCGTCGAGTTGGCGATTGACGATTTCGGGACGGGCTACTCGTCGCTTAGTTATCTCTCGCGTCTGAAGCCGATCCACACGCTGAAGATCGACCGCTCGTTCATCAGCATGGGCGGCGACGACCACGAGAATTCGGAGATCGTGCGCACCATCATCATGCTCGCCCGAAACATGGGCAAGGACGTGGTGGCCGAAGGAATAGAGACCGTCGAACAACTCGCGCGCCTGCGCACGCTCGATTGCACCTACGGTCAGGGCTACCTCTTTTCCCGCCCGCAAGAGCCCTTCGAGATCGAGCGCCGCCTGCGCACCGGGCTGCACGCCGTCATCGCCAATCCGCTCACCGACGAACTCAGCGTCGCCTGATTCACTACAGAAAAAACGCGGAAGTAGGAACGCGGAACGATGAACTGAAAACCGGGTCATCTTCAGTTCATCATTCCGCGTTCCTACTTCCGCGTTCGTCGTTCCGCCTCATGCAAAGGAAACCCGCTTAAGCTACAATAGCGGCATCATATTTTTCATCCGGGGGAAGAACGCGTTGGCAAACATTAAAATGTACACGACCACGTGGTGTTCCGACTGTCGCCGCGCCAAACATTTCCTGAAAGAGAATGGCATCGCCTACGAGGAGATCAACATCGAAGAGCAGGACGGCGCGGCCGAACTCGTGATGCGGCTCA
>DATHAZ010000017.1:0-13405 GCA_035296445.1 Pyrinomonadaceae bacterium | reverse complement strand
CATCGCGTAACGACCATTCCGGCGTTCGAGTTCGCGCAAGGCGGTCGCAGTCAACTTCGCGCCCGTGCAACCGAGCGGGTGGCCGAGCGCAATCGCGCCGCCGTTGACGTTAACCTTTTCCGTGTCGAGTCCGAGCGTGCGGATCACTGCGAGAGACTGCGCGGCGAAGGCTTCGTTCAGTTCAAACACGTCAATCTGATCCTGCGTCAGCCCCGCGATCTTCAAAGCCTTCGGGATGGCATAGACCGGCCCGATGCCCATCTCTTCAGGCGGGCATCCGGCGGTGGCATAAGCTACGAAACGCGCCATCGGCCTCAAGCCGAGCGCACGCGCGCGCTCGTCCGACATCACGACCACAGCCGCCGCGCCGTCCGACATCTGCGACGCGTTACCCGCCGTGATCGTGCCCTTCGCATGAAACGCCGGACGCAACTTCGCCAAACTCTCCGCCGAAGTGTCGCGTCGCACGCCTTCATCCTTTTCAAACACGACTTCGCGCCGCTGCTTTCGCCCGCGCTCGTCCAACTCTTCAAAGACGACCGTGAGCGGCACGATCTCGTCTGTGAACTTCCCAGCGTCCTGCGCCGCCGCCGCACGCTGGTGCGACGCGTAGGAAAACTCGTCCTGTGCCTCGCGCGACACTTCGTACTTGCGCGCGACGTTCTCCGTGGCGAGTCCCATGTTCAAATAAAAATCCGGGTAGTGCTCGACCAGATACGGGTTCGGGCGAATCGTGTGCCCGCCCATCGGGATCAGGGACATCGTCTCCAATCCACCCGCGACGATCACGTCCGCCGCGCCCGTTCTAATTCTGTCGGCGGCAATCGCGATTGATTGCAGCCCCGACGAGCAGAAGCGATTGATCGTCATCGCCGAAGTGTCCACGGGTAGCCCCGCGCGAATCGCCGCCGCGCGCGCCACGTTCATGCCCTGCTCGGCCTCCGGCATCGCGCAGCCCATGATCACGTCCTCGACTTCATTCAACTCAACGCCTTCCGCGCGCGCCAGGGCTTCCTTGATGACGGTCGCGCCCATCTCGTCGGGTCGCGTGTCGCGCAAAGTCCCCTTCGGCGCTTTCCCCACCGCCGTCCGCACCGCCGATACGATAACTGCGTCTCTCATAATTCGTCCTTCCCATGAAACTTCCTCAAACAAAAACTCGCGCCGCCAGTTTAACTTCCGCGCGGCTACGTCTTTTCAATTGCGACTTCGACTTCTTCAACCGGCAACAACGCGCGCAAGTCCTGCGGGTTGATCGAAACCAGAAAGCCGCGCTTGCCGCCGTTGATGTAAATCTTCGGCAACTCGAAGATCGTGCGCTCGACATAGACGGGCAACTTCGCACGCGTCCCCATCGGACTCGTCCCGCCGACCATGTAGCCCGTGTGCCGCTGCGCCGCCTGCGGGTCGCACGGCTGCACGCTTTTCGCGCCGATGGCGCGCGCCAGATTCTTCGTAGAGACTTCGCGGTCGCCGTGCATCAACACGACCAAAGGTTTCCGCCCCTCCGTCTCCATCACGAGCGTCTTCACAATCGCGTGCTCGTCAACGCCGAGCGCGTCGGCGGAGTGTCGCGTCCCGCCGCGCTCCTCGTAGCTGTAAAGGTGCGGCTCAAACTCGACCTTCTTCTCGCGCAGCAACCTCACTGCGGGCGTGACGGGATAATCCATAATTCAAGTCTAGAAAGTCAGGAGTCCGAAGTCTAGAGTCAAAAAGTGAGTTATGACTTTAGACTCCAGACTCCTGACTCCTGACTAATTCCTCAGCGGCTTTCCGGTCTTGAGCATCGCCGCCATGCGCTCCTGCGTTTTGCGCTGGCCGCAGAGCGACAGAAAAGCCTCGCGTTCGAGATCGAGCAGGTATTGTTCGCTCACGCGCGTCGGGTGGTTGAGATCGCCGCCCGTCAGAATGCGCGCGAGTCGCTCGCCGATCTGCGCGTCGTAGTCGGAGATGAAGCCGCCGCGTTTCATCTGGTGTATGCCGAGCTTCAAAGTGGCGAGCGCGGAATTGCCGAGCGCGAGTATGTCGGTGCGCTGCTGCGGCTCCGTGTAGCCGCCGCGCGCGAGCGCGAGCACTTCCTGCTTGGCGTCCGCGATCAAGCGATCCTGATTCATCGAGACGGAATCCTCTTCACGCAGGAAGCCGTACTGCCGCGCTTCGTCCGCAGAGGTTGCGACTTTCGCGAGCGCAATCGTCTCAAACGCGCGTTTGACGAACGGGAACGGATCGGCGTCGTCCATGCCCTTCGGGATCGAATCGAGCGCGCGCATGAGCATCTCCTTCGTGCCGCCGCCCGCCGGAATCACGCCGACGCCCGCTTCGACGAGGCCGATGTACAACTCGGCGGCGGCGCGTATGCGGTCGCCGTGAATCGTCACCTCGCAACCGCCGCCGGGGACGAGTCCGAACGGCGCGGTCACCACAGGCTTCGGCGAATAGCGCAAGCTCATCGTCGCACGTTGAAACTCGCGCACCATCAAGTCTATGTCTTCCCAGTTCTCCTCCTGCGCTTCCAGCAGTATGAGCATCAGGTTCGCGCCGACCGAGAAATACTGCGCCTGATTGCCGACGACCAACCCGACGAAATTCTTTTCCACTTCGGCGAGCGACTGCTTGATCATCTGGATCGTGTCGCCGCCGATGGCGTTCATCTTCGAGTGGAATTCGAGACACGCCACGCCGTCGCCGATGTCTATCAAAGACGCGCCCGCGTTCTTTTTCACGACACCCGTGCGATCCTTGATCGACTTCAACAAAAGGACGCCCGCCTGTTCGTTCACCGGCTGGTATTCGAGTTTGTCGAAATCGAAATAAAAACGCGTGCCCTGCTCCGACTTGTAAAAACTCTTCGCGCCCGCCTCAAGCATCCGCTCGACGTTTGCCGGAACGCTCGCGCCTTCCTCACGCATCCGCGCGACGGACTTCTCGACGCCGATGGCGTCCCAGGTCTCGAACACGCCCAACTCCCAGTTGAAGCCCCAGCGCATCGCGCGGTCCACGTCCACCACGTTGTTGGCGATCTCCGGGATGCGGTTCGCGGCGTAGCGCAGAGTGCGCGAGATGGTCTTCCACAAAAACGCGCCGACGCGATCCTTCGACCACACCAGAGACGCGATGCGCTCGCCCACGTCTTCCACGTTCTTCGCCAACTCCAGCGCGGGCAGTTTAACTTTCTCGGCGGGGCGGTATTCGAGCGAGGCGTGGTCGAGCGTCCAGATTTCCTGTTTCTCTCCCTCGCCCTTCTGCTTGCGGTAGAAGCCGCCTTTCGTCTTGTTGCCCAGAATCCCGCGCCCGATCATGCCCTGCAAAAATTCGGGCGCGACGAACACCTCGCGCTCCTCGTCTTCCGGCACGGCCTCATAGAGATTACGCGCGACGTGCGCGAACACGTCGAGGCCGACGATGTCGAACGTGCGGAAGGTGGCCGACTTCGGGCGACCGACCGCCTGCCCCGTCATTTTATCAACCTCTTCGATGGTGTAGCCGTCTTCGAGCATCGTCTTGATCGAGACGAGCGCGCCGTAAGTGCCGATGCGGTTGGCGATGAAGTTCGGGCGATCCTTCGCAATGACGACGCCCTTGCCTAAGCGTTGATCGAGGAAGCCGAAGACGGAGCAGGCGACTTCCGGCCGCGTCCATTCGGTCGGGATGAGTTCGCACAGGTGCAGGTAGCGCGGCGGGTTGAAGAAGTGTATGCCGAGGAAGTGCGCGCGAAAGTCTTCCGAGAAACCTTCGGCGATGGCGCGAACGGGGATGCCGCTCGTGTTCGATGCGACGACCGAACCGGCGCGCCGGTGCTCTTCGACCTGCGCGTAGAGCTGTCGCTTGATCTCCAGATTTTCGACCACCGCTTCGATAACCAGATCGCAATCTTTGAGACGCGCCATGTCGTCTTCAAAATTCCCGACCGAGACGAGCGCGGACGCGTCGGCCGTAAAGAACGCGGCGGGCTTCGCACGCTTCGCCGCGTCGAGCCCCGACTGCGCGATGCGGTTGCGCACGGCGCGCGCGTCGAGCGACAAGCCTTTGGCCTGTTCATCCGGCGTGAGTTCGCGCGGCGCGATGTCCAGCAGCAGGACGGGTATTCCGGCGTTCGCCAGATGCGCGGCGATCTGCGCGCCCATCGTGCCCGCGCCCAGCACCGCCGCTCGTTCGATCCGAAGCATAGGGGAAGAACCTCCCTCCAAGAGTCTCGTGCGAGAAGGCACACATGATACTGAATGAGTATTCATTCAGCAAGCCCGATCTCGCTCGTCGCGCCGTCGCCGCGTGTGCCGACTCGTCTGCCGGCTCGGGCGTAAACCGGAAGTGAAGTTGGATCGTCTTCTTTTGAGTAAGGTGTCAGTTTATGTGAGAAGTCCCTCCCGATGTTGTTGATACTTGGGGAGGGACTTCTCACTTATTCCCGAACCGACAATTTCGCCGCGCATCTTTACGCCGGCCGGGCAGCCCGTCACGGCGCAGGCTGCCAACCGGCCTGACTATCGTAGGCTGGGTGGTTCGTGAGGTTGACCTGGCTCGTGCCGTCAGGGTTCATCGAGTAAATCTCCTGATTGCCGTCGCGGTTGGTGGTGAACATGATCTTCAGACCGTCGGCCGACCAACGAGGCTCGTCAGAGCCGGTGGAGTTTGTGAGGCGCGTCAGATTACTGCCGTCATCGTCCATCACGTAAACTTCGACCTGACCGTCGCGGTCGCTGGCGAAGGCGATTTGCGTGCCGTCGGGCGACCAGACGGGCGCGTCGTTGAAGGGCGCGTAGGGAAGCACGTTGTAAGTGTCCGTGAGGTTGGTCTGGTTCGAGCCATCGGCGTTCATGACGTAGATTTCCGGCGCGCCGTCGCGCTCGCTGACGAAAGCGATCTTCGAGCCGTCGGGCGACCAGACCGGCGAATATTCGATATTGTTCGTGAGTTGCGTCTGGTTCGAGCCGTCGGCGTTCATCACGTAGATTTCCGAAGTGTAATCGTCCTCGATCATGAACATGATCTTGGTGCCGTCCGGCGACCAGGACGGCGTATAAGAGCAGCCGCACGGGTCGTTGGAGAGATTGGTCAGGCCGGTTCCGTCCGTGTTCACGACGTAGATGTCGGAGTAGGCCTGCGCGTCGTAGCTGCGAAAAGCGATCTTTGTACTGTCGGGCGACCAGGCCGGTTGATAAGAGCCGATCACGGAGGTGGTGAGGCGGGTCTGGTTCGACCCGTCGGCGTTCATCACATAAATCTCCGACTGGCCGTCGCGGTAGGTGTGGAAGGCGAGCTTGGTTCCATCGGGAGACCAGACGGTTCCGAAGCTATAGCTTAATTTGTCCGTCAGGCGCGTCTGCCCGGCACCGTTGCCGTCCATCACGTAGACGGCGGTCGTCTGCCCGCGGTCGGCGCTGAAGGCGATGCGGTTAGACGCGGCCGGAGTAGGCGTCGGGGTCGCGCTGCCGAGATGCCAGTTGAGTGACATCGAGCCGGGGTAGCTCGTCCAATCATGTATATCCAGAGCGATATAATAGACGGTGTTCAGCGTCGCGTTGAAGGTGACGGAGCCGTGCAGGTCATAGCCCGTGTCGTCGTCGCTGGCGACTCCGGTCAGGGTCGAGAGGCTGCTGCCGGTATAGACCGCGATCACTGTATCCATGTGGCTGCCCCCCGTATGGAAGGTCACGTTGCCGCTCGACGTGGCTTGCCACTGATACCAGATGGAAGCCCCGATGGTCTGTGCGGCGTGGGTCGGTTCGCCCGACTCTAAAGTTCCGTAGTCGTTATAGACGGTCAGGCTTCCGGTGTTGCCGGTGATGGTTTCCGCGTTGGCGAAGTTATCGTTGTTGGTGTAAACGATGGCGGGTTTGACGGGCGTGGCAAAACAGAACAACAAGAACGAGAGACAGAGAACCAGCCCGGCGGACTGGCCGATGAGGCGTGAAGACATTAGATTTTCTCCTTACAGGTTGTGAGAGTGTGGACGAGCGCACCGCGTCGGGATGAGGTTCGACTGAGCGGCGCGCCAATTTAACAGGCGCAAAATCGTGACGTAAAACCGGCCGCCCCGCGCACGTGTAAAAGGTTTGCGGGGCGTCGGGTGGGCGTCGCTTCTTCCGCGCGAAGGGCTTGCGGGGAAGACACGACGGACGCCGGGGCTGCGACAACCAGCGTAAGCACGCGCACCGACGAAACGTCTGCTGTTTTTCAGATCAGAACGCCGCAAAGAGGTCGCCGAGACGGAGAGAGGACGCCTTCCGCATGTGACTGCGTTGACTGATGCGCACGGGAGAGCAGCAGGCTTTCACCTTGCAGGACGCTTCACTGTCTGACTTTCGCCTCGGCGGGATTTGATCTGAATTTAGAGAGATGTAAGGTAACGTCGGTGCTTGAAGGTTCGCAGGAATTTGCGCTGTCCCTTCTTGAGCACGATTTCGATTCTAGTTGCTTGGCGGTAGAAGTCAAGAGCAAAGTTTCGGCAGCCCCGACTTCTTGCTTAATCTCGCTCCGTCAAATAAATCGGCGGCGACGACGCACTGGCTTCAATAGTTAGTCAGGATGCTTTCGGGCGGGAGACCCATCTCCTGCAAGCGGTCGCGCGTGTGCGTGATCATTTCGGGCGAGCCGCAGACCAGCGCGACGGGTTCGTTGAGCGAAGGCAGGACGTGGTCGAGGAGCGATTGGACGTAGCCGGTCGAGCCTGCCCACTCGTAGCCGTCGGGTTTGGAGATGACCTGACGGAGTTCGACGCCCGCGGCCTTCCACGTCTCGGTCTCGTCGCGGTAGCAGAAATCGTCGGGCGTGCGCGCGCCGTAGAGGACGATGAGTTGTCCGAAGTCGTCGGGGCGCGCGAGGGCGTGGCGCAGGGCGGAGCGCAGCGGGGCGACGCCCGTGCCCATGGCGATCATGACGAGGTCTTTGCCTTTGTGCGCGTCGAGCGGGAAGCCGTGGCCGACGACGCCGGTGAGCGCCACCTCGTCGCCCGCACGCAGGTGATAGAGCGACTTTCCGTCGTCGCCCACGCGCTTGACCAGAAACTCCAATTCCTCATCCTCCGGCGCGCTGGCGAAAGCGAAATAGAAAGATCGTTCGTCCGCGCCCCCGGCTCGCAGCGCGGCTACCTGACCGGGCAGAAACTCGACGGCGCGCGCGCCTCCTCCTGCGCCGCCCGCTTCGGGACGCATGTCGAACGAACGTATGTCGCGTCCCTGTTCGCGGACGCGCGTGATAACGAGTTGGCGCGAGGTTGTGTCTTTCATAAAATCACCGGCCGGGCTTCGTGTCCGTGTTGGGGCGCGCGGCGCAGTGTAGATCAAATAAGGGGGCAAAGGGAAAGGGGTAAAGGGGAAGGGCGGAAAAGCCGGGCGGCCTGCGGATTTCTTCGGGGCGGCCTGTCGGATTTTCCCGAATCTTACCTTTACCCCTTTCCCCTTCCCCTTCTACCCTCTTGCCTCGACGGTGTGCGCGGCAGGCAAAGCTATGATAAAACTGTCGGCGTTGCACCAGCTTAAGCCAGCTTCAGAAGACCGGTTAGGCCGCTAATCGCGGTGCGTGGCGAATGGATATGGACCAAGAGCTTACAGAAGATTTCATAGATGCCGCCGTCCATGACCAACCAAAGGCCAAGCGACTGCTGGAGGCGCACCCGGAACTGCGTGATGCCAGGTGGATACACCATGAGACTGTGCTGCACTTTCTCGCCGTCGAGGGTTACGCAGACGCCGTTCGCTTTCTGGGCAGCCTCGGCTTTGACCCTAACGCCGCGAATGAATTCGGCGACCCGCCCCTGATAGATGTCGCCACCATCGGCAACGGCCAAGTGGCGGAAGTGTTGCTCGCGGTCGGTGCCGACCCCAACGCTACTTCCCTGACGCAGGACAATGTTCTACACTCCGCCGTTCGCTCGGGCAACGCACGCTTGGTTGAACTCCTCCTGAGTGCGGGGGCGAGAGCCGACTACGTTACTGAGCGCGAAGAAACAGTGTTCGACGCGCTACCTCAAGAACCGCGGGGGCGGGCCGCCGTCGAGGAGGTTTTAGTGAAACACGGTGTCCGACAGGGCGCGGCCTAACGCCCTGCCTGCACTCGACGCCCCTTCAGCGTGCCTTTTATGAATCTTGAATCGGGGCGCGGATGATGCCGGGCGTCAGGCCGCGCGCACGGGATGCGAAAGAGAGTTGCCGCCGGAAGTAAATTACCGGCCACGGGCAGCCGACTCCACGGCTTCGCGCCGCATCTACGGTGTTCATTAAAGACGACAATGCCGACATGGCCTGTCTGAAATAAGGAAAGGACTCTTTCGATGTTCCAAAGTTTGATTGCGACGACGGCAACCTGGTTCACGCTGCCGGTGCGTCTCGCGCTCGGCCTTATCTTCATCGCGCACGGCGCGCAGAAAGTTTTCGGTGCGTGGGGCGGGCCGGGGTGGGCGAAGTTCACGGCCGGGGGGGCGCCCTTCGGCTTCATGCGTCCGGCGTGGCTCTGGATGGGCATGGCAGCCCTCGCCGAACTCGTCGGCGGCGTGCTCGTCCTGCTCGGACTGTTGACGCGCGCCGGGGCGTTCTTCCTCGCCATCACGATGCTCGTCGCGATGTTCGGCGTCCACTGGAGCGGCGGTTTCTTTTTAAGCAACCGGGGGATCGAGTTCACCGTCGCCTTGCTCGGCATGTCGCTCGCGCTGCTCGTCGCGGGCGGCGGACGCCTCTCCGTTGACGAAAAACTCCAGGCCCCGCCCCGCCGCCGTTGGTAAATATTTAGTGAATGGTAAATGGTGAATGGTGAATAGAAGAAACCCTGATTTCAGTCTTTTCACCATTCACCATTTACCATTTACCGTTCACCAGTTATGAAACGCTCGCCGCTTCTGGTTATCTTCGTCACGGTCTTCATAGACCTCGTGGGGTTCGGCATCGTGATCCCGGTGCTGCCTTATTATGTGGAGGGAACGAAGTTCGACGCCACGCCGCGCACGGTCGGCATCCTGTTCGCCTCCTACTCGGTCATGCAGTTGATTTTCTCGCCCGTCCTCGGCCGTCTCTCCGACAGGTACGGCCGCCGCCCGATCCTCTTTTTCAGCCTGTTGGGCACGAGCCTCGGCTTCTTCATCATCGGCTTCGCGACGACGCTCTGGATGCTATTCTTGGGGCGCATCATTGACGGCATCACCGGCGGCAACATCTCCACCGCGCAGGCTTACATCGCCGACGTGACGACGCCCGAAAACCGCGCCAAAGGCATGGGACTGATCGGCGCGGCCTTCGGCCTCGGCTTCATCTTTGGCCCGGCCATCGGCGGCATCCTCAGCCAGTGGGGCATCGGCGTGCCGTTCTTTTTCGCGGGCGCGCTCGCGCTCGCCAACGCCGTCCTGCTCTATTTCACCCTGCCCGAAACGGTGACGCCGGATCACCCGGCGCGCACGTCGGCCGCGACGGGTCGCTGGTCGCAACTCGCCGAGGCCGTGCGGCAGCCTCGCCTCGCCTACGTCCTCGCCATCTACTTTCTCTTCGTCGTCGCCTTCTCGATCATGACGACCTCCTTCGCCCTCTTCACGATGTTCCGCTTCGGCTACGATGCCGCGCACAACGGCTATCTCTTCATGTACGTCGGTATCATCGGCGCGCTCATTCAGGGCGGCTTGATCGGGCGTCTGGTTAAGATGTTCGGCGAAATGCCGCTCGTGCTGGCGGGCGCGCTTTTGTTCGCGCTCAGTTTGTTTGCGATCCCGCTCGTCGGGCCGCACACGGGGCTGTCCATGCTACTTCTGGTCGGCGGGACGTTCGCCGTGGGGAACGCGCTCGCGACGCCTTCGCTCCAGACGCTCGCCTCGCGCAGCGCCGGTCGGGGCGAACAGGGCGGAGTCCTGGGCGTCACGCAATCGGTGGCGAGTTTGGCGCGCGCCGTCGGCCCGACCGTGGCCGCGCTTCTCATCCACAGCGCGATTGCCACCTACGGCGCGGACGGCCGCCTCCACGAGATGAGCGACCGCTCGCTCCGTATCACCTTCTGGACGGCCGCCGCCATCATGCTGCTCGCCTTCCTGCTCGCCGTCTACTTCGCACGCGCCCACGCCGCACGCTACTCGGCACACGCCGAACTTCCGACGCCCGCCGAAAGCTGACAGGTAAAAGAGGTAAATCGTGAATCGTAAATCGTGAATAGAGAAAAGCGGATTTAATCTATTCACGATTTACGATTCACGATTTACCTCTTCCCGGCTTTACGATTCTTCCTTCCAGATTGAAGGCAGGGCGGCTTCGTCAATTTCGAGGGTGTCGCCGTCGGGCAGGATGTGTATGATGCGCGCGCCGCGTGCGCGCAAGGGGGTCGAGAGCAGACCGACGCGGTGGCAGTTGGCGCGCGGCTGCGTGTGACGCGTGAGCGGGTGCGACTCCGAGCACATCAGGGCGACGCGCACCTCCGACGCCAACTCCATGATTCGCTCCAGCCCGCGCGCCAGTTCGGCGGGCGGCGCAACCACCTTGCCGCCGCATTCGGGCAGCCACTCGTAACCGATCCGCGCCTCTTTCAAGTTCGCCTCCAACACGCGCCCGTTGAACTGCGGCCAGCGCGAACGCGCCGCGCTGCGCACGTCGCAGACGAGCGCGATCCGGTGTTCGCCGAGGAGCGCGAGAAAATCAACCCACGCGTGGCGTCCGTGTCCGATGGTGTAGATGGTTGGCGCTGTGGCGGCGTCGTCCGGCATGTTCGATTAATCAGAAGAAGCGGCGCAAGAGGTACATGACGAGGCTCAGGACGAGCGAGACGATGAGCATCGAGGTGATCGGGATAAAGACGCGCGTGCGCTCGCCGCCGAAATTGAGATCGCCCGGCAGCCGCCCGAACCACGAGAGCGCGCCGGAGTAGACCAATAGCCCGACGACGACCACGGCGACGCCGATCAAGATCACGAACAACCCGCCGCCTCGCGCATCCATCAAGCTCCCTCCCACTTCTCGACGCGCGCTTTGAATTCGGCGCGCAGTTGGTCAATCGTCAGGTAGACGAGACGGCCGCCGGTGAACAGTTCGTCGTGCGTCACGTCGAGCGCGGCGAAGGGCGGCGGCGGGAAGTTGTCCATCTCAGCGTCGGCGTCGAAATCCGTCTCGGCGAGGATGAGGCCGTGGAGCGCGCCGAGGAAAACGTCCACGGAATACTTGCGCCCCTCGTGCTCGTAAGGGTAACGGTTCTTGCGTATCTCGTTCGCCTCGAAGACGGAGAAGACTTCGTACTCGTACTCGTTGAGGTAGATGCTCGTGATGAGCGTGCGCGAAAAGTCGGGCGGCGCGGGCGCGTGCTTCTGCGTGAGTTTCAGCGTCCACTCGTTGGTCTGAGGCCAGCGCGTTTTGCGCAGGCGCAGGCGCGTGCCCGTGATGTAGTTGTCGGTGATTTGCGCGTGCCGGTCGTTGACCTTGAGTTCGGGCGGCAGAGAGCGCAGGAGGTATCGCCGCTCGCGCTCCGTGCGCTCGTACTTCGGCGAGTGATCCGCGCTCAAGCGCCCCTTGCCGATGCCCTTCACGCGCCGACCAACTCCTCTTCGCGCTCTTTCAAAAACTCTTCCGGCTCGACGATGTGCCCCGCAATCGCCGACGCGGCGACAACGAAAGGACTGGCGAGATAAACCTTGCCGGGGCCGCTGCGGCCGGGGAAGTTGCGGTTCTGCGCGCTCACCGTGACGGTCTCCGCAGTCTTCGACGCGCCCGGCCCCGCGTTGATGCACGCGCCGCACGAAGGGTCAATCAACTCCGCGCCCGCGCGCTCGAAAATCTCTATGTAGCCGCGCTCGCGCGCGTACTGTTTGATCTTCTGCGAGCCGAATTGCAGGTAGAGACGCACGCCCGGCGCGACTCTTCGCCCCTGCTCGACGGCGCGGCTCAGCACGGCCGCGTACATGTCCATGTCGGCCATCTTGCCGCCCGTGCAAGAGCCGCCGTAGGCCGCGTCAATCCGCACCTCTTCGGCGAGGTCTGTGATGTTGATGCCGTTGCGCGGGTCGCCGGGCGTCGCCACCATCGGCCGAATCTCGTCGAGGTTGATCTCGAAGGTCGCGGCGTACTCGGCGTCCGGGTCGCTCTTGAGGAAGCCGCGTCGAATCTCTCCGGCGTCGAGTCCGCGCGAGCGGACGAGATACTCAAGCGTCACTTCGTCGGGTTCGATAATGCCGGTCGTGCCCCCCGCTTCCACGGCCATGTTGGTCAAAGTCGCGCGCTCGTCAATGGACATGCCCTTGAGACCTTCGCCCGCGAACTCCAGCACTTGCCCGATCCCTTTGCCCTCTTTCATGTAATCGGTCGAGAGGATTTTGAGCATCACGTCTTTGGCCGACACGTCGGCGCGCTTTCGTCCGCGCAGAACGAAGCGGACGGTCTCTGGCACTTTGACGCGGATGTCTTTCGTGTACCACGCGTTCGCCATGTCGGTCGAGCCGACGCCGAAGGCGAAGCAGCCGAGCACGCCCGCCATGCAGGTGTGCGAGTCCGTGCCGATGACGAGTTGGCCGGGCAGTGCGATGTCTTCGACGACGGCGTTGTGGCAAATCGCTTCCGAGCCTGTCGCTTCCGTGCCGCTGTAAAGTTTGATGCCCTGCTCTTGCGAGAAACTCTCCTGTGTCACGGCCAGCCCGTCGGCGCGCTCCAGCAGCCCCATCTTCTTCTTGTCGTCCGACATGACGCGCCCCAGAAACGTCAGGTGGTCGCGAAACGCGTAGACCGATTCGGGTTCAGTCACCTGCGCGTCGCGTCCGAGCGCGCCCTTGAACAGCGACTCGGCCATCGGCGTGACGTACTCGTGCGAGAAGCGCACGTCGGCCACGGCGAAGAGCGCGTCGCCCGGACGGACGGCTTCGACGCCGATCTCACCCGCACGCACGAACGCATGACGCGCGATGATCTTCTCGACGATGTTCATCGGGCGCGCCTTCGTCTCGATGGCGGGCGGCACGGTCTCGCCCGCGAGCCGCGCCTTGTTGTAGTTGAAGAGGCCGCCGTATTCGACAATCGCCTGCGAGATCGGATCGAGGCCGCGCGTAAACTCGGCGAGCGGAATCTCTTCGCCGCGCCGGATGCGTTCGATTAGCCGCAAGTCGGTCGAAGTCAAAAGGCCGATGTTCTGCGAGTTCTGCCCGTAGATTTTTTCGATGGTGCGGGCGATGACGAGTTCCACGCCGGCGGCGCGTTCGGCGTAGGGCGCGGTCTCACGCGACGAGCCGCAGCCTTTCGAGAGGCCGGAGACGACCACCTTGAAGCCCCCCTGTTTAACTTCGTCCTTCTGCACGGCGGCCTCGCGCATGCCGACGTAGACATACTGGCCGAGCGTCTCGTCGTAGTAGAAACAGACCCAGCCGGGCGTGATCTCGTCGGTCGAGATGTTGTTCATCAGGGGGCGTTCGGGATCGAACGGCAAATCCTCGCCCGCTTCGAGTTGGCGGCGGATGAGCGAAGTG
>DATHAZ010000016.1:0-12100 GCA_035296445.1 Pyrinomonadaceae bacterium | reverse complement strand
GAGCGTCTCGTCGTCGCACACGTAGTTGCCTTCGGCGTGCGCGACGGGCATGCTCAGAATTTGGCCGCGCCGGAGTTCGTTCGTGAAAGGCGTGTCGGCAGACTCCACGCGCACACGGACGTGCTGGCAGACGAAATGCAGGTCGCGGTTGCGTATGAGCGCGCCGGGCAAGAGTCCCGACTCGCACAGGATTTGAAAGCCGTTGCAGATGCCGAGCACGAGTCCGCCGCGCGCCGCGAAATCGCGCACGCTCGACATGACGGGCGAGAAGGATGCGAGCGCGCCCGCGCGCAGGTAGTCGCCGTAGGAGAAGCCGCCGGGAATGATCAGCGCGTCATACTCGGTGAGGTCGGTCTCGCGATGCCAGATGAAAGAGACCGGCTGGCCGACGTGTTTCGAGATGACGTGGTAAGCGTCGTGGTCGCAGTTCGAGCCGGGGAAAACGATAACGCCGAATTTCATCCTTCTATCTCCACGCGATAATCTTCGATGACCGGGTTCGCCAATACCTCGCGCGCCATCCGTTCGGCCGTTTCGCGCGCACGCTCATCGTCGAGCGAGGCGTCGAGCGCGATCTCGAAATACTTGCCCTGCCGCACGTCCGCGATGCCGCCGTAGCCCATCAGCCCGACCGAGTTCCGAATCGCCTTGCCCTGCGGGTCGAGCACGCCCGGTTTCAATGTCACGTAAACTTTTGCTTTCACTATTACACTCCTCGATAACTTAATCACTTTCTAATTCACCAGCTTCAATTAGCAATTGTCGCTCTACATTCTCGCCTATGTAAAAACCTGCCGCTTTTAGTTTCAAAAGGTATGGTTTAACTTCTGGAATAGCTCCTGCTTCTTTCAGCATATTTAACAGCTTTCCAGTTCTAATTGTCTTCAGTTGCATATTATTGGCTATCCTAAAACCTTTGCGCTCATCAATCAGTAAGGCCGCCTGTTTGAACTCAGCTTGGGCGATAGCCGCTGCCTCGCCCTCGTCTAAATCTGCTTTCAAGAAGTCCTTGGTAAATTCATTGGCTTCATAACAATCAATGAAAAAACCTTTCATCTCGCCGATGGTTTTTTGTAATCGCCGCTTGCCTTTAGACGGAGCCTTGTAGGCTTCCCGTTTAACTTCGGGTGGGATGAGAATGTATTTAAAAAGATATGGCAAGAACTTTGCTATCCCCAGACTGACTAATCGCGTAAGCAAAGTATTATCAATAACGGCGAGCGGCAAACCTCCATGCTTAGAGCGTCGAGCCATCTCTATTCTTCGCTTGTTAACTCACTAAGAGCGACGAGACCTAGGGCTATACCAGCAATCCAACCGAGCGCGGTTAAATCATCTTTATGCTTCTTACTGCGAATTTGATTAAGCACGGTTAGTAATGATGCTTCGTGGGCTGTCGGCTGTGACCTGTTGAAGTAAACGAGTTGATTGGCAGGAATATTTTGAACGGGAACTCCTTGCTCTATCAGAGCAATAACTGGCTTGCCTGCTCGTGCAGCAGCTTGCACTTCGAGGTTGACAAGATTAACCGCAGCTATCTGTGAAGTGCTAGTCACCAAAGCAATAACGGCATCGCTTTCTTTGATTTTGTCTCGAATGTCAACACTAATGCTGCCGCGCGTTGCTTGGGTACGGTCAGGTAGCAGAATAGAAATATCATAAGCAGCCGCGACCGCCCGTAGCCGTGCCGCAATCGGAGCATCCAACTGTCCAACCGCATAACTAAGAAAAACCTTCATAGCAGTTTCCTATTTAGAGAAGTCATAATTTTAGCTCTAAATCGTTATTGAGTCGAATACCCGCGCGAAAACTTTATCAACGTTGCGCAAATAGGTGTCGAGGGCGAAGGCGCGTTCGATCCCGTCGCGCGAGAGATGCGCGGTGATGTCCGGGTCTTCGAGGACGCGCGCGCGGAAGTCGCCGCCTTCGTCCCACGTCCGCATAGCGTTGCGCTGCGCCCATTCGTAAGCCTGTTCGCGCGAGACTCCGGCCTGCGTCAGGGCGAGCAGGAGTTGGCCGCTGAAGACGAGGCCGCGCGTGGCGTTCAGGTTTTCCAGCATGCGCGCCGGGTAGACGACGAGCGTGTCTATGAGCGACGTGGCACGGGCGAGCATGTAGTCGAGCGCGATTGACGAGTCGGGGAGAATGACGCGCTCCGCGGACGAGTGGGAGATGTCTCGCTCGTGCCAGAGGGCGACGGATTCCAGACCGGCGACGGCGTAGCCGCGCACCACGCGCGCCATGCCGCAGATGCGCTCCGAGAGGATCGGGTTGCGCTTGTGCGGCATGGCCGAAGACCCTTTCTGCCCGCGCTTAAAACGCTCCTCCGCCTCGCGCACCTCGGTGCGTTGCCAGTGGCGAACCTGCAAAGCGAACTTGTCGAGCGAAGAGGCGATGAGGGCGAGCGTGCAGAGATATTCGGCGTAGTTGTCGCGCTGGATGACCTGCGTGGAGACGGGGGCTGCATGGAGTCCGAGACGCATGCAGACACGCTCTTCGACTTCCGGGTCGAGATGCGCGAACGCGCCGACCGCGCCGCTGATCTTGCCGACGGCGATTGATGCGCGCGCCCTCTCCAGCCGCGCGCGGTTGCGCCGCATCTCGTCGAACCAGAGCGCGAAGGTGAGGCCGAAAGAGGTCGGCTCGGCGTGGACGCCGTGTGTGCGCCCGATCTGGGGCGTCTCTTTGAACTCGTAAGCGCGACGCCGCAGGACGGCGAGCAGCGCGTCAATTCTCTTGAGCAGCAGATCGCAGGCGTCTCGAAGCAGGAGCGCGTTGGCTGTGTCTACCACGTCGGAAGAGGTGAGGCCGTAATGCACGAAGCGCGCGGCCTCGCCGATGTTTTCGGCAAGCGCGGTCGTGAAGGCGATCACGTCGTGGTCGGTGGTTCGCTCGATCTCGTTGATGCGTTCGACGGTGAAAGCGGCGCGCTCCTTGATCTCGGCGAGCGCGCCCGGTGGGATCGTGCCCATCTCGGCGTGAACTTCACAGACGGCCAGTTCCACGTCGAGCCACTTCTGGAACTTCGCCGCCTCCGACCAGAGCGCGCCCATTTCGGGCAATGTGTAGCGTGGGATCATAATTCAAGTGACAAGTGACAAGTGACGAGTGACGAGAAAAGACAGGCGTTTAGTTTTAACTTGTCACCTGTCACTCGTCACTTGTCACTGCTTTAAAGCATTCGAGTTCACCGCGTAGCGCGCGAGCCGCCAGCGGCCTGCGCGTTCGATGAGGGTGAAAGTTTCGATGGCGTCGGCGCGCTCGAACTTGGTGTTGTAGCTGACGACGAGCGTGCGGCCTTCGCGGGCGTCGCGTTCCTGCGCGCCGAATTGGGCGCGGCTGAGGACGCCGCCGAGGGCGTTGCGGATGCGCTCGAGGTTCGCGCGGCTCTCGTCGGCGCTCGCCGTCCGTCGCCATTCTTCGGCCGCGTCGGCGTAAATCTTTTCGTAGTCGGCGCGCGAAAGATCGCCCGTGACGCCGTCAATGGCGGCCTGCGCCTCAACCGGCAGCCCGCTCCGTTTTTGTTCCACGCCGCACGCCGCCGCGAAGGCGAGAGACAGAAGCAACAACGCGCCGAGCGCGGACGCGCGCGCGCTCATAACTCGATCCACGGGGTCGGCTCTTTGGGGAAAGAGAGCGTGATCTTGGTGTCGGTCGAAAAGAGCGAGCCGCGTTCCTGCAAGGCGATTTCGGCCGAGAGCTTGGCGACGTAAGGATTGTTGGCGCGCTGCGAGAGGTGCGCGAGGACGATATGCTCCGCGCCGCCGTCGTATTCGTCGCGCAGCCACACGGCGATGTCCTCGTTCGAGAGGTGGCCGGTGCGCGACAGTATTCGCTGCTTCAACTCCCACGGGTAGACGCTGCATGCCTTGAGCATCTCGCGGCTGTGATTCGACTCGATGATGACGGCCGCGCAACCGCGCAGACGCTCGTTGATGAGCGTCGTGATGTGGCCGAAGTCCATTAGCGTTGCGACGCAGACGCCGTCGTGGCGCGCCGTGAAGCCGAAGTTGTCGGCCGCGTCGTGCGGGATGGTGAAAGGGTGAAAGTCTATCTCGCCGATGCGGAAGTCGTGGCTGGAAGAGATTTCCTCCGTGCGGTCGCGCAGCACGTCTGCGCGCTTCCGCGGCTCGTCGCGCGACACCGCGCCTTCGCGGTCGCCGATGTAAGCCTCGCGCGTCTCGCCGGAAATATAGACGGGGCAGGAGACGGTTTTCAAAAGCACGCGCAGGCCGCCCGCGTGGTCGCCGTGCTCGTGCGTGATGATCACGCCGTCGAGCGAGGCGGCGTCGCAGCCCATGAGCGCGAGACGGCGCACGATCTCCTTCGCGCTCATCCCCGCATCAACGAGCACGCGCGTGTGCCCCGCGCAGATGAGCACGGCGTTTCCAGACGAACCGCTTCCGAGGACGGTAAATTTCATAAATCAGTGACGAGCGACGAACTAGAGCGGGACTCGCGTTTTTAATACCGACAGTCGGCGGACGCGCATCACAACATCGCGCTCAAAATCCCTATGGAATCTCTGACGGGCTACGGCTGCACACAAACAGGATTAACAATCTGACCGCACTGAAGGTGACAAACAGCCCGATGAACCAGCAGTAATGTACTCCCGAAGCCTTAATCACCTCCGCGTTCTGGAACGCCGACATAACGCCTTCCGGCAGTTGCATAGATTCGTGTACGGCGACGGCTTGAGATATGAGGGCGACGGTGGTGGCTACAATTGAAAACAGGAGATACATCCCGCACGTTGATAGCTCTCGTAACCAGTCCACTCTCATACTCGCGTGCCTCTCGACGTTAGTAACAGACGCAGTGACTATTAGTTTATGTCTCTATACAAGCTCAACGCCTGACTCGTCATTTGTCATCGTCTCTAAATTTCGAGCCGCGAGCGTTCCACTTTGAAGCCGTTGAGGTTGCCGAGCGCGCCGAGGGCGAGCGAGCCGGAGGTGAAGCGCGCGCGCGCGACATGCTGCATGTCTTCGGGCGTGACGGCTTCGAGGCGCGCGATGATCTCGTCGGGCGAGATGCGTCGGCCGTGCGTGATCTCCTGGCGTGCGAGCGAACCGGCGCGCGCGCTCGTGGATTCAAGGCCGAGCAGGATCGAGGCGACGGCCTGATCCTTCGCCAGTTGCAGTTCTTCCGCGCCGACGGGTTCGCGCACGACGCGGCGCAGTTCGGCGAGGGCGAGCGAGAGCACCTCGTCGAGTTGCGCGGGCGACGTGCCGGCGTAAATTTGAAAGACCCCGGCGTCGGTGAAGCCGCTCGCCGCCGCGCCGACCGAGTAGGCGAGGCCGCGTTCTTCGCGCACCGATTGCCAGAGCCGACTCGAAGTGCCGCCGCCGATGACCGAGCCGAGCAGGGAAGCCGCGTAGCGATCCTCATCGCGGGCGGAAGGCCACGGCGTCGCGAGAATCAGGTGCGCCTGTTCGAGTTCGCGCTTGCGCCGGAGCAGGATGGGCGCGGCGGGGCGCGGAGGCACGCCCGCGTCGGCGTCCGCCTCGGACGAATGCTGTGATGAATGCTCGTCGGGCGTCGCCTCGCGCGCGGCGAAGGCGCGTTCGGCCAGTTCGACGAGTGCGGCGTGGGAGACATTGCCGGCGGCGGCGATGACGAAGTTGCGCGGGTGATAGGCCGCGCGGTGAAACTGTGCGGTGCGCGCGCGGTCGAAGGACGAGACGGTTTCGGGCGTGCCTTCGATGGGGCGGCCGAGCGCGTGGTCGGGGAAATAGGCGGCGTGGAAGAGTTCGCCGAGGTATTCTTCGGGCGAGTCTTCGACCATCTTCATCTCTTCGATGATGACTTTCTGCTCGCGTTCGAGTTCCCGTTCGTCGAAGCGCGGGCTGAGGAGCATGTCGGTCAGGAGGTCGAAGGCCTGCGGCACGGCCGTGTCCACTACCTTGAGCGCGAAGCCGGTCATCTCGTGCGAGGTGTAGGCGTCGAAGTTGCCGCCGAGACGGTCGCTCTCGACCGCGATGTCCATGACGCTGCGCCGCTCGGTTCCTTTGAAGACGGCATGCTCGATAAAGTGGCAAATGCCGTTGAAATCGAGCGTTTCGTGGCGCGAACCGCGTTTGATCCAGATGCCGACGGTGGCCGAGCGCAACCCCGGCATGTGTTCGGTCAGGACGGTCGCGCCGCAGGCAAGTTTGGTTGAGGCTATTGCTTCGGTCATTTGATGGAACTTAGATGCGAAAATTTTTGACGGGTTGGTGATCACTTTTGCAGTAAGGAGCATCGTAGCATGCGAACGAGAAACGGGGCAAACACCTGCCGGGGACGCGACCGCCAACAGCAAACCGTATGCTTGACAGGGTTTGACGGTTGACGGAAAATAGCCACCTTCGCGCTCAAGCGGGTTTTGGCCGGTATCGGGCACAGAGGCTCGTGCGGCATTTATGACTTCCGGAATTTTTACCATGCTGCTTTTTTCAGTCTCCCGTGCCGCCGTCCAGTGGACAAGAGAATAGACGCTTGAGGGCGCGCTCCTTTGTGAAGACGAAGGATGCGCCCGGAGGTTTTGGTGCGATGAGAAAAACTTACCGGCGCATGAGTCTGACGCTCCTGTTCGCGGTCTTCGTGTTGGCGGAGGCGGGTGCGCCCGCGACTCGCGCGGCGACCGTGCGCGGAAGCAAACTCGGGGTCGTCAGCGGCTCCGTGCGCGACCACAAGGGCAAACCGCTCGCGGGCGCGCTCGTGCAGTTGCTCCGCGACGGCGCGAACCACGTCACCAAGCAGACTCGCACCGCCGCCGACGGCACGTTCACCGCGCGCATCGTGCCCGGCCGCTACCTTCTGACCGCGCTCGCCGAGGGCTTCAACGCCACCACCTTCAACGCCGTCCAGGTCAACCCGTCCGACGAACTCGTCTATCGCTTCAATCTCGAACCCGTGGGGCAGGGGCGCACGATGCCCGAGCGTAGGAACGACCGCAACGACACGAAATGGCGTCTGCGCTCGTCGCAGAATCGCCGCTCGATCTTACAGAATAACGAAGGGCGCGATGCGACCGTCGCCGCGGTTGAAGCAGCATCGGGCACGGACGAGGACACGGAAGAAGCGGCGGCCGGAGAAGACGGCGAGGGCAGTTGGGCGGATGATGGCCGCAACGCGCACGGCGTTCTGGAGACTTACACCGCCGCGTCGGCCGACCCGAATGCGCCCGTCTACGCGGGCACGAATTTCGCCGTCTCCGTCCCGGCGGGCGAGGGGCTTAATTTGATCTTCGCCGGTCAACTCGGCACGAACGGACTGGCGCGCCTCGAAACCACCGGACGCTTGCGCGCGGGCACGCGTCACCTGCTGAGCGCGACCATCGGCGGCGCAAACCTGCCGCTCGCTTTCAACTCGGCCGCGCCCGCCAACCCGGCCGCGCCGCGTTCGCTCAAACAGGTTTCGGTGCGCGCCGTTGACGAGTGGGTCGTGCGTGAGGGCGTGGTCGTCGTACTCGGTCTGGATTATTCGCGCTTCACGGGCGCAAACGGGTCCGGGTCGTTCAGCCCGCGCCTCGGGTTTCAGTTCGAGACGGACGCGCGCACGCGCCTGCGCTTCGGCTATGCGCCGGGCAGCGTCAATTCGCAGCCGCAGTCGGTGGCGCGATTCGAGGACGGCGCGATAGTGTTTCCGGAGATGGACGCGCAGCCCATCGCGTTCGTTGACGGGCGCGCGCTTCTTGAGCGCAGCCGCCGTCTGGAATTCGGCGTGGAGCGCGTGTTGGACAACAATTCGAGCGTCGAGGCGACGGCCTTCTTCGACACCACGGACGGGCGCGGCGTCGGGTTGATGAACATGCCGCTCGGGGCTTTCGCAGGCGAGCAGGGCACGGAACTCCTGAGCGTCGCCAACCAGCAGGGCGCGGCGCGCGGCTTGAGAGTCGTCTATGCCAGGCGACTCGGCAGTTTCCTGAAAACTTCCGCCGGTTACTCGTTCGGGCGCGGGCAGCAACTCGCGCCGGACTTTTCGCCCGCCTCGTCCGCGCCCGGCGAACTCTTCCGCGACGGTTTCTTCCAAACGGTCGCCGCGCAAGTCGAATCCAGTTTCGACACGGGGACGGACGTGCGCACCGTGCTGCGCTTCTCGCCGCGCGCCGCCGTCTTCGCCATCGATCCTTTCGCGGGTCGGGTCGCGGTCTTCGACCCGAGTTTGAGCATCCTCGTCACGCAGGACTTGCCGACCTTCGGCCTGCCCCTGCAAGCCGAGGCCGTCATTGATGCGCGCAACCTGCTCGACGCGCAGACGAGCGTCGAGGACGGCGACACCATCACCATCCTGAACGCGAACCGTCGCTCCGTGCGGGGGGGCATCTCAGTCCGTTTCTAAATCCGAAAGCAGGCCGGGCAGTATGCGGGCAAAAGCGCACGGGCGTGAAATTTCTTCCCCCGTTAGCTTTTGCCCCTCTTTTTATCGCGCGCCGTTTCTTTTATCTCACGCGGCGCGGAGTCTGCGGTAAAAGCCAGCAAAGTCTACTTTTTCCGAAAACTTGGATAAATGCAAAAAGTTGGATTTAAGTTCGTCCGGCTTGAGGCGGCGGAGCGGAGGCCGGATTTAGCGTCGGGCGACGCAAATCGGCTTTTGCGTGAGCGATGCCCGCGCCGCCCGCGCGACGCGGGTGCGGCGTCGAAGCATCGTCGTTTCGTCCGCCGACTGGAACATCAATTGCCTTTGTTTTGTCGTTTTGGGAAGTGAAAGGAGCTAAAGCCGCGAGATGAAATCGGTGCTGACAACCCGGGCATGGGTGCTGCTGATAGCGGCCTCGCTCCTTGTCGCCGCCGGCACGCTCAATTTCGCGCAACGCCTGACGCGCACCCCGCCGCCCACCGACGGCGTCGCGTGGGAACAGACCGACGAAGGCATCTTCGCGCGCGCCGTCGCCCCGAATTCGGCGGCCAGTCGCGCGGGCATCCTCGGCATCGTCCCCGGCGACCGTCTCATCGCCATCAACGCCGACGAAGAACACAACGAGCCAATCGTCGCCACCGAGGACATCCCCAAGTATCTGGAAGACGCCGCCCGCTCCGGCCAACGCCTCGGCTACATTATCCAACGCCCCACGACCGATGGCGGGACGCGCGAGTACTACGTCTATCTGGACGACCTGCAACCCATCCCCAACCGCACGACGCGCGATTACTACATCAACTTCATCGGCATCGTCTACCTGCTCGTCGGCCTCTTCGTCCTGTTCAAGCAGGGGGGGCGCGCGCCCTTCGTCCTCCACTTCACGACGCTCTGCCTCGCCGCCTTCGTCCTGCACTTCTACAAGCCCATCGGCTTTTACGAAGACTTAGACCTCGCCGTCGCTTTCCTCGACGATGCGGCCTACGTCCTCTTCGCGCCGCTCTTCCTACACTTCTGCGCGCTCTACCCGGTGCGCCGCCAAATCTCGGAACACAAACGCTGGCTCGCGCCCCTGCTCTACGCGCCCGCCACCGTCCTCTTGCTTCTGACGACGCTGGTAGACTTCCTGCCGCCCTCGCGCCTCAACTTCTCCGACGCCTTTATCGGCAACCTCTACAAGGCCGAGTTCGCGCACTTCTGTCTCGCGCTCGTCGCGGGCGCGACGCTGCTCGTCAGGCGTTTCTGGAAGAGCAAAGTGGCGGTGGTGCGACAGCAGTTGAAGTGGGTCGTGTGGGGATCGGTCTTGGCGGTCACGCCGTTCACTTTGCTCTACGCGGCCGGCTATCTCTTCGGCGACGCGCCCGCCGTGGGGGCGGCGACCGGCACGGGCACGGAGCGTTGGCTGATTGACGCGGCGGTGCTGCCCCTCATTCTGATCCCGCTCACCTTCGGCAACTCGGTCGTGCGTTATCGCCTGATGGACGTTGACGTGGTGGTGCGCCGCGCCGCCGTCTATGCTCTGACGACGCTCGCCATCGCCCTGATGATCGGCGTCGTCGTCTATGTCGCCGGTCTCTACGCGTTCGGCGGCGAGGTGGTGACGCCGGGCGTCATCACCCTGCGCGTGATCATCGCCATACTCGCCATGACCGTCATCGTGATGACGGCCGCGCCCATCAAAAACTTCTTGCAGGAGCAGACCGACCGCCTCTTCTACGGCGAACGCTACGACCTGAGAAACGGCCTGCTCGACTTCGGACGCACGCTCTCCGCGACGACGACGCTTGAGCCTCTGCTCGACGCGCTCGTCAGCCGCCTCGAACAAGTGCTGGGCGTTGCGCGCGTGGCGATCTTCATTGAAGACGCGCGCGCCGCGTCCGGTTATCGCGTGGCGCGTTCGGTCGGGCTGTCGTCGGAAGTTCTGGTGCCGCAGGATTTCCGCGAGATGATCCGCGTGCGCTCGGCCGAGGCCGGCATCGTGCGCGCCGACGACATAGACCTCCAACCGGAGACGAGCGGCTTCGTGCGCCGCGCGCTGCATTACTACGTGCCGTGCGTCGTGCGCGGGCGCATGGTGGCCGTCATCGGTCTGGGGCGTTCGACGGGCGGCGCGCTCCTGTCCTCGGAGGATTTGGAAATCCTGCGCACCATCTCCGGCTATGTGGCGGTCGCCATCGAAAACAGCCTGCTCTATCAGGAACAGACCGAGCGCGCCGCCGAACTCGAATTGCTCAAAGAGTTCAACGAGTCAATCGTCGAATCGATCAACGTCGGACTCCTCGCCGTTGATTCCACGGGCGGCATCACGGGTTGCAACACCGCGCTCGAAGAGTTGCTCGGCGTGCGCCGCGACGAGGCGGTCGGCGCGCGCGTCGAGGATTTATTCGCGGAGGATTTCGCCGAGACGCTGCAACAGGCGCTCGGCGCGGGTGGCTGGGAATTGGGAAGCCTGCGCCACATTTACAAACTCCACACCGCCACACGCGGCGGCCGTTCGCTCATTCTCAACATCGCCCTCGCCCCCCTGCGTCGCACCGAGATCGCCGCGCACACGGGCGCGCTCGTCGTGCTCGAAGACGTGACGGCGCGCGTGCGTCTGGAAGAGCAGTTGCAGCAGCGCGAAAAACTCTCCAGCATCGGTTTGCTCGCGGCCGGCGTCGCCCACGAGATCAACACGCCGCTCACGGGCGTTTCGAGTTACACGCAGATGCTTCTCGGCATGCTTGCCGACAGCGACCCGAAGCATAAACTGTTGGAAAAGATTCACCGCCAGACCGAGCGCGCCACCGGCATCGTCAACAACCTCCTCAACTTCTCGCGCACCGGCACGGTCACGGAGTTTGACGAGGTTGACGTGAACCGGGTGCTCGACGACACGCTGCAACTCCTGGAGCCGCAACTGCGCCAGAGCCGCATAGAGATCGTGCGCGATTACGACGGCGCGCTCCCGCTCGTGTACGGCAACGGCGGCAAACTTCAACAGGTCTTCACCAATCTCATCCTGAACGCGCGCGACGCCATCCCCGACGGTGGCCGCATCACGCTCTCCACGGCGACGGAAGACAATGATTTGGTCATCATCCACGTCGCCGACGACGGCATCGGCATCGCGCCCGAAAACGTCGCGCGCATCTACGATCCGTTCTTCACGACGAAGGGCGTCGGGCGCGGCACGGGTCTCGGCCTCGCCGTCTCTTACGGCATCGTGCAGGAACACTCCGGCCACATTGCCGTCAACAGCGCGCCCGGCCGCGGCACGACCTTCCGCATCACGCTGCCCACCACGCAGGGACGCGCTCACCTTCAGGCCGCCAGCGATTAAAAAAAGCGGTGAATGGTAAATGGTGAATGGTAAATAGTGGACAGGGAGAAACTGTTTTCTTCCATTCACTATTTACCATTCACCATTTACCATTATTGTTGTAATCTCGCAGCCGTTCGATCCCACAACCACAGGCCGTAGGTCTTTGCTTCATGGCACATAAGAGAAGTCGCAGGTTGCGAGCGTTAAGAGCAGGCGTGCTCGTGTTGGCGTCCGCCTGCGCGGCGTCGTTGCTGCTCATCGCGCCGGGCGCTTTCGTTGCCCGCGCTGAGAATGGCGCGGCCGGCGTCGGTTTCGCCGCGGCGCTTGACGGTAAAAATCTCATCGTGCGCTTGCGTTCGTTTGCGCCGCGCGCGAGCGGGCGGCTGGAAGTCGAACCGACGACGGGCGGCGGGCGCGTGCGCCTGACGGCGGTGAACCTGCCGCCAGCGC
>DATHAZ010000015.1:0-5228 GCA_035296445.1 Pyrinomonadaceae bacterium | reverse complement strand
TCACGTTGTCTGCACGCGTTGCGACGAGCGGTTGACCTGTTTGTGCGATGCTATAACGCACGACAACTCAGAAAGCGAAAGTATCCAAAGTATCCGGCGAAGATTACTGATGCTCTTGCTACTTATGTTTAGACACTCCCCAGAACCCGAATGTCTTGTCCGAGTGGAAAATTTTTGCAACACTACCCCGGACACAACACCTTTCAAGAGGCCGTCGGCATCTGTCAACAACATGGGCGAGTGGAAGTTCTAAAACGCGGAGGTAGATACATGCGCGCGATCTGGAATAATGAAGTGCTCGCCGAGAGCGATGACACGGTCGTGGTGGAAGGGAACCACTACTTCCCGCCGGATTCGGTTCACGGCGAATTCTTACGCCCGAGCGATAAGCACACGACCTGCCCGTGGAAGGGGGAAGCGAGTTATTACGACGTGGTGGCGGGCGGTGAAGTGAACAAAGACGCGGCGTGGTATTACCCCGAGGTCAAAGAGGCTGCGGCTGAGATCAAAGGGCGCATCGCCTTTTGGAAAGGCGTCAGAATCGAATAGCGATTCGCGCTGCAAGGCGATGCATGACGAACGCGCAAGCGGCAACCACGCCGCCGAATGGCCTTACGAACGGCGACACTTTCAAACGAGACTTCCAGAAACAGTTATGCCCGCGTCTATCACTGAATATTCACTTCGTCGAAGATGATCCATCCTGCGCCATTCGTCCGATTCGATAACGTCAGCTACGAACCGTCGGGCGCGGCTTGTCCCATCATCTCCGATCTCAATCTGGAAATTTATCGCGGCGAGACGCTCGTGCTCCTCGGCGAGTCGGGCTGCGGGAAGACGACCACGCTCAGGCTGGTTAACCGGATGTTGCTGCCGACCGCCGGGCGCGTGCTGGTGGAGGGCAAGCCGACGGGCGCGTGGGATGCTATCGCCCTGCGGCGTTCGATGGGCTACGTGATTCAAGAGGCCGGACTGTTTCCGCACTTCGACGTTGAGCGCAACGTCGCGCTTGTGCCCACGCTGGAAGGATGGCCGCGCGAGCGAGTGCGCGCACGCGTGCGTGAGATGCTCGCGCTCGTCGGCCTCGACCACGAAACTTTCGGCGCGCGTTTCCCGCGCGAGTTGTCGGGCGGACAGAGACAGCGCGTCGGAGTGGCGCGCGCGCTCGCGGCCGACCCGCCCCTGTTGCTCATGGACGAGCCCTTCGGCGCGCTCGATCCGCTGACGCGCGCTTCGCTCCAAAAAGAGTTCGCGCGGTTGCGCGCGCGTCTGGATAAGACCGTCATCCTCGTCACGCACGACGTGCGCGAGGCGCTCCGGCTTGCAACGCGCATCGCGCTCATGCGGGAAGGTCGGATCGTCCTGCTCGCGACGCCGGAAGAGTTTATGCGCGCGGAGGAACCGCTCGCGCGAGCCTATCTTGAGACGTTACAGCTTGACGATGATTCGCCGCGCCCGGCGGCGGATCACGTCGGCTGAATTTCGGTGGTGCGTGTCTCATGAATCTCATCGAGTTCATCAAGGGCAACTGGCGCGAGGTGTTGACGGCCACAGGCGAGCACCTCTTTCTCGTGCTCGTCTCGATAGTGTTCGCCATCATGATCGGCATTCCACTGGGCATACTCGTCGCGCGGCGGGCGGCGTTGAAGCGGGCTGTGCTCGGCGTCGCGGGCGTATTGCAGACGGTGCCGAGTCTCGCGCTCTTTGGTCTGCTCATTCCGCTCCCTTTGCTCGGCGGCATCGGCGCGCGCACAGCCATCATCGCGCTCGTGCTCTACGCGTTGCTGCCCCTGATTCGCAACACCGTGACGGGCATAGAGAGCGTGGACAAAAACGTCCGCGAGGCGGCGGTCGCGATGGGGATGAGCGAGCGGCAGATATTATGGCAGGTGGAGTTTCCGTTGGCGTTGAACGTGATACTGGCGGGCGTGCGCGTCGCGGCGGTGATCTCGGTCGGGGTGGCGACCATCGCGGCAGCTATCGGTGCGGGCGGGCTTGGCGCTTACATCTTCCGTGGTCTCAGGCAAAACGACAACACGCTCGTGCTCGCGGGTGCGCTTCCGGCCGCACTGCTCGCGCTCGTCGCAGATTGGCTCTTAGGAATCCTCGAATCGCATCTGGATGCGAACAGAAAAAGACGCGCCGGAACAAGAGCCGACGGGCGAGCGCGCATCCGGCGGCGGGTCGGTTTCGCGGGTCTGGCGTTGCTGTTCGCGGCGGGTGCGCTCGTCGTGTGGCGAGGCGCAAACCCGCAGTCAGCGGTAGGCGCAGACGGGCGGACGAACGCGCCGATTCGCGTCGGGTCGAAGGACTTCACCGAGAGCATCATCCTCGCGGAGATGCTGGCGCAGGAACTCGAAGCGCGCGGGACAACGGTCGAGCGTCGCTACGAACTCGGCGGGAACCTCTGCCACGATGCGCTCGTCGGCGCGCAAATAGATGTCTATCCCGAATACACCGGCACGTCGTTTACGGCCATCCTCAAACATCAGCCCGTCTCCGACGCGCGCTCCGTCTACGAGACGGTGAAGCGCGACTACGCCGCACAGTTCAGAGTGGAGGTGAGTACGCCCCTCGGCTTCAGCAACGACTTCGCCATCCTCATACGCGGCGCCGATGCGCGCTCGCTAAATTTGCGCACCATCTCGGATGCTATACGGCACGCGCCCGGCTGGCGCGCAGGCTTCGGTCAGGATTTCATGACGCGCGCCGACGGCTACAAAGGGTTCGCACGCGCCTACCAACTGCGATTCGCTGCCCGCCCGCGCGAGATGGATTTATCGCTCACGTATCGCGCCCTCGCCGCGCGCGAAGTGGACATCATCGCGGGCAACTCAACCGACGGACTCATCGCCGCGCTCGACCTTGTTCAACTCGAAGATGATCGCCGCTACTTCCCGCCCTACGAAGCCGTCTTTCTCTCACGCCGCGATGCGCTCGAACGCCACTCCGCGCTCGCTGCCGCGCTCGGTCGCCTGGGCGGCTCGATCACGACCGACGAGATGCGCGTTCTGAATTACGAAGTTGACGGTCAAAAACGCGTCATCCCGGATGTCGTGCGCGAGTGGAGGCAGGCCAAGGACGTTGAGCCACTCAATGTCGGGCGGCAATCTGAAAAAGCGAACTAACGAACTTCGCCCAATTAATTGCGCTTCAAGCTGTTCAGTGATTATTTGGGATAATCTTCCATGTGAGATAGTCCCTGCTACGCTTAAATTCTTCCCACGCAAACGAGTAGAATTTGAGATAAGATTTAATCCACATGAGGAGAATATAAATCTAATCTCCCGCGAGTCGCGGTCAGAATCACCTGAATTTTCATGCAGAATAATAAAGACGCTCAACGTTATAGGCAGCGAATGTGGCGAGAGGCAGAGCCAATTGTTAATCATGCGGTCGTTGCCGGGAGTGGGCTATGAAAACGGCAGACACCTTGTTACTCGGACGGCGGGAAGTGGCTGCGCTTCTGACTCTCGATGAGTGTATTGCGGCGGTTGAAGAAGCGTTTAAGCTGCAGGCCGAAGGGAAAACTTTGCCGCCGGGAATCCTCGGCATTCATGCACGCGACGGGGGCTTTCATATCAAGGCCGGAATACTGAATCCGGGCAGGACATATTTTGTGGCAAAGGTTAATGCCAACTTCCCGCAAAACATGAAACGATTCGGGCTGCCGCTCATTCAGGGGATCATTGTTGTTTGTGATGGTGAGAACGGTCGGTTGCTGGCGCTCATGGATTCAATGGAGATTACAATTATCCGAACCGGAGCCGCGACGGCAGTGGCGGCGAAATACCTTGCACGGGTTGATGCGAAAACCGCCACCATCTGCGGCTGTGGCAATCAGGGAAGAATCTCGCTCAAGGCGTTGATGAAAGTGCGCCGACTCGAAACAGTTTATGCTTTTGACGTTGACGAAGCGCAGGCGCGAAAGTTCGCCGCAGAGCTTGCCGAGGAGTTACAGGTTTCTGTGATAGCCGTAGATGATTTGGGGAAAGCTATCGGACAAAGCAGCATTTGTATTACCTGCACTCCGTCCACACAACCTTTCCTGCGACACGCAGACGTAGCTGCGGGAACTTTCATTGCGGCTGTAGGGGCGGACAGTGAAGAGAAGCAGGAGCTGGAGCCTGAGCTGCTCGCCTCAAGTAAGCTGGTGGTTGATCTGTTAGAGCGTGTTGAAAAAGTGGAACGACCTCCGCCGAATCAGTTAGGAAAAGGGTATGAGACAAACATACCCAACAGACTTGAGCGACGCAGAGTGGCATCTGCTCGCTCGCCTGATTCCTGAGCCGAAGCCCGGAGGCCGCCCCGTAAAGTATTCACGACGCGAGATTGTAAATGCAATCTTGTATGTTCTGCGCTCCGGCGAAGCATGGCGACTACTGCCACACGATTTACCTGCGTGGGCAACGGTCTATCACTATTTTCGCCGCTGGCGGCGTGACGGGACATGGCAACGCATCCATGACCGCTTACGACAGGAAGTGCGCCGCCGGGACGGACGCTTGGCTCAACCATCGGCAGCGATCCTTGATTCGCAGACCGTCAAGACGACTTCCAGAGGCGGCGTGCGTGGCTATGATGCGGCCAAGAAAGCGGTTGGACGTAAACGCCATATCCTCGTTGACACGCTCGGACTGCTGCTCGTCGTGGTTGTGCATGCTGCTTCGGAGCAAGACCGCACCTCGGCCAGACGAGTGCTGGCGCCACTTGCGCACGGCTTTTCACGGCTGCGGAAAGTGTGGGCCGACGGCGGCTACTTTGGCAGTCTAGGCGAATGGTTGTGGAGTCTGCGGGCGCGGCGTAAAGTCCGGCTCGAACTGGTCGAGCGCACGAGCGAAGGCTTTGCCGTGCTGCCCAAACGCTGGATTGTTGAACGCACGTTTGCATGGTTAGGTCGCTGCCGACGATTGAGTAAAGATTATGAGTATTTAACTGAAACGAGCGAGACGATGATTCAGATTGCGATGATCAACTTAATGTTGCATCGCCTCGCTCAATGACTTTTTCAACACGCTCTTAGAGCAAGGCGCGAACATTGGTGAGCTTCATCATGCTTTAAAACTAGGGCTCATGACGCGCGCAGATGTTCACGCGGAACTCGGTGAAATCATCTCCGGTCAAAAAGCGGGGCGCACGTCAAACGAAGAGATCGTCGTCTTCGACAGCACGGGCATGGCTTTGCAAGATGTGGCCTCCGCCGCAATCGTTTACGAAAGGGCTGTGCA
>DATHAZ010000014.1:0-5866 GCA_035296445.1 Pyrinomonadaceae bacterium | reverse complement strand
GATGAATGAAAGACATTTCGCTTACAGTTCATCATTCATCGTTCATACTTCGTCGTTCAGCCATCATGCGTATCAAAGACGTGGCGCGGGAGGCGGGCGTTTCGACGGCGACCGTCTCGCACGTCATCAACAAGACGAGGCGGGTAACGGACGAGACGCGCGAGCGGGTGCTGCGCGCCATCGAGCGGTGCGGCTATTACCCGAACGCGCACGCGCGCCAACTCGCCTCCGGGCGCAGCAACACGCTCGGCCTGATCATCTCGGACATCTCGAACCCGTTTTTTCCCGAACTCGTCAAATCAATCGAGCGGGCGGCCTTCGAGCGCGGCTACGATTTGATCCTGTCGAATACGAACTACGAGGCCGAGCGCACGTCGAGCTACGTGCAGCGTCTCATCGAGCGCAAAGTGGCGGGCGTCGCGCTGATGACTTCGGAAATGGACACCGCACTCGTCGGCGAACTGGCGCGACGGCGCGTCTGCGTCGTCTTCCTCGATCTGGGGAGCGCGGGGCAGTGCATGAACAACATCGTCGTGGACTACGACACGGGGATAGAAGAGGCCATCGCGCACCTCGTCGCGCACGGGCATCGCGAGATCGCTTTCGTCGGCGGGCCGCGCCACCTGCGTTCGGCCGTCAAAAGGCTCGACGCTTTCCGCGCCTCGCTCGCGCGCCACCTGCCGGCGGCCGAGCCGCGAGTGTACGACGGCGATTTCAAACTCGACGGCGGGCGGCGCGCGGCGCGTGCGTTGATGGAACGCGGGGAAGAGATGCCGACCGCCGTGGTCGCCGCCAACGACATGATGGCGCTCGGAGTGATGCAGGAGTTTCGCGAGTGCGGCGTCGAAGTGCCGCGCGACGTGTCGGTCGTCGGCTTCGACGACATCGCGTTCGCGCAGCTTGCCGCGCCGCCATTGACCACCGTGAGCCTGCCGCGCGAGGAACTCGGCCGCTCCGCCGTCGAAGCGCTCATCGCCAGCATCGAGCATTCGGAGCACGAGGGGACGGACATCCACGTCGCGACGCGTCTCGTCGTGCGTGCCTCGACCGGGCGCGTGCCGCCGCGCCTCGCCGAAGGCAGCCGGATGAACGCCGGCACAAACACGCAGGGCGGCGCAACGCGCGTGGGAGATCGTTAAAGCGAGTTGCCGAATCGAATGGAGATAAAGCATCCACCGCGGCAGGCACAGAGGCACGCAGAAGGAGCGCGGAGAAAAACAGAAGACGATTTCAAATTTGAAATTTCAAATGGCTGTTCTCTGTGTCCGTTGCGTGTCCGTGGTGCGGAGTGTCGTTGTTTAATTTGATCCGAAGACCATTTTTATCTGGAACGAGGGGCAATCCGAAGATGCAAAACACAGAACTCAAATCCTTATCGCGCGCGCGCGCCGCGCGACTCATGTTGCGGCGCGCGGCCTTCCTTATCGCGCTCTGCGCGGCCTTCGCCGGGAGCGCGGCGGCGCAGACGCGCGCGAGTTACACGAACCCCGCGCTTGCGGGCGATTATCCCGATCCTTCGGTGATTCGCGTCGGTCAGGATTACTGGGCGACGGCCACCTCTTCCGAGTGGGCGCCGGAGTTTCCCATCATGCATTCGCGCGATCTCGTCAACTGGCGCGTCGTCGGGGCGGTCTTCCAGAAGCGTCCCGCGTGGTCGGTCGGCAACTACTGGGCGCCGGAAATCGCGGAGGATCGCGGTCGCTTCTACATCTATTACACGGCGAAGAAAAAGGACGGCCCGTTGTGCGTCGCCGTCGCGACGGCGCGCCGTCCGCAGGGGCCGTACACGGATCACGGCCCGATGGTCTGCCAGGAAGTCGGCTCGATTGACGGCTTCCACATCCGCGACGAAAACGGGCAGCGGTATCTTTTGTGGAAAGAGGACGGCAACAGCAAGAGCGTGCCGACGCCCATCTGGGCGCAGCCGCTTTCGCCCGACGGCACGCGCTTAATTGGTGAGAAGCAGGAGTTGATTCGCAACGATCAGGCGTGGGAGAAACACGGCTCGCTGCCTTACGGCGATCTGGTCGAAGGCCCGGCGGTCGTCAGGCGCGGCGACTATTTCTACATGTTCTACTCGGGCAACTTCTGCTGCGCGCGCGAGTGCAACTACATGATCGGCGTCGCGCGCGCGCGCAAACTCCTGGGGCCTTGGGAGAAGAATCCCGCGAACCCGATCATGCGCGGCAACGATGCCTTCAAGTGTCCCGGCCACGGCACGGTCGTTAGCGACGGGCGCGGGCAAGACTACATGATGTATCACGCGATGGACGCGAAGGATTTCGTCTATGTGGGGCGGCAGGCGATGCTCGATAGAATTCAGTGGGGCGCGAACGGCTGGCCGATGATCAACGAAGGTCGTGGGCCATCGAACCGTGCTTTATCGCCGCACGGCTTCAACGAGCGCAACGCCGAACACTATTTCTTCGACGACTTCACCGCGCTCCGGCTGCAACCCGGCTGGCAGTGGCCGCAGGCGAACGAACCCGTCATGCGCACCGAAGGCGCGCGCGGCGGCCGTCTCGTGCTCTCGCCGAACGCGGGGCAGGCGACGAATCCCATCGGCGCGGTCGTCGCTCGCCTGGCGACCACGGGCGACTACGACGCCACCGTGCTCATTGACGCACGCGGGTTGCGCGGGGGCGCGGTCGCGGGACTCGCGGCTTACGGCGACGGCGAGAACGCGCTCGGCGCGGCCACAGACGGGCGCGGAAACGTCGTCCTCTGGCGGCGCGAAAAGAACGTGCAGAAAATTGTCTCGACGATGGCCGACGCCGTTAAATCGCCGCTCGTCTATCTGCGCATGACGGCGGACGACGCGCGCAGGTATCGTTTCGCGGTGAGCGAGGACGGCAACCGCTGGCAGAGCGTGGGCGGCGAGATGGACGGCGAATATTTGCCGCCGTGGGACAGGGGCGTGCGCATCGCGCTGACGACGGGCGGCGCGGCGGGCGCGTCCGCCAAGTTTGAATGGATGAGGATCGCGCCGTCGGGCAAAACGAGAGCGACGCGCTAATAATTGAAAAATTTTGAGGTGAAACAATGAAAGCAACAGTCGGTGGGCGAAAGTCTTTGGCGTTCCTGATGGCGGTGTTGTTCGCGGTCGCGCTGATTTCGGGCGGTTGTCGTAAAGAGAGCAGCAGCGGCGGCGGCGCGCCGGGCGGGAGTGGCGGCGGCGGGCAAAGCGGCGGCAAGAAAGTGATCGGTTTCTCGCAGATGGAGATGGACGGGCCGTGGCGCATCGCCGAGACAGAGAGCATCAGGGGGGAGGCGGCGAAGCGACCCGACAGGTACGACCTGCGCGTGACGGTGGCGCAGGGCGACACGGCCAAGCAGGCCGCGAACGTCGAAGACCTCGTCGCGCAGCGCGTGGATGCCATCTTCCTCGCGCCGCGTGAAAAAGTGGGCTTCGAGCAGTCTCTGGAGACGGCGAAGGCGGCCGGCATCCCCGTCATACTCGTTGACCGGGAGGCCAACGGCAAGGCGGGCGAAGACTTCGTGACGGTGCTCAAATCGGACTTCGTCAAACAGGGACAGCGCGCGGCCGAATGGCTCGCCAAGGCTTCGAACGGCAAGGCCAACATCGTCGAGTTGAGGGGCACGAGCGGGGCGTCCGTCACCGACGACCGGGGCGAGGGCTTCAGGCAGGAACTCGCCAAGCACCCGGAGATGAAGATCATCCATGAGCAGACCGGCAACTTCAACCGCGCCATCGCGCGCGACGTGATGCAGAACATCATCCAGGCGCGCCGCAATGAGATCACGGCCGTCTACGCGCACAACGACGAGATGGCGCTCGGCGCGATCCAGGCGCTCGAAGCCGCCGGGATGAAGCCGGGCACGGACGTTTTGATCATCTCCGTGGACGGGCAGAAGAGCGCGCTGCAAGCCATCCTCGACGGCAAGATGAACGTAACCATCGAATCCAACCCGCGCTTCGGGCCGCTCGCCTTCGCCACGCTCGAAAAATTCTGGGCGGGTGAAGCAGTGCCGCCCATCGTCGGCATCGAAGACCGCCTCTTCGATAAGACGAACGCGGCGCAGTTTTTGAACGAAGCGTACTGAAGAACTGTCAGTTGTCCGTGGTCATTTGTCCGTTGCATGTGGCATCGCGGGCAACGGGCTAAAGATAAAAGCTCCGCTTGGGTAAGAGATAAAACAACTGACAACGGACAACTGACTACGGACAAATTCTTATGACTACTGAGCCAGTCCTCCGTATGGAGGGCATCACGAAAATCTTTTCGGGCGTGACCGCGCTCGCGAACGTGTCGCTTGAGTTGGAGCGCGGCGAGGTGCATGCGCTCGTGGGCGAGAACGGCGCGGGGAAGTCCACGCTGATCAAGATCATGACGGGCGCGTACACGCGCGACGGCGGCGAGATGTTTCTGGAAGGGCGACCCGTGGACTTTCGCACGCCGGAAGACGCGCAAGCCGAGGGCGTGGTCGCCGTCTATCAGGAAGTCAACCTGCTGACCTTTCGCACGGTGGCCGAGAACATCTACCTCGGGCGCGAGCCGCGTCGCTTCGGACTCATTGATTGGAAGCGGATGAACGCCGACGCCGACGCGCTCCTCAAACGTCTCGGCCTTGAGATAGACCCGCGCGCGCCGCTCGGCAGCCTTAACATCGCGCTCCGGCAGATGGTGGCGATTGCGCGCGGCGTCTCGTTCGACGCGAAGGTGGTCGTCCTCGACGAGCCGACGAGTTCGCTGACGGAACACGAGGTGCAAATCCTCTACGACGTGATCAGGCGGCTCAAGGCCGAAGGGACGGCCGTCGTCTACATCAGCCATCGCTTCGACGAGTTGTACACGGTCTGCGACCGCGTCACGATTTTGCGCGACGGGCGATTCGTCGCCACGCGCCCGCTCGCCGGGTTGGAGAAGATCGATCTCGTCTGCCTCATGCTCGGCAAGAAGCGTGAGGAACTGCGGCAGGGCACGACCGCCTTCCGACACGCGGGCACGCCGGCGGGAGAGACGCCGCTCATGAGCGCGGAGAATTTGAAGCGCGGGCGGAAACTGAACGACGTGACGGTGGAAGTGGCGCGCGGCGAGATCGTCGGGATGGCGGGCCTGCTCGGTTCGGGGCGGACGGAGACGGCGCGCGCCATCTTCGGCGCGGACAGCGTCGAGGGCGGCGAGGTGCGCCTGGAAGGAAAGACCATCAGGCGTGGCTCCGTGAACGAGGCGATTGATTCCGGCATCGCGTTTCTCACGGAAGACCGCAAGGCCGAAGGCATCATTCCCGAACTCTCCGTGCGCGAGAATCTGACGCTCGCCGCGCTGCCCGCGCTCTCTACGATGGGCGTCGTGTCGCGCGCGCGCCAGGCCGAGATCGTGGACAAGTTCATGAAGCGGCTCGGCATCAAGGCCGCCAACGCCGACCAGAAAATCCGCGAGTTGTCGGGCGGCAATCAGCAGAAAGTTCTGCTCGCGCGCTGGCTCTGCAAGAACCCGAAGTTCCTCATCCTCGACGAACCGACGCGGGGCATAGACATCGGCGCGAAGGGCGAGATTCAGTCGCTTGTGGGCGAACTCGCGGCGGGCGGCCTCGGCGTCCTGATGATCTCTTCGGAGTTGGAAGAGTTGGTGGAAGGGAGTTCGCGCGTCGTCGTGATGCGCGACGGGCAGCGCGTGGGCGAGTTGCGCGGCGACGAAATCTCGCAGGACAACATCATCCGCGCGATGGCCGAAGGCGCGACCGGCGAGGCGACTGCCGCTTCGACCGCCACCACGCACGTCACGGACACCAAGCCGCACGCCGCCACACCACCGGCCGAGCCGCCCTCGGAAGGAGCCTAGAGAGAGATGCAGAACGCTACTCCCGTCAACAGCGCGGGCGCGAGGAGCGCGGGCGCGCG
>DATHAZ010000013.1:0-89228 GCA_035296445.1 Pyrinomonadaceae bacterium | reverse complement strand
GTCGGGCACGAGTTGTTCAAGCCGGGCACGCTGACGGGCAAGACGCCGCAGTTCCCCTTGCTCGACGCCGGAAACCCGAAGCCGCCGACAGTGCTCGTGTCGCCGCTTTATCAAATTTCCGTTGACCCCGCACTGCGACGCGCCACCGTGAACGCCGCCGCAGGAGACTAGAAGAAACACGGAACGATGAAGTAGGAGCGATGAAGTGAAGAGTTTCGCTTCTGCTTTTCGTTCATAGTTCATCGTTCCTACTTCATCGTTTAACTTATGGACTGGAGCACATTCACTTACGTCAGTTTGAAAATGCTGGGCATCAACGTCGCTTTCGTGGTGGTGTTGATGATCGTGGCTTATACGGTGCTGGCGGAGCGTCGCATACTCGCGCTGATTCAGGGGCGTTTGGGGCCAAACCGCGTCGGGCCGGGCGGGTTGCTGCAACCGTTCGCAGACCTCTTGAAGTTCATCTTCAAAGAAGAGATCGTTCCCGACAAGGCGACGAAGTTCATCTATTTTCTCGCGCCGTTCATCGCCATCGTCGGCGCGTTGATGACGATCATCGTCTACCCGTTCGGGCCGGAAGTTTCGCTTCCCTTCATCGGCACGTTCAAACTCGTCGTCGCGCAGTTCGATGTCGGGCTGCTGTACGTGCTGGCGATCACTTCGGTCGGCGTCTACGGGATCGCGCTCGCGGGTTGGTCTTCCAACAACAAGTACAGCCTGATGGGCGGCCTGCGCGCGTCGGCTCAACTCATCTCGTATGAGCTTTCGCTGGGGCTTGGCTTGGTGGGCGTCGTGCTGTTGTCGGGCACGCTCGATCTTTACCAGATCGTCGAGCATCAATCGGGTTACTGGTGGGTGGCGGGCGTCGTGCCCATCCCGCGCTGGAACATCTTCCCGCAGTTCGTGGGCTTCGTCGTCTATCTGATCTCCGCGATTGCGGAGACGAACCGCATACCGTTCGATTTGCCGGAGGCTGAGACGGAACTCGTCGCGGGTTTCCACACTGAATACAGCGCCTTGAAGTTCGCGCTCTTCTTCATGGCCGAATACGTGAACATGTTCACGGTCTCGATGCTGGCCGCCACGCTGTTTTTCGGCGGCTGGAACGTTCCCTGGCTTGACCTCGTGGTCGCGCGCGGCTCGTTTTTGTTCGCGTTCTTGAGCCTCATCGCGTTTCTCTTGAAAGTTCTACTCTTTCTCTTTTTGTACATCTGGCTACGCGGGACGCTGCCGCGCTTCCGCTTCGACCAGTTGATGAACTTCGGCTGGAAATTTTTGCTGCCGCTGGCGATCCTGAACGTCGTCGCGACGGCGACTGTCGTGTTCGTCTGGATGAGTTTCCGTTCCTGATGCGCGACGGCGCGTGCAGACTTTTGCGGGCACCGGCAACGCTTCTCGCGGGTCAATTTTTGCTCGATACTTTTCCACTATGACGACTTTTCTCTTCGTGCTGTTGGCGGGTCTCGCGGTCGGTTCGGCCATCGCGATGGTCGTGCAGCGCAACCCGCTCTACAGCGCGATCTCCCTGATCGGCGTCTTCGTCGCGCTCGCGGGTCTGTACCTGACGCTCGCCGCGCCGTTTCTCGCCGCCATCCAGATCATCGTCTACGCGGGCGCGATCATGGTGCTCGTCGTCTTCGTCATCATGCTGTTGAACGTCGAAGAGGAGGAGCGCAAACCCGTGCGGCTCGGCTATCTGACCGCCGCCGCCGTCCTGCTCGCGGCCATACTCTTCGGCGAGGCCGGATTCATACTCTATTTCATGGGCAACTCCGGCCTCGAACCGCTCGACCCGAACGCCGCAGGCAACACGTCGAACGTCGGCCTGACCTCGTCCATCGGCACCGGACTGTTTACGAACTACCTGCTGCCGTTCGAGATCACGTCCGTCCTGCTCCTGATGGCGATTGTCGGCGCGATGACGCTCGCGCGGCGCGTCGGCCTGCGCCCGACGGACCTCGCCGTCCCCGGTTCGTCCGTGCTCACGCGACAGACGCTCGACCCGAAGGCGGTCGGCGACGCGACCGAAGTTGAGAGTTCGACGACCGCAGATGCGGCGCGCGTGCTCGGACTCGAAGGCGCGCGGCACCGCAGCCGCGAACAGTAGCCAGAGGAACTTTTATGCCCGGTGTCTCTCTTTCATGGTATCTCGCGCTCTCGGCGGTGTTGTTCACCATCGGCGTGGCGGGCGTCATCATCAAGCGCAACGCTATCGCGATGTTCATGTGCATCGAGTTGATGCTGAACGCCGTCAACTTAACGTTCGTCGCCTTCTCAAGTTATTTCCGCGACGTTTCCGGCCAACTCTTCGTCTTCATCGTGATGACGGTGGCGGCGGCGGAGGCGGCGGTCGGACTCGGAATCATCCTCGCCGTCTTTCGCAACCGCGAATCGCTCGACGTGGACGATTCCAGCGTGTTGAAAAATTAGCACTGGTAAATGGTGAATGGTAAATGGTGAATAGATAAAACCTGTTCTGTCCATTCACCATTTACCATTCACCATTCACGAATCTTATGCTTCGTTACATCATCCTCGCGCCGCTCGTCGGCGCGGCCATCAACTGGCTTGTCGGACGCCGCGTGCGGAGCGAGGCGTTCATCGGCGCGGTCGCCAGCCTGTCAATCGCCGTCTCGTGCGCGCTTTCGCTGTGGCTGGCGTTCGGGCCGAACGGCGCGCTCGTGGGCGAACCGCATGTCATCCTCGACCACGTCTGGACGTGGATGGAGGTGGGAACGTTTCGCGCCGACATCGGTTTCGCGATGGATCGACTGAGCGGCATCTACGCGTGCTTCATCACCTTCGTCGGCCTGCTCATACACGTCTTCGCCACCGGCTACATGCACGGCGACAAAAGTTTTTACCGCTTCTTCGCCTACCTCAACCTCTTCATGTTCATGATGCTGACGCTGGTGCTGGCCGACAACCTGCTCCTCATGTTCGTCGGCTGGGAGGGCGTGGGGCTGTGCTCTTACCTTTTGATCGGCTACTACATTGACCGCCGGGAGGCGGGCGACGCGGCCAAGAAGGCTTTCGTCGCCAACCGCGTCGGCGACTGGGGCGTGGTGCTCGGCATCATGCTCGTCTTTTCCCTGACAGGCTCGATCAGTTTCTTCGACAAGACCGGCATTGATGTGCCCGTCAAGAGCGCGATGGCCGCCATCGCCGCGATGCCGGTCGATCCGTTCACGTGGGGCGCGCTCGTCGCGGGCGGTATCACGTCGGCCGCGCTGCTGCTCTTTATCGGCGCGACCGGAAAGAGCGCGCAGATTCCCCTGTTCGTCTGGCTGCCGGACGCCATGGCGGGGCCGACGCCCGTCTCCGCCCTGATCCACGCGGCGACGATGGTGACGGCGGGCGTCTACATGATCGTGCGCTGCTCGGCCGTCTACACGCACGCGCCGACCGCCATGTTTATCGTCGCCGTTATCGGCGCGCTGACCGCGCTCTTCGCCGCGACCATCGGCATCGCGCAGAACGACATCAAGAAAGTCCTCGCCTATTCGACCGTCTCGCAACTCGGATACATGATGCTCGCCTGCGGTGTCGGCGCGTTCGTCGCGGCCATCTTTCACGTCATGACGCACGCCTTTTTCAAGGCGCTGCTCTTCCTCGGTTCAGGTTCGGTGATTCACGGCATGCACCACGAGCAGGACATGCGGCGCATGGGCGGCTTGAAGAAATACATGCCCATCACGTTTGCGACGATGCTCACGGGCTGGCTCGCCATCAGCGGCATTCCCATCTTCGCGGGCTTCTTCTCGAAAGACGAAATCCTCTGGAAGACATGGAGCACGAGCGCGACCGCGATCCCTGCGTGGGCTGGCAAAACGCTCTGGATCGTCGGCGCTTTGACGGCGTTGCTCACGGCGATCTACATGACGCGTCTGATGGTGTTGACCTTCTGGGGCGATGAGCGTTTCCGCGAGGCGCACGCCGGGGGTCAGGCCGACGAGGCACACGCGCACGCCTACGACGAGGGCGACAAGGCGCACGACGCCAAACAATTCTCGGCCGGAGATCGCCCGCACCACGAACCGGGCGCGCATGTCGCCGACGCGCACACGAACGCACACGCTTCCGCCCCCGCCGACGATGACGACGAGGACGACCACGCGCATCATCACGGCCCCGTCACGCCGCACGAATCTCCGTGGACGATGACCGTCCCGCTCGTCGTGCTGGCGATCCTCTCAACCTTCGGCGGTTTGGTGGGCGTGCCTTACGCTTTGAGCGGCGGCGCGTTCAACAACTATTTCGAGCACGCGCTTGAGCCGGTCGTCAAACGCGCGCCGCAACGCGGGGGCGGCCACGCGCAGGTCGGGGCGAGCGACGCGTCGCACGCGCCCGCACAGGCGCACGGCGCACTCCCCGCGCCCGCGGCCGAGTCGCACGCGCAAACCCCTTCGCACGGCAACGAGGGCGCGCTGCCTTCTTCGTTGGGCGAGGGCGAACACGGCGGCGCGCCCGCCGCCGAGCACGCGCATGATCCGGCCGAGGTGCGCGCCGAGAGAATCTTCAGCGGTATCTCGGTCGCAATCGCGCTCGCCGGCATCGGCATCGGCTGGGCGGTGTTCCGAAAGAACCCCCTGCGCGTGATGCCGCGCCTGTTAGAGAACAAGTATTACGTTGACGAAGCCTACGACGCGGCCATCATCAACCCGATCAAGGTCGGCTCGCGCGAAGGGCTGTGGAAGATTTTCGACGTGAAAGTCGTTGACGGCCTTGTCAACGGGCTGGCGCGCGCCACGAGCGGCGTGGGCGACATCACGCGCAGGTTACAGGCCGGGTTCGTGCGCGGCTACGCGGCCGTCATCCTGCTCGGCGCGCTCCTGGTGATCGGTTATTTCGTCTTCAACTTCACACGCGTGCTGTCGCACCTGTAGAAAAATTTATGCTCCAGCGTTCGCTCTTAACTGTCTTGATACTGCTGCCCGTGGCGGGCGCGCTCGTCGCGGTCATCTACGGCATGGCCGCGCGCCGGGGCGAGACGGCATCCCGTTGGATCGCGCTCATCTTCTCGGCGGCGACATTCGCCCTCTCGCTGTTGCTTTTGACGGGCGGAGGCTACGGCGACTCAGCGGCGTTTCGTTTTGAAATTAATGAAGCATGGATCGGGGCTATCGGCGCGCGTTATCACCTCGGCGTGGACGGCATCAGCCTGTGGCTCGTGCTGTTGACGACGCTGCTCGTGCCCATCTCGATTGTTTCCAGTTGGCACGCGGTGGAGAAACGCCCGCTCGCTTTCTACGCTTTCATCCTGCTTTTGGAGAGCGCGATGATCGGCGTCTTCGTCTCGCTCGACCTGCTCGTCTTCTACCTGTTTTTCGAGGCGTCGCTCGTGCCGATGTTTTTCCTCATCGGCGTGTGGGGCGGCGAGCGGCGCATCTACGCGGCGGCGAAGTTTTTCATCTTCACGGCAATCGGCAGTTTGCTGATGCTCGTCGGCATCATCGCGCTCTATTACATCCACTTGAGGCACGCGGGCTTCGGGACGTTCGACTACGTAACGCTGCTCACATCTCTGCGCAGCAACCAGATGGCGCTCAGCGCGGACGATCAGTTCTGGCTCTTTCTGGCCTTCGCCATCGCCTTCGCCATCAAAGTGCCGCTCTTCCCTTTCCACACCTGGCTGCCCGATGCGCACACGGAGGCTCCGACGGCCGGGTCGGTCATCCTCGCGGGCGTGCTTTTGAAGATGGGAACTTACGGCCTGATGCGTTTCAATCTCGCCCTCTTCCCCGACGCCTCGCGCGACTTCGCGCCCGTGCTCATCGCGCTCGCCGTCATCGGCATCATCTACGGCGCGCTCGTGGCGATGGTGCAGCCGGACGTCAAGCGACTTGTCGCCTACTCGTCGGTCAGCCACATGGGGTTCGTCGTGCTCGGCCTGTTCTCTTTCACCGAACAGGGCATGCAGGGTTCGCTCTACCAGATGTTGAACCACGGCGTCTCGACCGGCGCGCTGTTTCTGCTCGTCGGCATGATCTATGAACGCAGGCACACGCGCATGATCTCGGAGTTCGGCGGACTGGCGAAGCCGATGCCGTGGTTTGCGACGCTGTTCGTCTTCGCGTCTCTGTCATCGGTCGGCCTGCCGATTCTGAACGGTTTCATCGGCGAGTTTCTGATCATGCTCGGCATGTGGACTTCGCCCGCGCTCTCGCAGACGTGGGCGCGCGTGGCGACGATGCTCGCCGCGACGGGCGTTATCTGGGCGGCCGTCTACATGCTCTGGATGTTGCAGCGCGTCCTCTTCGGGCGCGTGACCAACGAAAAGAACAAACGTCTGACCGATCTGAACTGGCGCGAACTCGGTTTGCTCCTCCCGCTGCTCGCGCTGATGATTTACATGGGCGTCTACCCGCGCCCGTTCCTGGATCGCTCGCGCGCGGCGGTCGAACTCGTCCGCTCGCGCGTCGTGGCGACCGAGGGCGGCGGCGTTATCGCGGAGCGGTAGCGATTTCGGTTTTGAAGTTACGCCAGGTGGAATGAGAAATGTCGAATTTGAATATTTGAGAAATATCAAATTTGAAATTTGAATTGAAGATATGTTGAAACTTAACAGAAGATTTTATCTCGCCGCGCTGCTCGTCCTGCTCTGCGGTGCGCTGCCGCTCGCCGTGGCGGCGTCGTGGCGCGCCGAGACTAAGGAACAGGTCAGCATCAAGCTGAAAGGCGTTGACGGGAAGACTTACGACGTGGCGACGATGCGCGGCGAGGTGGTGCTCGTCTCGTTCGGCGCGACGTGGTGCAAGCCCTGCGCGTGGGAACTTGAAGCGTTGGAAGACTTGAAGGTGGAATACGCGGGGCGCGGCGTCAAATTTCTCTGGGTGAGCATCGAGTCGGACGAGCAGATTTCCAACGAACTGCTGCGCGACTATGCGAAGTCTCTGAAGATGACGATCCCTGTGCTGCGCGACCCTCAGAAGACGGCCTTCGCGCAGTTCAGCGAGCGCGTCCGTCTGCCGATGGTGGTCTTCTTCGACCGCGAAGGAAATTTCGTCGCCCCGAAACACACGGGCATGACTTCGCAGACCGAAGACTACAAAAAAATCATTCGCGCGCGTCTCGACACGCTCCTCGGCGCGCAGCAGCAGGGGCGCGCGGGCGCCGCGCGGCCTTAAATCATTGCTTCCGTCGCCGTTCAGCGTTTGCACCCGGACGGCGTTACGCGCTGAGTTAAAAAGATGAATCTGTGTCTCGCCCTTCAAACCGCTCAGGCTCCTTCGCCTGACATCAACTTCTCGCTCATCATGCCGGAGTTGATCGTCGCCGTCGCGGGCGTGCTGGTCATGCTCGTTGACGCCTTCACGCGCCGCTCGAATCAGCGCTGGATGACGGGGCTGCTCTCGCTGCTCGGACTCGGCGCGGCGGCGGCCGCCTGCGTCCTTATGTGGGACGACCAGACCGTCGCACGCGAAGCCTTCAACGGCATGATCGTGCTCGACCGGATGCGGCTCTCCTTCACGCTCGTCTTTCTCATCGTCTCGGCCTTGACCGTGCTCATCTCGATGATCTGGGTGGAGTGGGAACATCTGCCCGCGGGCGAGTTTCATTCGCTGCTGCTGTTCTCCACCGTCGGCATGATGTTGATGGCTTCGGGCGGCGACCTCGTGATCATCTTCCTCGGCCTCGAACTGCTCTCCATCGCCACCTACGTGATGGCCGGATTCCGCCGCACCGATTTGCGCTCGAACGAATCCTCGATGAAGTATTTCATCCTCGGCTCGTTCTCGTCGGCGTTCCTGCTCTACGGGATCGCGCTCGTCTACGGCGGCACGTCGCTTGCGAACGGCGGCGCGGGCACGACCAACATCAAGGAACTCGCGCTCAGGGTGGGCGCGGAAAACGCGCTGGCCTATCCCGCTTTGCTCTACGCGGGAGCGGCCTTAATGCTCGTCGGCTTCGGCTTCAAGATCGCAACCGCCCCCTTCCACGTCTGGACGCCGGACGTGTACGAGGGCGCGCCCACGCCCGTCACGGCCTTCATGGCCGCGGGGCCGAAGGCTTCCGGCTTCGCCGCCTTCATGCGCGTCTTCCTCTTCGGCTTCCCCTTCATCGCCGCCACGTCGAACGCCGCGCAACTGCACTCCGCATGGCTGAACGCCTTGTGGTTGCTCGCCATACTCACGATGTCCGTCGGCAACCTCGCCGCCCTCGTGCAAAATAACGTCAAGCGCATGCTCGCCTATTCGTCCATCGCGCACGCGGGCTACGCGCTCGTCGGCTTCGTCGCGGCGGGCAGGGCGGCGGACGAGGCTGTGCAATCGGACGCCATCGCCTCCGTCGCCTTCTACCTGCTGGCCTATGCCGTGATGAACCTCGGCGCATTCGCCGTCGTCACGCTCATCGCGCGAAGCGGCGACCGCCGCACCGAGATCGAAGACTACAACGGCATCGGCTTCACCGCGCCCGCGCTCTCCTTCGCGCTCACGCTCTTTCTGCTGAGCCTGCTCGGCATCCCGCTGACCGCCGGCTTTATGGGCAAGGTGATGGTCTTCCGCGCGGCGCTCGATCAGGGTTTCGTCGGCCTCGTCGTCATCGGGGTGCTCAACACGGCGATTTCCGTGTACTATTACCTGCGCCTCATTGTGGTGATGTTCTTCCGCGAACGCACGACCGCCTGGAGCGCGCCCGCCGTGCCCGTCAGTGTCGCGCTGGCGATCATCATCACGGCGCTCGGAGTTTTTTATCTGGGGATTTTTCCGGGACAGGTGCTCGACGCCTTCCGCTCCCCGCAACGTGTGGTCAGCCAACTGAAGTGACGAGTGACGAGTGACAAGTGACGAGAGAAGAAAGTGAATCGTGAATCGTAAATCGTGAATAGAGAAAACCGGATTGAATCTATTCACGATTCACGATTCACGATTCGCGGCTTTTCTAACTTGTCACTCGTCACTTGTCACTCGTCACTTTTTATGTCGTCTGCGACGAAGATTGGTAAGCGGGAGATCGCGGCCGAACCGCCGGAGGCTGCTCCGTCCGGCCGCGAGCGTGCTGCGGACTCTCTCGAATCGCTGGCCGAACAGATCAAAGAGACGCTCGGCGAGGCATGGTTGCCGCGCTATTACCGCGAGCGAATTTTGCCCCTGCGCACGCGCTCACATCAGCTACAGGCCGCCGCCTCGGCGAAGCCCGAGCAGGTCAACGTGCAGCACACGCTGCTCGGCGTCGAGTTGAAGATCGGCCGCCGCCGTATCACCTGCCCCGATCTGGCGACCGCCCGCTATCTGGCGACCTTCGCCCGCGCCGCGTGCACCGAAGTTGCCGTCCCCTATGACATCTCGCGTATTTCCCTGCTCGCGGATGAACTCGAATCCGGCTGGCAGCGCATGCTGCTGCTCGTCGAACATCTGGCGAGCGCGCGGAACAAGGCTTATCGCACGCGTCTGCGCAACGCTCTCATCGCCGCCGCACGCCGCGAGATCGCCGAGGCCGGTGCCGGCACACTTATTCCACAATTTAACCAGAACACTAAACAACGGCGACGCTGAGTTTGAACATCAAACTCCGAACTGGTAAATTATTCGAGATGATGCAAGAAGTTAAAGAGACGATCACGCCGATTGATCAAGAGGAACCGCTTCCATTCCCGTTCAATCAACGCACCTTTTGCCGCTTCGAGCCGATTGAGAAACGCATCGAAGAGATTCGCGTGCTGGTCATTGACGACCTGCTGCGCGACGAGCGCGACTTGTCGGAGACGGCCATCAGGGAGTGGGGGCGTCGCGCCTCGTCGCACCTCCAGCGTGAACGTAAGATCGCGGGATTAGCCCTCGGCAACATCCGTAACAATATCTCTCGCCTCGTGCGGCGTCCTGAAACTCACTTCGCGCACGTCTCGGAAATAGCCGAGGCGGCCGCAGAGTTTCAACCGCAGGCGATAGTCCTCAGCGGCACGCTCCGCGACTTCGACTACTATCATCCGAGCATCTTCGACACTTTCGGCCAATTTATCCGCAACACGAAAATTCCCGTGCTCGGCATTTGCGGCGGGCATCAACTCGTCGGCTTAGGGTTCGGCGCGCGCGTCGTGACGCTCGATCATATGGAACAGCACGAGCGGCGCGAAGGCCGCCCGTTCGAGTACCAGTATCGCTTCATACGCATCACCGAACCCACAGACCCGATCTTCGAGGGCGTGAGCGACCGCGATTCGGGCATCTGGCAGGACTACACCATCGAGGCGTGCATTTTGCGCGTCTGGCAGAATCATGGGCTGCAACTCGATCATGTGCCGGAAGGTTTCAAACTACTCGCCACGGCCTACTTCTGCCGCAATCAGATGATGGTCAAGCGCGCGGACGGGCAACTGATCTACACCGTGCAGTTCCACCTCGAAAAATCTTTCGAGGACTGGGACAAGACGCGCGCGACGCGCTGGGAACACCCGAACGAATCGCGCGACGGCCGCATCATCTTCGAGAACTTTTTGCGCGAATCACTCAGACACAACGCTTAAATTTCCGGCTCTGAAAGACGACAAACGGCGAAAGCCTCCGACCCGGCCGGGTCGGAGGCTTTCGCCGTTTGTCGTCCGCTCCGGGAAGACGCTCACGCGTTAAAGGGTAGGCACGTTTTCCATCGTCCGTTGAATCAAGCGATCAACCACCGCTTCCAGACTGTTCGTTTCGGCGAAGACCTGCAACTGCTCGTCGGCCGATGTGCCGCGTTCGAGAATGGTGTGGATGTGTTCGACCTCTTTGCGCGAGCCGAGATCGTCGAGCACATCGTCAACGAAATCGAGCAGTTCGAGGATGAGGTCGCGCACGGGCACTTCCTTCTGCTTGCCGAAGTCGATCATCTTGCCCTGCAAACCCCAGCGCACCGCGCGCCACTTGTTCTCCTGAATCAGAGCGCGGCGATAGAGGCGGAAGCCGAGATTTTTCTCGATCAGCTTATCGAGCCTGGCGACGATTGCCTGAAAGAGCGCGGCGATGGCGATGGTGTCGTCAACGCGCGTCGGGATGTCGCAGACGCGGAATTCGAGCGTCTCGAAGACGGGGTGCGGGCGCACGTCCCACCAGATTTTTCGCGGGTTCGTGATGCAGTTCGTGTCGAGCAGCAGCTTGATGTAACGCTGAAACGAAGCGTAGGAGTCGAAATGATCCGGGATGTCGGTGCGCGGAAACTTCTTGAAGACCTCCGAGCGGTACGACTTCAACCCCGTGTTGATGCCGAGCCAGAAGGGTGACGAGGTGGTCAGTGCCAGAACGTGCGGCAGGAAATAGCGCGCGGCGTTCATGATGTGAATCTGCCGCTCGCGGTCTTTGATGCCGACGTGGACGTGCAGGCCGAAGATGAGGAGCGAGCGCGCCACCATCTGGAGTTCCTCGATCAGCAGCGTGTAGTGCGGGTCGTCGTAAATCTTCTGGTCGCGCCACTGCGAGATCGGATGGGTGGAGGCGGCAACAACTTCGAGGCCGTTTTTGCGCGCGAGTGAAGAAACGATGGCGCGCAGATTGGTGATGTCGGTGCGCGCCTCCTGTATGTTGTGACAGATGCCCGTGCCGACCTCGATCATTGACTGGATCATTTCCGGCTTGATCTTCTCGCCGAGGAGCATCTTTCCTTCCTCAAGCATCTCCGAGACGTGCGAACGCAACTCGCGCGTCTTCGGGTCAACGATCTGAAATTCTTCTTCGATGCCAAGCGTGTATTGCTCGAACATAAGTTTTCGCTCTCCTTGCAAGACCTGACATGGGTTTCAGCTAAGGGGGAAGAAAATGAAAACTTCAAACGCGTCGCGTGATAGGCAACACCGCCACCACCGGCGCAACCCCGGACAATCAATTATACGAGCGCGGACTTGATCGCCTCCCAATCAGGCGTCTTGCCGCGCACCTTCTCGCTCCAAAAATGGCGGAGCGCGCTGAACGGAGTCGCCGCCGGCGCGTGCAGGTCGAAATGGATTGACCAGCGCGGCGCGTCGCCTTTCATGCGCAGGAAATGGAGCGCGGCGCGCGCGCGTCCCTTCTCCAGGAAACCTCCCGCGCAATCGCCGTGCGAGGCGAAGCGCGAGGTGAACCGGCCGTGGGCGTCGAGCGCGCCGGCGAGGCCGCGCCGCGCGCGGAAACTCATCCCGACGCCCCCGACCCCGTAAACGTTCTCGATGCTCTCTACCTCGCGCCACAAATTCAAATCACGCAAGCGGGCGGCGAAGAGCAGCAACGCCTGCTGTTTGTCTGCGGCGAGCGAGTCGAACGCGCTCGCGGCGTCCGCGTGGCCGTACAAGCCTTTAAGTTTGTGACTCAGTTCGTCGCTGAGCGATTCCGGCAGATCGTCCCAATGCAACTTCGCGTCGTCCCTCCCGCTCATCAGGTGGCGTTGAGCGCGCGCTGCATGATCGCGCGGTCTTTGTCCGACAGACCTTGAAAACTCACGCCCACGCCGAGGCCGGGATTGCTGTAGACCACTTCGGCGTTGACGATCACGTCGCCCTCCGCGAACGGCAGACGCAGCGTGAGCAGGCCGCCTTCGGGCAGCGGCGTCTGCGTGTTCATGTAGAGGCCGCCGGGGCTGATGTCTTTGGTGCTGGCGACGGCCGTGCCGTCCGCGCCGTCGAAGTACACGTCAACGATCAGGCGCGAACGGTCATGCTGGCGACGCTCATCCGCGGGCAAATTCGCATCTTCTGCTTCTGCGCCAAACTCTTCGCTCATACTCTTACTCCCCGTGCCGGACGAGTTCAGTTGACGAACGCCGTTTATCTTACTCGAAGCCGTGTGCGCGCGTCGCTCGTTTTTCGGCCTCGCGGCGACAATCGCGGCCGTTTGTCGCGGGCGACTTCACCCCTTCGCGCCGATGATGAAGGTCGGAACCATGCCGCCGCCCGAAGAGACGTTGGCGAGTTCGGTGAAAGACAGCCGCGTGAAGGCCGAGCCGACCTTGCCGAAGAACAGGAGCGGGTCGAGGTCTACGAGTTGCTCCGCAAACTCGAACGTGCCGTCGGGCTGGAGCGCGGGAAATTGTTCGCGCGCCGTGTTGACGCGTTCCTGCAACAGGTAGTCGCCGTTCGAGAGCGCGTGGCGCAGGGCTTCGCCCCAGCCGATCTCGTCCGTGTTCCAGCCGATGTAGATGCCGTGCCCGCCGTAGTCGTCGTTGGGCTTCAGGACGAGACGGTCGCGCGAGTTGGCGGCGAATTCGAGGAGGTCTATTTCTTCACCGTAGTGATCAGTCCGTTCGGCGCGCACGATGCGCGTCCAGGGCACGTGGGCGCGAATGGCGGCGCGCTCCTCCTCCGTGAAGAGGTGCGCGTAGCGTTCGTTGGTGAGCACGGCGAAGAGGGCTTTTTTGTGAATCAGCTTCGAGCGGAAACTGTTGACCATGCAGATCGCGCCCGCCCTGTAGGCGTCGAGCAGCGCGGGAAACTCAGCCATGATCGGGATGTACTCGTTAACGAGCAGGCGCTTGTAAACGATGTCTATCTCGGCCGCGCCGCAGCGCAGGCGACCGCCGCTGAATTCCAACTCCTGCGGCGAGCAGACGATAGCTCGATAACCCTCGCTCTCGAAATATTCCTGAAAAAGTTCAAACTCTTTCTGCGTCGGCAGGTCTTTCAGGTCAACGATGGCGATGAGCGGTTTGCGCTCCGGCTCGCGCCCCAGGTATTCCGCGTAAGCGCGCAGCAGCACTTCGAGCATGAGATGGCGGCCATAGAGCGGGCGCACGTTGTAACGCTCGCCGAAGCGTTTCATCACGGGCAACTCGGAGAAGATCGTATAGGCGGCATCCACGTAGGCGATGCCCGCGGGGCTTTCGCCGTTGAGTTCGACGAAGCTATAAGAGTCTTCGGTGAGAAACGAATCGAGCCGGGCGGTGGGGGAGACGGCCGCGTAGCCGGGGTCTATGGCGACGAGGTCGCGTTCCAACTCCGTGATGCCGAGTTCGTCGAGCAACTCGTCGTTGCCGACCGCCGCGTCCTTCACCTTCTGGATCGCGCTCCAGACGATTTCGCAGATGGTCTGGATGCGTGCGAAGTCGGTTTCGGTCACGAAATGCGGGCGCAGGTATGGCGACAGGCGACGACCGCCGAAGATCAGTTTGGCGCGTTCCAACCCCTCGTCAAGCATCTTGCGCGACGCCTCGGCCAGTTCGTTATCCGCCAACAACTGATGATAGTGCTCAACAGCTTCCTCTAGCATTTCGCCTCCGTGGGAAGATTTGCAAAAGCGATTTTTAGATCACGAACGAGTGTGCGGCTAGAGTAGCACAAACGGGAAGGCAAAGGTAAAAAGGGGACGGAAAGAGGGAAAGGGGTAAAAGGGTAAGGGGAAAAGAAAGGCAGGAGGATCGAATGTCTCCCCGCTTCTCTTTCTCCTTTATCCTCCTACCCCTTTCCCTTTACCCGTTCCCCTTATTCTTACTGCGGGCTGTTACCGCGCGACAGGGTGAAAGAGAGTTTTTCGCCGTCGCGCCGGATGCCGAGCGAGAGTTCGGTGTCGAAATCGGCGGGGAGGTTGAAGTTCCAGTTGGCGTCGGAGAAGATTTGGCCGCCGATTGACTCGATGATGTCCCCGGCCTGAATTTTACTTGCCGCCCCCACGCTGCCCGGCCGCACCGACATGACGAGCAGGCCGTTTTGATGCGCCCCCGAAATTTTCGTGCCCGTGGGCGAAATGCGCACGGCTTCCAACCCGAAAGCAAGCAGGGGTTTGACGGCCAATCCCCCGTAAGCCTCGCTCGCGGCGCGGTAACGCCCGGCGGCCTCGGCCACGCGCGCGCGTATGAGTTCACTATCGGCGGAAATTTTTCTCACCCGCTCCTGCATCAATCGAAACTGTAGCTGCGCGCTCTTCAGGTCTTCCTGTAAACGCGCCGACTGCGCAGCCATGTTTGCGCCGGGCGTAAGTCGCTTGATCTCTTCTTCGATCTGACGCAGAGCCGTCTCGTGCCGGCGGACATCTTGCTCCGTGGTTCGCAGGGCGACCTGTATCGTGTGGAGTTCCGCCTGTGCGGCGCGGAGTTCGGCGCGCGCCGTATCCAGACCCGGACTCGGCGATTCGCTGAGACGAACCGGGAGGTTGAGCGGCGCACTCTCGGCGCGCAGCACGGTGAAATTGGCGAGCGTGTTGCCGCCTAGTTCCCTGATCATCGAGGACATATCTTCGATGCTGCGCACGTCGTGCTGGCCGATGCGCGCGACCACGTCGCCGGGGCGCAGCCCCGCGTGGGCGGCGGGAGTCCCCGGCGCAACGGAGGTCAACAACACGCCGCGTTGTCGAGTCAACAATGAGCGCGCCTGTTCGCGCGTCCACCCGCCCGCAAGTAATTGTTCGAGCGGCGCGAAGGCGAGCGCATCCCCGCGTGCGCCGAGCCACGGCTGCGGCACGCTCGCGCGTCGCTCACGTATGCGCCGCGCCGCGCCGCGCACGATCTCGGCCGACATTAGGCGCGTCGCGCGTGCGTCGCTTTCTTCGATGATGCCGATGAGCATGCCCGACTCGCTCAGGGCGACGCCCCCCGCCCATTCGGGCGAGACGCGATCAACTTCGACCAAGACCTCCATCGCCTTGCCCGAGGGCGAACGCTTCACTTCGCGCAACTGCCCCGCCTCCTCGGTCATGTTCATGTAGAGCACGCCTTCATCGCCGACGGGCGCGAAGTCCGGGCGCGGCGTGGCGGCGGGCGCGGGCGTCCCTCGCCCGAGCGCGGCGCGCACGGGCGCGATCACGCGTACACGTTGGCCGACGACCGGCTGGCTAATATCAACTTCCGAGGCGGGCGCAAGCAGCGGCTTGTCCGATTCGAGGAGCGAGAGTCCGGTGCTGGCGTCCAGCCCGATGAAGCGCGCGTTGAACTGTGCCCCGTCGGGGCGCACGAGCAGCAACCCGGCATCGCCGTCTAACGTCGCGCGCAATTTTGAATAGCCGAAGGCGGCGAGATTCAACATCTCGGCTTCGGCCTGCGGCAGCCGCGCCACCACCGTGCGCCCGTCGGGCATAATGTAACCGGCGACGATATTGGTGCGGACGAAATTCTCGTCGAACGAGGAAGCGACGGGCGCGTCGGGCGGCGTCAGCAGAGTGCGCAGCTTCCAACCGCTCAGACGATGCACTACGGCGATCACCTGCGGCACGGACTCGTGCATTTTAAGCGTCGTCGCGCCATTCTTCGCCGGCGTTGACGCGGCGACGGGAAGAGGTGGGCGACGAGCAGGCCGCGCGGTTTGCGCGAACGCCTCTGCGACGCCGCACAACACAAAGGCGCAGGCGGCCATTGAGAAGAGAGAGAGAGAGCGGCCTCGCCCGCCGCCGGCCGCGCAGGGCAATTCACGAACTCTCTGGCTAGAGCGTTTTGACAGCACTACCACACACCTTGATTCGAGGAAAGAGAAGCCCTGCTGTACGTCGCGCCGGGGCGTCTCATCACATCGCGTGAGCCGAAGGAGACGGAATCAACCGAGATCGTGCGCGCCGCGCCGCTCGTGTCGCGTAGTAAAACTTTCAACTGGCCTTCGGGGGCATCGAGCGGCACGGGAATCAACGCGCTCTCACTCCGCGTCGCGCCGCTCGTCGCGAATCGCGGAGTCGAACCCGTCAGACTCGTAGAAGTTGATTCTTCGACTTGAGCCGACTTCCTCTCGACGCCCTTCGCCACGGCGAGACGCGCGAGCGCAGACCGCCGACGTTCCGGCGCGGGAGAAATTCTCGACGAGGCGACTGTAACGCCCGGCCGGGTTTTGTCGTTCACCGCCTGATCGCTTTGCAATGCTACTTCGGCGATGGAAGTCTGCGGCGATGCGATGGTCGCCGCCGCGCCCGACTGTTGCGCCTGCGTGGCCGCAGGAGGTGGTGTCTCCGGCTGCCGTGGTTGAAAGTAGAGCGAAGCGGAGATGACGAGCGCGAGGCAGCCCGCCAAAGGCCACGAAAGCGCGGCGGGCGACAGGTTGAACCATTTCGCACGCGGAGCGCGGACGCCCCGCTCCGCGACCATTAGCGCGCGCATGCGGAAGTCGAAATCGGCGGGGGCTGAAACTTTCTCCAACCCGCCGACCAGACGCCGCAGCGCGAGACGCTCATCGCCGAAGCGGCGGCAACTCTCGCAAGCTGCGACGTGTGCTTCCGCCGCGCGGCTTAAAGATTCGCGGCGCAGGTCAGTCTCTTCGATCTCGTTTTTGCACTTCTGACAATTCATGTTTTCACACCACCACTCGACTATAAATAGCCATGCAACTTATCCCGCAGAAATGTCCGCGCGCGGCTGATGCGCGACTTGACCGTGCCCTCGCTCATCTCCAGAATGCGCCCGATCTCTTCGTAGCTGCGCTCCTCTATGTCGCGCAAAACGAGCGGCGCGCGATACTTCTCCGGCAGCGTCGCAATCGCGCGGGCGACCGCCGCGCGGCGTTCGTCGTCCACGAGCGTTGCATCCTGCAAAGGCCGCTTGTCCGCCGGGTCTAACTCGCACGGCTCGCCCGCCTGATCCCGCGTCTGGAAAAAGCCTGTCAGCGACACGAGACGGCGGCGTTTGCGCTGGCGCAACTCGCTGATCGCGAGATTGGTCGCGATGCGATAGATGTAGGTTGAGAAGGCGTATGTCGCCTGGTAGCGATCCGCCGCGCGATAGACGCGCATGAAAGTCTCTTGCGCTAGATCAACCGCCCCCTCGTAGTCGTTCGTCAGGCGATAGATGTAGTTCGTGATTTGGTTGCGATAACGCCTGACGAGTTCCGCGAAGGCCGTCTCGTCGCCCGTGCGCGCGGCTTCCAGCAAACTGTGATCGGAGAGCGGTTCGGCCACGGCGGTTTGCCGGGCCACGGACGCCCGCGCGGGGAGAATCAGTTCGTCTACGGAGCTAATCGCACTCATGTTCGGACAGGCAGGCTCGCCGTCGTTCGCGGGCGGGCGCGTGAAATGAATTTCCGCTCTCCCGGCGCTAGGCCCGTGGGCTTCGCGCTCGGCTGTTTCAACGGCGTTATTATACACTTCCGGCCGCCACTCGCCCGACCCTGTACACGCCGCGCCGCCCGCGAAGTTCCAAAAAACCGGATGGATTTTTCGACTCGCAGCCCTTTCCTTCCGCCGCGTTCGGCCGGGTTTAAAAGTCTAACCACTGGCGGCGGACTCTGCTATAATGCGCGCAGTTCAGAATTAAAGCCTTTCGCAGCTTTTGAAGGCTTCTGCTTTTCGAGCCGGTCGCTCCCGTTCAAATCGTTCTACCTTAAAAAATTGAAATCATCCTTTTTCTATGCCCAAGGAAATTACTAAGCATAAAACTATCCTCGACGCCATCAGCAAGGTTGACATCATCTCGGAACTCGTCGAATGGGACGGGGAACACGATCACTTTAAATACGAACTCGACCTCGAAGTGATCGCCTACGGACGCAATTACAACGGGAAGAAAGTCGGGCCTTACGTGCGCCTCTTCGAATTCCAGCCGGGCGAGGAGATCATTAGGCAGGGCGATTGGGGCAGCAACACCTTTTACATCACGGTGGCCGGCATGTGCGACGCTTACGTCAATGACGAGAGCGGCGCGCCGAAGAAGGTGGGCGAGATTCCGGCCGGGGTCAGTTTCGGCGAGATGGCGATCCTGGCGGGCGTGCCCCGCAACGCCACGGTCAAGGCTTCCACTGGAGAGCAACCCGCCACCGTGCTCGAAGTGACACGCCCCGCGCTGCGCCTCCTGCGCAAGCTCCCGGCCTTCGGGCAGAACCTCGACGTGACCTACCGCCAACACGGTTTGGGGCGCACGCTCGTGGACGTGCAACAGGCCACGGGCGGCGCCTTCGACGCCGACCTGCTCAAACAACTCGGCGACGCCGCGCGCTTCATGGTTTACGGCAAAAACCACGTCCTGCACCGCGAAGGCGGAAAGATCGAGAACATCATCTTCATCAAAAACGGCTGGGTGCGTTGCGTGAGCGGGGCGGAATTCAACCCCGCGATGTCCGACCTCGCCGCCGCGCTCGACGGGCAGGCGGGTCTCGATTTTCTCGGCGCGGGCAATTGCCTCGGCCTCGAAGGCATCCGCGACGACAAAAGCTGGGCGTACACGGCAACAATACTCTCGCGCACCGAAGTGCTCGAAGTCTCGATCTCGCACCTGCGCGCCAACCCGAAACTGCGCGACGCGGTGCTCGGCAAGTTCAGCGAATTTTCAAAGGCCGACGACACTGTGGAGAGGGTTGAGGGCACGACCGCGCTGCAACTCGGCGCGGCCGAGAAAGAGATTTCCACCGGCATCGTTGACGGCACGAATTTGCTCGTCATGGACATGGACTTGTGCGTGCGCTGCGGCAACTGCTCGCTCGCCTGCCACAAGGTTCACGGCCAGTCGCGCCTGCTCCGGCGCGGCATCCACATCGAACGCCCGAAAAAATTGGGCGGCACGTCGAGCCAGCACGTCCTCTCTCCCTCCGTCTGCCTCCACTGCCAAGACCCCGAATGTCTGACCGGCTGCCCGACGGGCGCAATCGGTCGTTTCAGCAACGGCCAGATTGATATTGACCCGAAGACCTGCATCGGCTGCGGCGACTGCGCCACGCAATGCCCCTATAACGCGATCACGATGATCCCCCGCAAGCCCGTCGCGCCCGCGCCCGCGACGTGGCGGACGCGCCTCGGCAAGTGGTTCAGCCTCGCGCCGCCCGAACCGCCTCCGCCCGTCACCGAGACGGAGAATTTGCTCGCCGTCAAATGCAACCTCTGCAACAACACGGGTCTCAACCCGCCCGGCCGGAAGACGCATGCCTATTCGTGCCAGGAAAATTGCCCGACGGGCGCGCTCGTGCGCGTCAACCCGCGCGAGTATTTCACCGAAGTCAAAAACCGCATCGGCATCGTCTTTCAAGACCAGACGCACGCCATCGGGCGCAACATCCACAAGCGCGACATCCCCGCACGCCTATGGCACGCGGGCGGCATCATCTCCACCATCGTTTTCACGGCGCTCACCGTCTGGGCGATCTTCCGCTACGGATTAGACGGGCGGATCGGCGGCACGTGGCTCACGGTGCGCTGGCTGACCGGCCTCGTCGGGCTCGTCGGCATCGGCATCGTCATGGCCTATCCGGGGCGCAAGCAAATCTACCGGCGGCGGGCGGGCGCGCTGCGCTACTGGATGCTCGCGCACGTCTATGCCGGAATCGTCGCCGGGATTCTCCTGCTGCTCCACGGCGGGCGCAGCACCGGCGGTTTGCTCACTTCCCTCCTGATGATCTCATTCGATCTCGTCATCCTCTCGGGACTCTTCGGCATCGCCTGTTACATCTTCGTCCCGCGCATCATGACGAGCATTGAGGGCGAACCGCTGCTCATCGAGGACTTGCGTGCACGCCGGGAAGAACTGCGCGAAACGCTCGCAGGGATCGGCGCACAGGCGGACGCGGGCGTGCGCGACATCATCCGGCGCAAGGTGCGCCCGCGTTACCTCTCGCTCGGCTACCTGCTGCGCCAGTACGTGCGGCGCGAAGACCTGACTTCCCTCCACTCGCAGGCGCGCGAAGACTTCAAGACCGAACTCGAATCCTATAAGAAGTCGCCGGAAGAGTTGAGCCGCACGTTCATCTACGGGAAAGACGACCCGTCGCTGTACCGGCCGGAAGGGCGACTGCTGCACGAAGCCATCGAATCTACCGTCACGCTGCGTCGTGTGGATTCGCTCATCTACCTGCACCAGTTGCTCAAACTATGGCTCGCGCCGCACGTCGTCGCCACCTCGCTGATGCTGGTGTTGATGCTGGTACACATCATTCAGGTAGTGTTTTTCAGAGTGCATTAAAGAAACTCTCTCGCAGTTCATTTCAAGAGCCGACGCGAATTTACGGCGGAGTCAATTTCAGTGAGCACACGGCAAGAGGCCAACACTTTCATCATCACGCGCGAAGATCGCTCCTTCGATCCGGTGACGATCATCTCGGAGGGTCTGGCTATCGGACGCGCGCCCGACAGCGAACTCAACCTGAACCACCCGACCGTCTCGCGCCTCCACGCGGGCATCAGAAAACTCGGCGGGCGTTTCTACATCTTTCACCTCAGCCCTTCAAATTCGACGACGCTTAACGGCAACCTCGTCCACGAGAAGGCCGCGCTGGCCGACGGCGATGTCTTGCAGATCGGCCCGTTCTTCCTGTTCATAGACTTCACGGACAGCGCGCTCTCGGTCAAGGTCAGGTATCAGACCACCGTGAACATCGGCGACGCCGACGCTTTAACCGGCGCGCAATCACAATCTTTAGACGCTCCGCAGACAGGTGACATCGGCGCAGACTCCGCGGCCTCGGCCGCCGGCGGCTCGGGCGGTACTGAGGCGGACGAGGGCGCGCTCGATGTCTTCTGGGAGAAGCGCAAGCGCGAGGCGGGCAAGGTGTCGCGCCCCTCGCCGCTCAGGCCGCGACAGCCCGCGCCCAAGCTCGGCAAGGCGCGATTCAACTGGAAACCGACGCGCGACCTCGAACGCCCGTGGCCTTTCTCGATCTTCACCTGGGGCGTGGTCGTCGTCGGCCTGCTCTCCATCGTCGCGGCGTTCAGCTACACGTCGGCCTTCTCGCCCGCTCCCGTCTCGAACGCGCACGCCCGCGCGAGTTTCAACTCGTCGCCGGCCATCGCGAGCGAGCCGAACGCCAACTCCTGTACGACGTGCCATACGATGCGCGCGAGCATGGAGACGAACTGCGCGACGTGCCACCAGACGGAAGCCTTCACGGCCACCGTCACCGCCCCGCATCAGGCGGCAGGCATCGGCTGCGTCAGTTGCCACTCCGAGCATCGCGGCGCGGAGTTTCGCCCCGGCGTCGCCCCTTTCAACGCCAACTTTCAGAAGGGCGTCCGCTTCGACGAAACCTGCGCCGGTTGCCACAACGACAACAATCGGAAACTCTATCAGGGTCGGCGCGTGTTCACACCGCACGGCGGCACGTTCGGCTACCCGGTGGTGAACGGCCAGTGGAAGTGGAAGGGCGTGGACGAGGAAGCGTGGCAGCAGAAGCCGGAAGACCTCAAGCAACTCGTGGCGAACTGGCCTGTGGCGGCGAAGGACGAGGGCGGGCGGCTCAGCGCGCAGTTCCACGCCCTGCACCTGTACCGCGTGCGCACAACGGGCGCGCTCGCGGGCGTCGAGGGCGTAGTCTCCTGCTCCACTTGCCACAAGTCTTACGGCGCGTCGCTCGACCGCGAGACGCCCCGCACGACCTGCGCCGCCTGCCACAGCGGCAAACAGGACGCGCAGACGGGACTCGCCCTGCTCGCGCCGAACACGCCCAACTGCACCTCCTGCCACGTCCAGCACGTGCGCGACAGACGCCACTGGAATCCGTCGCTGCTCGCCGACGCGCGCGACAAATAGTTTTCAGTTCAAACTATCAACTTCTTTCCGAGACCATGAAAAAGTCGCAATTGTTCATCATCCTCGCGCTGCTCGCGCTGCTGCTGGCGATCAACCTGTACACGCGTGATAATTTCGCGGGCAAGGATTATTTCGGCGGGTTGCCGTGGTTCGGCTGGGTGGGCGTGAGCATGATATTTGTTCTGGCCGGCATCGGCTTCGCACTGCGCGACGCGCGGCGCGCACGCCAGTTGCTCGAAGAGACGCCCGCGCAAACCAAGACCGAAGAGGCGGCGAGCGGCCAACTCACGCCGGAGTTGCTGGAGAAGTACGACCCGGACGGAGCGACCTACCCGCACCCCGTCATCGTCACCGAACGCTGCATCGGCTGCCACGCCTGCGTGGACGCGTGCCCGCACGACGTGCTCGCCATCGTCGGTGGCGTCGCCAAGTCAATCGCGAGCGCGCAGTGCATGGAAGACACCTCATGCCAGGTCGAGTGCCCCGTCAATCCGAAGGCGTGCATCGTCGTCAACACGACGAAGAAGATTCCGCCGCGCAAAGTGCCGACGCGCGACGCGACGTTCATGACGAACGTCCCCGGCTGCTACATCATCGGCGACGTGTCGGGCACGCCCCTCATCAAAAACGCCGCCAACGAGGGCGCGGACTGCATCAAGCACATCGTCGAGGAGTTGCACGCAGGGACGCCCGAGCCGAAGGCCGAACTCGACGTGGCGATCATCGGCGCAGGCCCGGCGGGTCTCTCTGCCGCCATCCTCGCCAAACAGGCCGAACTTCGCTACGTCGCCATCGAGCAGGACAAAGTGCTTGCGACGATTGACGCCTACCCCGCCAACAAGTACGTCTTCTTCAAACCGGAGACGATGGAATCGCGCGGCGGCATCGCCGTTGACGGAGCGGGCTTGCAGCGCGAAGTGATCCTCGAAACCTGGACGCGCACGATGCTGCAAAACGGTGTCGCGGTCAACGAAAACGAGAGTTGCAAGTCCGTCAAGAAGGCCGAAGACGGCGACTACTTCACAATCGAGACCGCGCAGGGCGTGGCGAAGGAGAAGAAGACTTACCGCGCGCGCCGCGTCGTCCTCGCGCTCGGCAACCGGGGCACGCCGATGAAGCTGCGGCTGCCCGGCGAGGAAATGAAGGTGACGCGCGACGGCAAAGAAGAGGACAAAGTTAAATACAAACTGACCGACCCGGAAGAGTATCGCCGCCGGAAGATCATCATCGTCGGCGCGGGCAACTCGGCCATCGAGGCGGCGGTTGACCTCGTCGCACGCCGCGACGGCACGAAGATCACTTTCCGACCCGAAGACGAGATCAACGAAGTGACGCTCGTCATCCGCAGCGACCTGAAAAACGACCTCAAGTTCGGCAACAAGCAACAGGTGTACGACTGTATAGACGAAGGCAAGATCAAGGTCTACTTCGGCACGGCCATCAAAGAGATTCACGAAGACGAAGTGGTGCTGATGAACGCGCGCTCGCAGGAAGTGAAAGCGACCGTCAAGAACGATTACATCTTCGCCATGATCGGCGGCGACCGCCCGACCAAGTTCCTCGAAGCCATCGGCATCAAGATCGGCTGAAAGCCGTCGTCGCTGCCGGCGTCAGACAATTTCGCTGCGCAAAATCGAGAGGCCGCTAAGCATCAAGTTGCTTAACGGCCTCCCGGTCTTTGGGACGGAAGAGATGATTTACGGCTCGCTGCCGTTGGTGGGAACCGGGCGACCCATTGACTGGTAGATGCTGACGATTTCGTTCATCTTCTCGCGCGCCTCGGCGTTGTCCGGCTGGTAGCGCAGGGCGTGGCGATAATCTCCGAGGGCGAACTTGTAGAGCGCGGGCTGGCCTGCGTCACGGTAGAGGTTGCCGCGTTCGAGGTAGGCGGCGGCGGCGGCGAGTTTATCGGCCTGCGTCGCGCCGCCGGCTTTGGCTTTCGCATCGGCCTTCTCGATTTTGGCGTCGAGCGCGGCGGTGTCAATCCCGCTCGGTTTGGCCGAAGCGCCCGCGTTGTCGGCGGCGGGCGCGCCGCCTAACGGGTTGCTGCCGTGCGCGGATGAGACGGGCGGGATGCCGGGGGATTGCGCCGGTCGAGTGGCAGACGACGTGTTACCGTTGGCAGCGCCGCCCGTGTTGTTCGTATTGGATTGTGAGCCGCAGCCGGAGGCGACCAGCGCGGCTCCGCAGGCGAGAGCTAAGACCAGAGTTCGCATGTTGTGTTCGGTTCCAGACTACCCTTTACAGGTAAATGGTGAATTACTGGTGAATGGTAAATGGTGAATGGTGAATGGAAAGAACAGGTTTCCATTCACCATTCACCATTTACCATTCACTATCTTTTACTTATTTCCCGTTGTGGCACTGGACACAGGTGACGGGGGCTTTGGTCGCCGGATCGCGCTTCTTGACCGCGTCGTGGCAGACGTTGCAGTTGCGGTGATAGGCTTCCTCGTTCGTCAGCGTGATCGGGTCTGACTCGTCCGGGTAGGTGACTTCCGGGTTGGCCGGCCACAGGGCGGGCTTCACGTCGGTCTGCGCGTGACACTCGCGGCAGGTCTTGACGGGCTTGGCGTCGGCCTTCTCCAGAGAGGCCGTCGTCAACATCTCCTCGCGCTCGGAGGTTTTTAGCACGCCCTTGAGCGCGGACTTCGGTTGATCCGTGTGGTGACACTCGGCGCAGCCGATGACGGATTTGCCGTCGGCGCTGTAGGGCTTCAGCGAGTGCGTATCATGCGTGAAGAGGACGGACTTGCTGCCCTGCCCCGTCGCTTTGGCGTCTTTGCCGAGGATAACTTCTTTCGGTTGAACCTTGCTGCTCAGGGCGGCGAGGGAGGCAACGTTGCCGGACAAAGTGACGGCGGCGAAGCTCAGGGTGGCTGCGAGAACTAAAAGTAATTTCATGGCTGGTCGTCCTTCAAAGTGGGGTTTGCCGCTGGCGGCAACCTTTTCAGAGACACAGGAGAGATAAAGAGCAAGATTTGATAGAGCGTTGAACCATACAAGCGACAGGAACTCGAAAGTTCATGCGTGCGGACACTATAAAACCGGCCGCGCGCGGTTGTCAATTTTCTTTCCCGAAATTTAACAGACGAATTCGTCAGACGCCCATGCGGAAAGTCGGGGCTTTGTGGCAACGCTTGCAATCGTTGAAGTCGGCATCGCCGAAGGCGCGCCGCCCGTTGTGGCAGGTCATGCAGCTTTGGGCGCGCGTCGTGTTGAAGTGCTGCGAGACTGTGGGCGCGGTGACTTGCCGCGACTGCGGGAGACCGGCGCGCAGGTTATGGCAGTCGGCGCAGCCGAGACGCTGGCGCGCGCCGTGCGTGGCGTGGCTGAAGCTGGCGCTGAAGGCGCGGGCGTTCGTCGGGGTGCGGAAATAGCGCGCCGCAGGCGAGTGGCAGACGCCGCACGAGGCGATGTCGCGCCCGTTCGCTTGCGAGCCGGGCGTGTGGCATTCGTAGCATTGGCCGTGCGCGCCTAGACCTGCCGGGATGGTCATGGCGGCGGCGCGGCGCGCGGCGGGCGTATGGCACGCGATGCAGCCGGAGGCGGGTCGCGCCGCTCCCCTGTTGTGCTGCGCGTGGTCGAACTTCGCGTTGAAGCTGCGGAGCGAGGGGAAGCCTTTGACGGGCGGGTTTTGCGAATTCAAATCCGTGTGGCAGATGGCGCACATCGGGATGTTCTGCGTGACGAACTGCGGCAGGTGACAGCCGGTGCAGGACTTGTGGCCGGGCAGCGTGGGGCGCGTCGAGTTGTTCGCCTCGCGCCGGTGACAGTCGGCGCAGGCGAGCGAAGCGTGGCGCTGGCTGTTGTGCATAAACTTCGAGAAGTCCACGCCGCTCGTCTGCTGCTGCTGCGGCTCGACTATCTCAGGCGAGTTTGACGCGGGCGAAGCGGCGGCGCGGCGATTGAAGAGCGACAGGGCTGACAGACCGGCGACGCAGGCGAGCAAGAGCACGACGGCGAGCGCGCGGCGCACGCTCCTCCCACGGCGGCGCGGCGTGGCAAGCGGATCAACGGTCGGGTTGACGTTACCCGTCACGATTCGTTCTTCGTCGGCGCGGCGCACGATAGTTTAACTGCCCCCCTTCGGTTTTTCGGCACAGCGCGGCGGGATGAGACTTTCGACGCCGGTCAGGGTTCGAGGCTTCTTCCCGGCTTTCTCCAACGCCTCATTCTCTTTCTTCGCAGAATCGAGCACGGCCTTGTAGTGGCTGCACGGCACTTCCGGGTTCAGACTCACGGGCGGCGCATGGCAGAGCGCGCAATCGAACTTGGCGTCCTTGCCGCGCTCCCTCAACTCGCGGAACACGGAGAGTTTCAATCCGGTCGTGCCGGAGATGGCGGTGTGACAGGCCGAGGTCGAACACGACGGCAGCAGTTGCACCTGATTCACCTTGAGCCGCATCGCTTCGAGCGTCGCGGCCTTGCGCACCCCGGCGTGGCATTGCGTGCAGGTGATGGCGATTTCCTTACCCTCGTCGTTCGTGCGCTTCTTGTGCGGGTCGAGTTCGTGTACGAACTTCGGCGAGACGCGCGGCGGCATCAGGGTTTTGTGCGCGGCCACCGTGCCCTGCAAAGCGGTCTGCAAAGCGTTTCGCGTAGTTCCCCGCGCGACCGCCGGGACGATCTCCGGCGCGCTCGCCTGTCGTGCGGGCGACGCGCCCGTGGCCGCCGTCAGCGCGGCCGTCTGCATCAGAGGCCGCGCGAGGTTCTTGTGGCAGGAGGCGCATTCGGTCGAGAGCGGCGGTTGCTCGCGGTTCTCCACTCCCTTTTGCCAGTGGCAGGCGAAACAGGTGGCGTGGCTCGTCGGCGTGGTCATGAAAGTCCCGGCGGGCGCGACGAAGGCGTCTTTGGGCGCGCCCGCCGCAGGCTTCTGCGCGACGGCGTCAACCTTGTGACAATGCATGCAGGTCGCCTGAATGTTCATCTTCCTGCCGACCACTTTCTCAAACTGCAAGAGCGAAGTCGTCTTGATGTGGCTGGCGTGCGGGAAGATGTCCGTGAACTGCGACGCCTCGTTCTCTTTCGGGAACTTGAAGCGCGCTTCGCTGCGCGGCGCGGTGACGGTGTGGCAGTTCGAGCAGATGACGGGGCGCGCGCCGCGGAAGAATTGCTGGCGATGACAGTTGATGCACGCGGGGTGGTCTGGATAGTCGGCGATGTCCGGCTTCTGGAACGACGGGATCAGGTGACAGGAAGAGCAATTTTCGAAGTGGCCTTTGGTCGCGTGCGAAAATTTCGAGTAGTCAACGCGCGGCGCGCGCGCGGCGGGCGGGCGACGGCGTGGCTGCTGCGGGCGAGCGCCCGATCTCCTCTGCTGCGCCGCCGCTTCCCCGCCGGACTCTTTTGAAGCGGCGCGCGTGTAGACGCAGATCATCGCCGTGATGGACACGATGACAACCAGCGTAATGAAACGGAGATCGATGATGATTTGACGAAACAGACCCGCGCGTCGCAACCCGTTAGTCCTTTCGCTGTCGGCTCTTCGTAAATCTGACGCACGACCGGCTGAGAAATCCGCTGAAGATCATTCTTGAAATTAGCAAACGCTTCGCCCGCTAAAATTTTGGAGCACTGGAGCAGAAGGCTTTCCTTGTAACACAGTTGGCACGGACTGACAACGATATTTTCCGGTGAGGTGATTTTCCGGTGAGGCGCAGGTTGCGAGGATCAATGGCGCATCAAACGCGCGGGCGCGCGTTAATTCTTTCCGCCCGCCGGGGTTTTCCCCGCGCCTCCGGCGTCGAGACCCGCCCGCAGTTGCGAGAGCGCGGGGTTAGCGGGATAGAGGCTTTCGAGTTTGTCGAGCGTGGTGCGCGCCTCCGCCTTGTCGCCCTTGCGCGTGAGCGCGACGACCATGTTCTGCAACGTCGGCTCGTGGCGCGGGTCTATTTCGAGCGCGCGGCGGAATTCGGTTATCGCGCGTTCATTATCGGGCGGGTTGCGCAGCAGGAAGGTCATGCCGAGGTCCATGCGGACGCTGATGTCGTTTGGCGTCCGGGTGAGCGCGGCGGTGTACCACTTCTCCGCAGCGGTAAAATTCCCGATGTCGTAGTTGATGTTGCCGAGCGCGACGACCGGTTCAAGCTCCTCCGGCTTCAAAGTGTTGGCGCGCAGCAAAAATTCCAGCACGTCGTCCAATCGGTTGGTCTGGAACGAGGTGCGCGCCGCCTGCATCTGCGCCTCATAGTCGGAAGAATTTTCGCGCGCCGCTTTCACCGCCGCCTGCGCGGCCGTCTCCAGGCGTTGCTGATCGGCCACCCCGTTTGAAGGCAGCGCAGACTGTACGGCGCGGCCGTCGCCCACGAGCGTGGCGGAGGCGCGCATGTTCGCCCAGCTTGCGAACCCGAAGCCGAAGAACAGGCCGAAGCCCACCCCGATGATGGAAAACAGGATATTCTCTCGATTCATAATTCAATGGTGAATGGTAAATAGTAAATGGTAAATGGAGAAAACCTGTCTTCATCCATTTACTATTTACCATTCACCATTCACTGGCTCTTATGCGTATGAGTGCAAGCCCGGCAGCAGGTAGCTGACGCCGAGGTAAGTGAAGATGACGAGCAGGAAGGCGACGACGGCGAAGTAGGCCGAGCGTTTGCCGGTCATGCCGCGCGCGATGCGCGCATGGAGGAAGCCGCCGTAGGTGAGCCAGGCGACGAACGCGCCCGTCTCCTTCGAGTCCCACCCCCAGTAGCGACCCCACGACTCGTTCGCCCAGATCGCGCCCGTCACGAGCAGCATCGCGAGGCCGGCGAAGGCCACGCTCGCCGTCTTGTACATCAGGCTGTCGAGTTTCTCGGCCGACGGCAGGGCTTTGCGCAACACGTCCGTGCGGAAACTGAAGAAGACGACGAAGAGGGTGGCGGCAAACGCCGTGATCAGCGCGGAGAGTTCGACGGGGTTCGCGTTCAAACTCAGGACGAGCGACGAACCGCGCTCCGCGACGAACTCCTGCGAGGCGGCGACGAAGCGCGACGGCTCAATCGTGCGCACCTGTTCGGCCGTCATGCCCTGCTGCTCCGCCAGCCACGCGCCGAACAGCGGAAACTGGTTCGGGTTGATCTTGCTGACGACGTTCGTCATTGACTTGACCTGCGACACCAAGGCGACAATGGCGCAAGCCTGCGACACGAGCGAGAGTTTTAGCAGCCAGTGACCCCAGTTGCGCGCCCGCTCGTCGTCGTGCAAAAGGTATTTGCCGAAAAGCCCGATGACGCCGAGCAGAAGCACGCCGGAGGCGACGATGAGCAGGCCGACGTATGGGATGTCGGCGCGCAGGGGCAACGCCTGACGCGAGCCTTGCAGGAAGGTCGAGGCCGTGTAGATGCCCGTCGTGAAAACCGAGAAGCGGCTGACGGTGGCGAAGACGCCGAGGCCGAAAATGGCCGCCCAGATCGCCATTGATTCGGGCTTCGTGCCGACCTTTAAGAGATAGATGACCGCCGCCGCGAAACAGACGAGCGCGACGCCGTAGGCGAGCGAGGCGATGCCGACGTGGATCGGCCGCCAGTAGGAGTCGAGCACGGGCGGCAGGTTGATAAACTCGTTGCCGATGAAGCGCGCCAGCACGAGTATGAGCGCGGCGAGCGGCAGAGAGATCGCGCCGATGAAGCGGAAGTTTTTGCGCCCGGAAATGACCATCGTCGTGATCCCCGCGCCGAAGGCGAAGGCGAGCGACAGATCGTAGAGATTGGCGAACGGGATGAAGCGGAAAGCCCACTCCATGTCGGCCGCCGTCTTTCCCTGCGCCTGAAAGATTTGCAACTCGCGGTCGTACCCCGCCACCCAGCGCACGCACCAACTCGACAGGTTGAAGAACACGCCGAGGCATCCCGTCCACAAACCGATCTTCTGCGCCATGTCCGAGGGCGCGTAGAGGTTCGTCAGGTGAAAGGTGGCCGCCGTCAGGTAACAGGCGAGCGCGATCATCATCAGCGCGCCGTCCGTCATGAAACGGTCGCCGCCCATCTGTATGCGGAGCAGCACCATCAGGATCGCGCCGACGATGGGGATGATGGCGGGCAGGTACGACTTGAACGACCAGATGCTGCCGTCTTCATTATTAAAAGCATCACTCATGAATTTTTCACCTCTTGGGGTTGGCCGGTGATGGCCTGTAAGAGTTTTTTGAATTTGTCTTCGAGCGCGACGACGTTGCGGTTGGTGTTGCCGCCGAGCGTAACCTGAAAAGTCTTCGCGTCGGCGTCAGACTCTTCGATGATCGCCCACACGCGCTGGTGCGAGAAGAAGAAGACGGCCGAGAGCGCGACGAAGAGCATCCCGCTGCCGGCGTAAAAGATGGTTGTGCCGGGGTCGCGCTGGACGGAGAGCATGTGCGCCTCCGGCACTTTCTCGAAATCAACGAGCCGGAACTTGTAACCCGCGACCGCGCGGCCGACGGGCGCGCCCGACGGCAACTCCTGCGCGAAGGCGAAGGCGCGGCTGCGCTCGCCCGCCAGGCTGACCACGTTCAGGATCGCCGCCGGGTTGTTGTACTCGCCCGACTGCGTTCCCACCTTTGCGCCCTGCATCTGGAAGTCGGGTTGGAAGTCCACGTAGTTGATCTTCGTTCCGTCTGCGAGTTCGGTCGAGCCGTCGCGCGTGACTTGTACGTCCTGCGGTACGCCGCCCGCCTCCGGCGTCAGGCGCAAAGTGATGTTGCGCGCGTGGCCGAGGTTCATAAAGCTGGCCTGAAAGAAACGATAGCCGCGATAGTCGAAGGGGCGGTTCATCTGGACAAGCGCGTTGTGTTCGCCCGTCTCGTCTTTGATCTTGATGCGCGTCATCCAGTCAATCGTGTTGTCGGCCGTGATCGGGCCTTCTTTTCTGATCAACTTTTGCTGGATGTCGGTGCAGATCACTTCAAAAGGCAGTGTGGCCGTTGACTTGTCGAGACGGAAGGTGTTCATGTCCTCGATCTTGAAGACGGTCTCGGACATTTCACTGGCCGATGCGCCGGGCTTCATCCACATCGAGCCGGTGCGCCCGAACTGCGCCGTCATAAAGCCGCCGAAGAAGATCGTCAGCAGCGCGACGTGGACGGCGTATGCGCCCAGGCGATTCCACGTGCCGCGTTGCGCGAGGATGAAGGTGCGCGCGCCCTTCTCGGTGACGATGGGCTTGAAGCCGGTTTTGCGTGAAGCCTCGGCGAGTCGTTCGACGAGCGCGGCGCGGCTGTCGGCGCGCATCTCAAGCGTCGTCGTCACCGGCTGCTTGCGCAGCCACGCGGCGACGACTTCGAGTTTCGGGCGCACGACGTATTGCCACGCGCCGGGAAACCTCTCTATCGAAGCCAGCACGATGTTCAGCGAGAGCACGAGCAAAAGCGCGTTGAAATACCACGCGTGGTAAATGTCGAAAAAGCCGAGCACGCCGCCGAGCAGTTTTTGCGAAGGGGTCAGACCGGCGAAATATTTGTCGAAGCCGTCCACGTTCGTCTGCATGATGAGCATGCCGATCATGCTGGCGCAGGCGAGCAGGATTAGCAGCGTGACGCCGAAGCGCACGGAACTCAGGAGATTGAGCAGACGTGTGATGATCGAGGGAGTTGCACGGACGGCGGGGGCAATCCGGTTCACACCTATCTCGTTTTTGGTTTCTTCTATGGCAGACATTTGTTTATGAATTTCAGCAATGGCACTGAAGGAAACTTCTTTGAAATCTGGCGCGTCTGCGGGTCAGAGTCGCGCGGGTCGTCCACGGTGGAGGCCATCATAGCCGATCACTGTCGCATCATCAACTAATCGTCCTCACGTTTTTTCGATGCTTTGAATTAACCACCGCGCGCCGCGTTTTCGGCGTTGTTACCGCATCGTGTATCATGCGATGGGCGGGCGACGATGCCTCTTAAAGGGCGCGGGTGCGCCGCCTACGGGGTTCTCCCGATTTGACGCGAAATTGTTATCTTCCGATGCCTCCTGATTATTTCTCCGAAAGGCTGCAACGTTTCAACCGTCTATGAGCAAAAACATTCTCCTGTGCGTAATCGGTCTGACGCTCGGCTTCGGCGGGGGTTTCTTCCTCGCCAACAAAATCACCGGCAGCATCCCGGCCGCGCCGGCAGCCGCGTCGAACGCGGCGAGCGAGCCTTCGGATTCCGCCCCGCCGCTCGATCCCACGCAGGCGGGCGCGCCGCTCCCGCCCGGCCACCCCGACATCAACAGTGCGGCCGCCGCCGCGAACTCCAACCCGAACGGCGTCGCCGCGACGAACGCCGACGCGCAGGCCGCCATGGAGGCCGCCGACCGTACACCGAAAGATTTCGATCTCCAGATGAACGCGGCCACGATCTTCTACAAACTCAAAGCCTTCGACAAAGCCGCGCTCTACCTGCAACGCGCCATTGACTTGAAGCCGCGTGATTTCGACGCTCTCTCCGCGATGGGCAACACGAAATACGACGCGGGCGACTTTGCCTCAGCCGCCCCCTTTTATGAGCGCGCCCTCGCCGTCCGGCCGCAGAACGCCGACGTGCAGACAGACCTCGGCAACACCTACTTCCAGCGCCAGCCGCCAGACTTCCGCCGCGCCATCGAAGAGTATCGCAAGACTCTGAAGATAGACCCGCGTCATGAGAAGGCTCTGCAAAACATCGCCGCCGCCGCGCTCCAACTCGGCGACAAAACCGTCGCCGGTGAAGCCGTCGAACAACTGGCCGCCGTCAACCCCAACAATCAATATCTCGAAGGTCTGCGCTCAAGCGTCGCCGCGCTGCCTTAGACTACGCTTCCAGCGCGCGCTCTGCCGGACGACGGCCACGAGAGTTTCAGCAACTCCGCCGCGTGTGGAAGAGTCTCGTAGTTCTCCCGTCACTACTCGTTTAAACTTTATGACATCTCGCCCGTCTTCAATCAAATCACTAATTCGGAGCAGTTTGTTTGCCGCCGCGCTCTGCGTGTCGAGCGGTTGCGGCGGCTGGTGGGGGCGTGCCGGTGTGCGCGACGCGAGCGCGCCCGCCCCGAACACGAATGCCGCCCTCGCGCTTTCTTCTAAAGAAGAGACGAGAAACACCGTCCGGTTCTTTGAAGAACGTGTGACACGCGACCCCGACGACTTCATCGCGCACAACCAACTCACGGATTATTACCTTCAACTCGAACATGAAACCGGGGACACGCGCTATCTCGAACTGGCGCTCTCCGCCGCGCGAAATTCACTCAAGGCGCTCCCCGAAGAACAAAACACGGGCGGGCTGGCCGCGCTCGTCAGGGCCGAATCGGCGCACCACATGTTCGACGAAGCGCACAAGCACGCGCTTCGTCTGGTCGAACTCGAACCCGGCAAGTTGTCATCCTACGTCCTGCTATTCGATCAGCTTCTCGAATTAGGCAAGTACGACGAGGCCGGGCGCGTTCTCGCCAAAATGGATACCCTGCCGCGCCCCGACGCCGCCGTGGAGACACGCCACGCGCGTCTGGCGCAAATCAAAGGCGAGACGGAAACCGCCGCCCGACGCTTCAAGGCCGCGCTCGCCCTCTCTCTCGCCCTGAGTGGGACGGACGCCGAAACGATCTGCTGGTATCACTGGCAACTCGGCGAGGTCGCCTTCTCCGTCGGTCAGTACGACGAGGCCGAACGCCACTATCGAGACGCGTTGAAAGTTCTACCCGACGATCTTCACGCGCGCGCCTCGCTGGCACGCGTGCGCGCCGCCGTCGGCGATGTGGAAGGCGCAGTTAAGGAATACACGGCGGTCAATCAACAGCTTCCCGAGCCGCCCTATCTCGCCGCGCTCGGCGATCTCTATAAACTGGCGGGACGTGAGGCGGAAGCCGTCGCGCAGTATGCGCGCGTCGAGGTGGTCGCCCGCGCCAATCCGCTCGAAAGCAGTCTGCACGAGAGACTGCTCGCCAACTACTTTGCCGATCACGATCTCAAGGCGCAGGAGGCTTATGACATCGCCGTGAGAGACTATGCAAAGCGGCAGGACATCTACGGCGCGGACACGCTCGCCTGGACAGCGCTCAAGGCCGGAAAGATACGAGAGGCGCAGGCTGCCATCAAAGATGCCATGCGCACGGGCATCAAGGACGCGAAGATTCTCTACCATGCCGGGATGATCGCGCGCGCCGCAGGCGACAGAGGCAAGGCGCGCGAATATCTGGAAAGCGCGCTCAAACTCAATCCGCAATTCGACCCGCTCCAGGTCGTCATCGCGAAAAAAGCTCTGGCGGAATAACTTACAAGAAAACGGGAAGACGGCGTCGTCGAGAGTTCAAATTTTTTAACTCGAACTCTCGACGACGCCGTCTTCCCGTTTAGTAAAAACTCCGGCCGTCAGGGATTGCCGAACCTCGCGCGGTATTCGTTGGAATTGACGAAACCGTTGACCATCGTCCGGTAGTCGTCCGGGTTGGCATTGAGGTAGGCGAGCCAGTTGTTGAACCCTTCGGTGTCGGGGTCGCGCCTGAGATAACCGTAATACTGCGTGGCGACAAAGGCGCGATTGTATTCCTTGGCGACGAAGGCCGCGCTTTCGACGATCTCGCGCAAGACCTGCGCGCGCGTCTTCGTGCCCGCGTTCAGATCATTGACGAGTTGATCGCGATTGGGCAACGTGATGCCGGCCGTCTGCAAGATTCGATCAACGTAGGCCGCGTTCGAGAGCGCGTCGTATATCTCTTTGAAATCGTGGCGCGCCACAAACTCGTTGCTGTAGGCGGTCAGGTTGGCGAAGACCTCCTGCGAGGTTGCGCCGTTGATACGCTGCGTGTCGCGGACGAACTCGCGATAAGTGGGGAGCCGCCCGAACGACGCGAGGTGATAGCGGATGACGAAGAAGCCCTTGAGTTGAAACTCGATTGAGCGGAAGAAGGCCGCCGAGACTTCGATGCGGTCGCAACGCGTATCGCCGGTGGGGCAGTTGCGCAGCACATTCACCCACGAGTTGAAGCCCTCCGTGTCGGGTTCGCGGTTGAGGAAGTCGAGATAGTGTTGCCGGACGAAAAACTCCGGGGTGTCAATCGGGTTGGCCTGCGCGGTGGCCGCGTCATTGTCGCGGATCGTCAACGTGGTATTGCCGAGCGCGCCGACGCTCGCCCCCGTCGCGTTGCCGAGCGTGAGATTGACCGTCTCGTCCGGTTCGGCGAAGGCGTCGTCTATGATCGCGATGGTGAAACTCTTGGTCGTCTCCCCTGCGGCGAATCTGAGCGTGCCGATGGCGGTCGAAAAATCCGAACGCTCCGAGGCCGAGCCGCTCATGGCGGCGTAGTCAACGACGGACACGCCCGACGTATCGCCCGTGCGCGAAACCTGAACGGTAACGTTCGTCGCCCCCTCCGTCACGGATTGGTTGGCAGTGACGAACTGCACGGATGCGGCGGCGGGCGCGGAAGCGGCGGCCGGTTGTTTCTGAATCGAGACTTCGAGATCGTTGTCCTCTCCGGTGAACGTGAGACGCGTCGGGTTGCCGCCGTTTGCGCCCATGACATACACGTCGAAGTTTCCGCCGTCGCGCGTGCTCTGGAAAGCGATGCGCGTGCCGTCGCTGGAAAGCCACGGCTCGGTGTCGAACGCGGCGTTCGTCGTCAGGCGGGCGAGCGCGCCGCCGTCGGCAGCATTCATCGCGTAGATTTCATCGTTGCCGTCGCGGTTGCTCTGGAACGCGATGCGCGCGCCGCCCCAAGAAGGATGACGGTCGGACGCGGCGTGGTTGGAAATGTTGGCGACGGCTGCGCCGGTCGCGTCCATCGTGTAGATTTCTTCGTTCCCCTCGCGGTTGGAAACGAAAGCCAGTTTCGCGCCGTCGGGCGACCACGAAGGGTCTGTGTCGTCGAAATCGTTGTTGGTGAGATTCGTCTGGACGCTCCCGTTCGCGTTCATCAGGAAGATTTCGTCGTCGCCGTTGCGGTCGCTGACGAAGGCTATTTTCGTCCCGTCGGGCGACCAGACGGGATTGAGGTCGGACGCGGGGTGATTGGTGAGACGCGTCGGCAGGTTAAAACCGCTGGCATCGCCCGAAGCGTTCATCACATAAATTTCGGTGTTGCCGTCGCGGGTGCTGACGAAGGCGAGTTTACTTCCGTCGGGCGACCAGACCGGCTCGCGATCCGCCGCCGGGTTGTTGGTCAGGCGCGCCGCGCCGCTGCCGTCCGGGTTGACCGTGTAAATTTCATAATCGCCGTCGCGCTCGCTGGCGAAGGCAAGTTTGCCGGTTGGCTCGGGCGCATGATTGGCGGGTTTGCCCCGGCGTATGTCAGGCGTGGTGGACGCCGCCAGCGCGCCCGCGAACAATAACCCGACCACGAGCGACGCGTGTAAAAGCCGTGCGGGGCTTTTCTGAGACGTGTTCATCGAGATGCTCCTTACGCAGTTGGACGGTTAATTGCGCGTCTGGTCATCAACCGTGCCCGCGGCTCTCGGCTGATGCGGAGGAGCGAAGAACGGGAAACTATTGAGGAACGTCACTTCGTTCGAGTTGACGCTGTCGCCGATGCCGCCGGAGGGCTGGTTAGCGATGAAAAAGAGCAAGGTGTCAACAACGTCGTCCGCCGGACGCCGACCGTTGGGAAAGCCCGCCTGCGCGTTCGTCCCGCCGCCGTTTCCCGCATTGGATACATTAAAATTCAGGCGCAGCATGTCGCCGCGCGCAACGGCGACATTGGCGAGGATGTTGATGTTCGTGTCGCTCGTTCCGAGTTGTTTGAGGCGCGCGATGATCGCGCCCGCGAATTTTCCGTTGGCATCCTCAAGCGGCGTCGAGGCGTTGAAATCGTCCTTCCGGTTGAAGGGGATGATCAGGCCGTTGATGCCGGGCGTCGCGCTGCGGTCGAGCGTCACCCAGCGACCCGTCCCGGCGGCGTTGCCCTGCTTGAGAAAAATCTGGTTGCTGCGTCGCTGCGTGACGCTCTGCACGCCGATCTCGTTGTTCGCTCCCGAGGCGCGCACCAGCGAGACCGGGATGCGCAGCGCGATGATCATGATGTTATAGCCCGCAAAGGTGTCGCGCCCGCGCTGCAAATGCGAGAGGTCGGGTGCGCCCGCCGTGGCGGAAGCGGCGAAGCGCGAGAAACCGGGGATGTCGAAAAAGAACGGGTCGTCGCGCATCCCGGCGTAGAAGGAGACGCCGCTCGTCGCGTCCGTCGTGACGACCGGCTCGGGGGCGGTGGCGGCGAGAGAGGCCAGCGTGGTCGGCGCGTTGAACTGGCGGCCGTCGAGCAGCGTGACGGTGGCCGTCTGCGGCTGAATCACTGCGTTGACTGCGGTGCGCGGCGAAAAGTTCACGTAGATGAAGCGGTCGGGGCGCGCGTCGCCGTTCGTCTCGATCTCGAAGCCGTGGCGGACGTTGTGGTCGAACGCGCCCATGTTGACGTTCTGCCCGGAAGGGATAAAACCGCGCACGGTGAGGGCGAGAATCAACTTCGTATTGTCGTTAGGATCGAGGAAGGCGTAAGTGTCGCCCTGATCCACGGCCTGATCCGAAGCGTTGAGGGGTGAATCGGCGTGGTCGGCCGCGTCAATGGGCGGAGCGGGTGTTAAAGCAAGCGCGAGCAGGATCGTCAGCGCGACCGCCGCAAGGGAAATTTTTTGTTGATGAGTTCGCACAACCGTCTCTCCTTTTTCGATGACCGCCTTCAAACAACACACACCGCCACGTCCACGCAAACAAGGCGAGATAATCAGCCTTCGTGCCGTGAACGTGTGACAAAAACTTACAGATTGGGACTGCGTGGGAACTTCACAAACGGCAGACGCGTTCCGCGAATGATCAACTGGTCTGCGCGTATCTCGGCGGGCGCGACGTAACCGCGACTTCCGGCAGCGGCGATGATGTCGTCCTGATCAATTCCGTCGCCGCTGATGCCGATGGCTCCTACCAACTCGCCGTTTTTGTAGAGAGGTACGCTGCCCGCGAAGATTTGGATTCCGTTCGGAATGTTCGGAATCGAAGTGCAGGGAATGTTAGCCGGGAACTGCGCCGGGGCGGCCAACGTCTGCACCAGATTGTCTCTGATCAGATCGAGTTGCAGCCCGACGTTGAAGATGCTCCACTGGCCGATGCCTGTAGAGAAGGGGCCGGGAGGTTCGCCGTTGATCCCGTCCGGGTAGAACGGGCGGTGCAAAAATCCGACCGCGCGCCCGCTGAAAGCCACCGTGCCGTTGAGACTGATGCCGTCGGCGGCGGCGCGATCCACGTAACTGCCGACGCCCGCCCCGCGCAGGAGCGTGCCGCCGTTGACGCGCGAGAAGAGCGCGGCGGTGCGCGCTTTCTGCACCGACACGTCGAGGCCGAAGACGGGCGCGTCGAACGTGCGGAAGTTGCCGAGCACTCGGCCTTCCGAGTCAACGACGGAGATGGAGACGCGCGCCGGGCTGCCGAGCGGGCGGCGGATCGCCGCGCGCGTGCCGTCGGCCTGAATCGCCGCCTGCGTGATGATGGTCGTCACGTCCGAGGCGGTCAACGCGTTCGTCGAGCCTGACATGCTGCCTGTGAACGGGAAGAAGCGCAGGTCAACCGCGCCCGTCGAGGGGCCGAGCGTCAGAGGCACGAAGGCCGACGGTTGAGCCGAACGAATCGGGAAAGCGTTATCCACGCTGCCGGGCAAATTCGCGAACGGGATCGTCGCCGGGCGCGGCGCGTCCTCGTCCGTCACGTTGACGTAAGGGAGACGCACCCCGTCAACCAGAATATTGTCGCCGCGAATTTCCGCGGGCGGCTCATAGCCGCGTCCGGCCGCGACGGCAATAATTTCCTCGAATGGTTTGTCGAAATCCGCCGGGATGCGGTCAATGGTGTAGACGCCGTCGCCTTCGATGCCGACCCCGCCGACGGCCACGCCGTTTTTATAGAGCGGCACCGCGCCGGGGTCTGCGGAGAGGCCGAAGGGCAGGCCGGGCTTCTTGATGTCGGAACATTCGAGTTGCGAAAACTGCACGCCGTACAGAGGCCCGCTGGGTCGGAAGTCCACGCCGGGCGGGATGTGCTCCTGAATAATGAAACCGGCGGTGCGCGGCGTGAAGGCGTTGCCCTGCGTGCTGAAAAATGCGGCCGTGCCCGCCTTCGTGATGGCGGCGCGCCTGACCGGCATCAGAAACGGAGGCAAATTCAATCCTTCCAAACCGAACTGAACGAGACCCGACGCATTCGGCTGCTGGTTGAAACCCGAGTTGCCGCGAAATTGCGTAGTCGGCGGCGCGCCCGTCATCGTGAAGACACCGAGAACGTTGCCCTCCTTATCCGTCACGGCCACGGTCACGGGGCGGTTCAGGGCGGCGGCGGCCGAGACGGCCTGCGCGATTACGGTCTGCACGTCGTTCGTCGAGAGCGTGCCCGCCGTGATGGGATTGGTGTTGGGCGTCGGGGCGGTGGCGGGCGGGGCGGCGGTCGGCCTCGCGCCCGCATCGTCCGGCAACCCGCCGCCCACGTGGCCGATGCCGAGTCTCACGCGATTGCTCGCGGTGCTTCCGTGGCGCACGCGCACGAGCACGTCGCCGAGGTCGCCCATCTCTTCGTGGAGGCGCACCGTGACCGAGTGCATCCACTCCTGTCCGGGCACGACGGCGACGTTCTCCACGACGAGCGGGTAGACGCGTCGCGCGCCGTCTTCGGCGTCGGCCGTGATACTGGTAGCCGCGACGCCGCGTTCGAGATTCAGGACGAAAAGTTGGATTCGCGTGCGGCGATCCGCGCCGATGGAGTGGCGCGCGTCGCGCGTGAAAGGCTCTTTGAGGCGCGTGACGGCCTCGACGGCGACGGCGCGTGTCGAGTCGGCTTCGCTGATCAGGACGGGGCGCGTCGCCTGTGCCCTCGAAACGCTGTTCGATTGATAAAGGAGCGCGAAGAAGGCGCACAGGGCGAGGCAAGCCAGCGTGATAAGCCGTCGGGCAAACGATAATTGATGTTTAGACATAGAAGCAGGCCACGTATGAATTGCTGTCTGAATGCTATCTGGCAGAAACCGGCGACGCGCTTTGCAGCGTTGGGATACTGACCGGAGCGCCTACAATTTATCATTAAACTTTGTTCCGTCAAGTCGAATTTAGTTCCCGCGGGCTTCGGGCGCGAAAATGGCGGGCGAAAGTTATGATTCGGGCGGGAGAGAGAAAAATTCCGTTGCCAGTCGGCGGCGACTGTGCTACAAAAACAGCCCAACGCTTTTTTGAATCGAACTTCTATACGGTCGCATAATACCAACGGTTAGTTTTCCGTTTTTCACGTCTTTTCACTTTGCACTACACGCACGAGATCGCCTCCCGCGACCTTCGTATTTATTAACGGCTTCATGTTCCCTACCCCTACACACACGCGCACCCTCGCGAGACTTCTGCTCGTCGTCTCGCTGCTCTCTCTCTTCCCGCCGCACGCTTTCGCCCAGCAACACGGGCGCATTAAAGGCATCGTGCGCAGCGAGACGAAGACGCCGCTCGCCGGAGCGACCGTCATGGCGATCAATCAGGTGACGAGCAATCGCTCGACCACCCGCACGGCCGCCGACGGCAGTTTCTCTTTCAAACTCCGCGCGGGAGCATACCGCATCCTCGTAGACGCGCCCGGCGCGGTGCGCTTCGACCGCGAGAACATTATCGTCGAACCCGGCAAGGATAGCCCCGTCGAAGTGGACGTGAAGGCGTTGAAGGAGACGGCGAAGAAGGCCGAGCCGTTCGTTGACCCGACGGCGAACGAACGCCCCGCCGGTTACGCAGGGGGCGGCAACATCGAATCACGTCCGCCCAGCCTGCCCGACCGCGCCGAAGTGCGCGACCGCTGGCGCATCCGCTTCCCCGAATACGACCGCTACGGCGACAAAGGCGCGCGCGGGCGCGACATTCCTTTCAAGCGCGGCAAGTGGTACGACCCTTACAATCAAAATTTGCTCAAGGGCGACTTCCCCATCCTCGGTCAGAGCGTCTTCATGATCCTGTCGGGCGTTGATACGACCACGATTGAACTCAACCGCACGCCGAAGCCGACCGACGTGAGCAGCGCGCGCCCCGGCAGCGCTGAGTTTTTCGGACGCCCGGAAACTCTCGTCGCCAACCACGTCATCCAGTTCTCGTTCGAGATGTTCAGCGGCGCGACCACCTTCAAGCCGCGCAACTGGGCGATCAAAATCTCGCCCACCATCAGCCTGCCCAACTACGTCAACGCGCGCGAGCGCGGCGTCATCAACATTGACCCGCGGCGCGGCACGAACCGCACCGACACGCACGTCTCGCTCGAAGAAGCCTTCGCCGAAGTGAAGCTCGAAGACGTGAACGCCAACTTCGATTTCGTCTCCGTGCGCGCAGGCATCCAGCCTTTCGTCTCGGACTTTCGCGGCTTCGTCTATTCCGACAACAACCTCGGCGCGCGTCTCTTCGGCGGTTTCGCCAACAACCAGTATCAATTCAACGCCGCCTATTTTTCCCAGTTGGAGAAGGACACCAACAGCGGCCTCAACCGCTTCGACACGCGCCACCAAAACGTCTACATCGCCAACATCTACCGGCAGGACTTCGTGCGCAAGGGCTACACGGCGCAACTCAGTTTCCTCTTTAACGACGACCGCCCCTCGCGCAAGTTCGACCGCAACGGCTTTCAGGTGCGCCCCGCGCTCGTCGGCGACGTGCGGCCACACAGCGTCAAGGTCGGCTATCTGGGATTCTCCGGCGACGGCCACCTAGGCGACGGGCTGCTCGGCCGATTCAACCTCTCGCACGCCTACTATCTAGCCCTCGGCCGCGATTCGCACAATCCGATTGCAGGCCGCCCCGTCAACATCCGCAGCCAGATGGCCGCGCTCGAACTCAGCTACGACAAGGATTTCGTGCGCTTCAAAACGTCGGCCTTCTTCGCGCAGGGCGACAAGAACCCGACCGACTCGCAGGCAAGCGGCTTCGACTCGATTCTCGACGACCCGAATTTCCTGGGCGGCCAGTTCTCCTTCTGGAACCGTTCGGCCATTCGCCTGACGCAGACGGGCGTCTCGCTCGTCGAGCCGAACAGCCTCTTGCCGAGTCTGCGTAGCAGCAAGACGCAGGGACAGGCCAACTTCGTCAACCCCGGCATTTTCATCTTCAACGCGGGCGCGGACGTGGAAGTGACGCAGCGCATCAAAGCCATCTTCAACGCCAACTTCCTGCGCTTCCATCGCACCGAGCCGCTCAAACAAATTTTGTTCCAGCCCAACATCCGCCACGGCATCGGTCAGGACTACAGCCTCGGCGTCGCCTATCGCCCGTTGCTCATCAACAACATCACGATGACCTTCGGCGCGTCCACCTTCGTGCCGGGGCGAGGCTTCCGGGACATTTACACGGACGCCACGCGCAACTGCCCGCCCAACGTGGCCGACTACTGCACGCCCGACAGGACGATCATTGATCCGAGCAAGCCCCTGTTCTCCCTGTTCGCGCAGTTGAAGTTCATTTTCTAAGATCAAATATTTATAGAGACAGTCATCGTCAGACGGAGAGTCAAGAATGCAAGGTGTCGGTAAAGCTGATCGCGTCAAGCTGATCATCTTCCTGTTTTTCGTCGCCGTCCTCGGCACAACCCTGCTCGCGGGCGGCGGGCGCGCGGATGCCCAACTGAAGGGCGGCGCGGAGCAGCTTGCCCGCGCCGCCGCAAGCGATAAATCGAAGTCGGCTTCCGCCACGAACGCTGCTGCTTCCTCCGGCGTCGCCCCCGCGCGGATGCACAACTCCGCGTCGCCCGTCTCGCAACAAGCAGCGGCGACGGCGGCAACCGAAGGCTGCGTCGCCTGTCACAACAACATCGAGCCGATGCACGTCACGTCGAGCGGAAAGCTGGAGGCGGGCGGCAAAGACGGGCAGGGGCTTTCCTGTACCTACTGCCACGGCGGAAACCCCGTCGGCAAGACGGCGGAAGAGGCGCACGTGCGCCCGCGCAACCCGAACTTCTGGAAAGTCGGCGGCAAAACTTCGAGCGCGAATCCCGAACGCACCAACGCCCTGCTGAACCGCGAGAGTTGGGAGTTCGTGCGCTTTATCAACCCGGCCGACCTGCGCGTCGCGGCCAAGACCTGTTCCGAATGTCACGCGCCCGAAGTCGAGGCCAACGACAACAGCATGATGCGCCACGGCGGCATGCTCTGGGGCGCGGCGCTCTACAACAACGGCGGCTTCCCCACCAAAGACACGCGCTTCGGCGAAGCCTACGCGGAAGAGACCGGCGCGCCGATGCGGCTGATTCAAGTGCCGCAGCCGACGAAAGAAGAACAACTGCTCAAAGGCTGGCTGCCCTTCATAGACCCGCTGCCCCGCTGGGAGATTTCGCAGCCCGGCAACGTCCTGCGCGTCTTCGAGCGCGGCGGCCGTCGCCGCCTGGAAGTGGGCCTGCCCGACCGCGAGGAAGAACCCGGCAAGCCCGACAAGGGCCTCAGCGCGCGCGGCCTCGGCACGCAGCAGCGCACAGACCCCGTCTATCTCGGCATCCAGAAGACGCGCCTGCTTGACCCGACGCTCAACCACCTCGGCACGAACGATCACCCCGGTGATTATCGCTCGTCCGGTTGCACAGCCTGCCACGTCGTCTATGCCAACGACCGCAGCCCCGTCAACTCAGGCCCCTATGCCAAGTTCGGCAACATGGGTACGACGCAGACCGCCGACACGAACATCCCGCGGGGCGAACCCGGCCACCCGATCAAGCACCAGTTCACCAACGCCATCCCGACCTCGCAGTGCATGACCTGTCACATGCACCCCGGCACGAACATGGTCGCCACCTACACGGGCTTTACGTGGTGGGACAACGAGACCGACGGCGACAAGATGTACCCGGCCAAGCAGGTCACGCCGTCGCAGGACGAAGAACAGGAGAAATTTGACCGCAACCCCGAAGGCGCGCACGTGCGCGGCCTCTGGTCTATGCGCAAGTGGAAAGACCGCGCCTCGCCCGACGACTTTCTCGTCAAGACGGGCGAACCCGGCGGCGAGTTCGCCAAGCAACTCAAGCAGACCGCCTTCGCCGACTACCACGGCCACGGCTGGCTCTACCGCGCCGTCTTCAAGCGCGACCGCGCGGGCAACATGCTCGACGGCTACGGCAAGCAGATCAAAACCGTCACGCCGAAGAAACTGGCCGACGCCGTGGCTTTCTCCGGCGACGGCGCGTACAAGTCAGGCCAGCCCGTCCACCTTAAAGACATCCATCTCGAAAAAGGGATGCACTGCGCCGATTGCCATTTCCGGCAGGACACGCACGGCACGGGCATTCTCTACAACGAGCCGCGCGCCGCCATCGAGATCAACTGCACCGATTGCCACGGCACGATCCGCGAGCGCGCCAAACTCCTGACCACAGGCCCCGCCGCCGGGCAAGGCATCGAAGGCGGCAAACTCGTGGACAAAGAGCGCGGGCGCAATCTGCGCGCGCCCCGCAGCGGAAACCGGGACATCTCGCGCAACCTCTACGCGCGCGACGAGGCGGGCGGCAAGATTCCCCTGTTTGAACTCGCGCCCGCCGCCGGTTTGAAAAAGAAGATTAAGACCGAAGACGGCCGCGAGGTCGAAGTTGAACTCAAGGCGGGCGAGATCGTGCAAAACTCCATCGTCGAGCCGGGCAAGTGGTGGCGCGTCAAGCAGACGATTGACAGCATTGACCCCAAGTCGCCCGACTACAACGAACTCTCGCGCTACGCCAAAACTATCCGCAAGGACAACCAGACGTGGGGCGACGTGCCCGAAAAGGATGAATCGCTCGCGCACGCCGACAACCAGATGACGTGCTTCGCCTGCCACTCTTCGTGGATGACAAGTTGCTTCGGCTGCCACCTCTCGATGAAGGCCAACCGCAAGATGCCCAACCGCCACAACGAGGGCGACGATTCGCGCAACTACACAACCTACAACTTCCAGGTCTTGCGCGATGATGTCTTTATGCTCGCCAAAGACGGCACCGTGACGGGGCATCGCGTCGCGCCCGCCGCCTCGCGCTCGGCCGTCATCGTCAGTTCGCAGAACCAGAACCGCGAGTGGATTTACTCGCAGCAGCAGACCATCTCCACCGAAGGCTTCAGCGGTCAGGCGTTCTCGACGCACGTGCCGCACACCGTCCGCGCCACCGAGACCAAAGGCTGCACGGATTGCCACGTCTCGAAGGAGAACAACAACAACGCGTGGATGGCGCAACTCCTCATGCAGGGGACGAACTTCGTCAACTTCATGGGACGCTACGTCTACGTCGCCGCCGAGCACTCGCTCGAAGTCGTCCCCGTCACCGAACGCGAAGACCCGCAGGCCGTCATCGGCAGCACCCTGCACAAAATCGCCTACCCCGACAACTACAAGAAGTTTGTGGACGACGGGCGGCAGCTTAAGACTTTCTACGAGCACCCCGGCAACCCCGAAGTCTTGCAGGTGCAGATGCGCGGCGAGTATGCCTACGTGGCGGCGGGCGAAGGCGGTTTGCGCATCTACGATGTCGCGCAGATCGATCACAAGGGCTTCTCCGAGCGCATCACGACCGCGCCCGTCTCGCGCTTCGGCCAGCGGTTCTGGGTGAAGACGAAATACGCGACGGCCGTCGCCGCGCCCTCGACGCTCGCGCTCGATCCGCTGCGCGTGCGCCTCCCCGAGAATCAGGAGCAGCCGATCCACCCGCTCTACGGCTACCTCTACGTCGCCGACAAGCACGAGGGCCTGGTGCTCGTCGGCGCGGCGACGCTCCTCGACGGCGACCCGCTGAACAACTACCTCAAGCGCGCGCTGACGTGGAATCCCGGCGGCGCGCTCGACGGCGCGAACAACATCCAGATCGCCGGGACGCACGCCTACATCACGACCGACAAGTCGCTCGTCATCGTCAACATAGACGACCCGTTGCAGCCGAAAATCGTCAAGACGTTCGCGCTCCACCACCCGCACGCCGTCGCCATCCAGTTCCGCTACGCCTTCGTCGTGGACGAGGAGGGCTTCAAGGTCATTGACGTGACGACGCCCGCGGACGCGCACCTCGTCGAAGGCGCGGAAGTGAAACTCTCGCACGCTCACGACGTTTACGTGGCGCGCACCTACGCCTACGTCGCCAACGGCAAAGACGGCGTCGCCATCATCAACGTCGAGCGGCCGGAACAGCCGAAGCTCGAACAGATGTACAACGCCGACGGCAAGCTCAACGACGTGCATCAGGTGAAGGTCGCGATGACGAACGCGAGCCTCTACGCCTACGTGGCCGACGGGCACAACGGCCTGCGCATACTGCAACTGACCGACCCCGAAACGTCCACGACCTACGCGGGTTTTAGCCCACGCCCCGACCCGAAATTGATCGCCACGTTCAAGACGATTGGCCCGGCCGTCGCCCTCTCCAAAGGTCTCGACCGCGACCGCGCCGTGGACGAAAGCGGCAATCAACTCGCCGTCTTCGGCCGGCGCGGCGCGCGTCCCTTCAATCTCGAAGAGTTGCGCCGCATGTACCTGATGGGCGGCAAGCTCTACACCGTCACGGACAACCCGACTACGCCCGCCAACGACTTCAAAGGCGGCGCGGCAAAGTCCGACGGCGAGCCACCGGGAGCGAAACCCGAGAAGGCCGCGCCCGCAGGTTCCATCTCATCCGACATGTCAATCTTCACTCTTCGCGGGATGACTGCGTCGCCCGCACTCGTCGGCGGCGCAGGGATGGGCTTGCTGCTCGCGGGGTTAGGCTTGTATAGACTGCGAAGATTGCGGCGACGCGGCAAGTAGACCCGGCAGGAAGTGTCGCTCGGTAAAGACGGGTTTTAAGCCCTGTCAGGGGCGGTAGATATTAGCCCACGGCGCAAGCCGTGGGTAGAAATCGTAAGTAGAAAGTCGAAGCCCCGTCAGGGGCGAAAGATGTTCGAGCCTGAATATCTTTCGCCCCTGACGGGGCTTCATTGATTTTAACTCGCATCCGATCCCGCGGCTTACGCTGTGGGCTAATATCTACCGCCCCTCACGGGGCTGGCATCTTTCACCTCTGGCGAGGCTGGCATCTTTCGTCTTCCGGTTATTTCGTCCGCCGCATCCACTCGATGCATCGTCTGAGATGCGCCTGCATCGCTTCGGCCGAGTCGGAATGTATGCGCCCGTGGCCGGGCAGCACCCACTCGAAACGCTTCGATAGCAGCTTCTCCATCGAGCGTGTCTGCTCCTCCCACGAATACCACGCGACGCTGCGGAAGGCCGTCAGCGTCTCGCGCGCGGGCGACCACGCCAGGTGATCGCCCGTGAACAGATACTTGTCTCGATAGAGCAACAACATGTGGCCGCGCGTGTGGCCGGGCACGGGGATGGCGCAGAGTTCCCCGTCGAGCCGGACTTCCGCCTCGCCTTCGACGATGCGTTCGATGCCGCGCCTCTCCGCGCCGTCCGCCGCGTGCATGATGCGCGTGCAGCCGAAACGCGCTGCATATTTCTCGTGGTCGGCGATGTCGTCCGAGTGTGTGAGAAACATTTGCCGGACGCCGCCGAGCGCTTCGATGCGCTTGACGAGTTGGGAGGCGAAACGCGGCGAATCCACGAGGACGTTGCCGCCCGCCTCCTCCGGTCGCACGATCAAATAACTCCACGCGCCGAAACTCGACTCCGCGGTGAAGCCGCAAAAATAGACGTTCTCGGAGAGGCGCGCCGGGTAGGCGTCAACGGCGGCGCGCGTGTTGTGGTGTTCGAGCGTGCCGATGGAGGCGGTCGGGCAGGCGACGAGAGCCATCAGAGCGCACAGCGTCTCGGCTTCCGTTTGGGGTTGCCGGTAGACGCTCGACTGCTCGCCGTGATCGTGGAAGGTCGCGGGTGCGATCTGCCGGCAGGCGTCGCAGTCTATACACGACGCATCCACGTAAAAATCGCCCGCGACGTTCTGCGGCAAGCGTTGTGCGACCGAGGCCATACGCGTAGTCTAAAGTCCCATGTTTCAAGTCTCAAGTCAAAGGAGGTTGTTAGACTTGAGACTTGGGACTTGAGATTTGGGACTTGAAACTATTTTATCCCTCAGATGCGCTTCAACAGTACGAGGATGATGATGATCAGGAGGATGATGCCGAGCGTGCCACTGGGGAAATAGCCCCAGTTGCGGCTGTGGGGCCAACGCGGAAACGCGCCGAGCAGCAGGATGATCAGGATCACGATCAGGATGGTAGTCATAACATTTCTCCTCTCTCGAATGTTGTAGTCCGCGTGCTGTTCCGCAGCGGGTTTCGCAGTTGTAGCGGTTCGACGCCGGAGAGATTATGCCCCGCGCCGCCGCCGGTCAATGTTTTTATTTCGCGTCCGTCGCCGCGCCTTCGATGTTCCTCGCTCCGCCGTCAACGCTTCTCTTTTTGCCCGTCGAGATAATCGAGCAGCACGTTAGACATGACCTTGACGCCGACGACGAGGCTCTCTTCGTCCACGTCGAAATCGGGCGTGTGCCAACCGGCCGTGATGCCCCGCGCGCGGTTGCCGACGCCGAGAAAGAAGTAGAAGCCGGGCACGACTTTCTGGAAATAGGAGAAATCTTCGGCGGGCATGAAGGGCTTGATCGCAAGCGCGTTCTCCGTGCCGACGACGCGGCGGATCGTCGGCAGCATCGCCTCGACGAGCGCAGGCTCGTTGTACGTCACGGGGTTACTGCCCTCGAAATTCAACTCGAACGTCGCGCCGTAGGCGGCGGTCACGTGCGTGAGCGTCTCGCGCATCAACTCGATGGCGCGCTCGCGCACGCGTTCGTTGTGCGTGCGCATCGTGCCGGTCAGTTTCACTTCGTTGGCGATGACGTTGAAGCGCGTGCCGCCGGAAATTGTGCCGATGGTGATGACGAGCGGTTCGAGCGGGTCAATGCGGCGGCTGCGGATGTGTTGCAGCGCGAGCACGCATTCGGAGGCGACCACCACCGCGTCCACGCCCAACTGCGGCTGCGCGCCGTGCGCGCCTTTGCCGCGAATGGTGACGGAGAAGGTGTCGGACGAGGCCATCGCCGCTCCGCTGTGATAACCGATCTGCCCGGCCTGCACGTTCGGCTCGGTGTGGAGTCCGAAGATGGCCTGCGGGCGCGGGTTCTCAAGCGCGCCTTCCTTGATCATCAGGGGCGCGCCGCCCTCTTCGCCCGCGGGCGGCCCTTCTTCCGCGGGCTGGAAGATGAACTTGATCGTGCCGCTGATCTCAGCGCGCATCTTGCTGAAAACTTCCGCGACGCCCAACGCCACGGTCGTGTGTACGTCGTGGCCGCACGCGTGCTTGACGCCGGCGTTGCGCGACTTGTAAGGCACGTCGTTCGTCTCCTGAATCGGCAGCGCGTCCATGTCGGCGCGCACGGCGACGACCCCGCCCGGTCGCCCACCCTTGAGCACGCCGACGACGCCGTGGCGCGCCACGCCAATTCGCACCTCGTCGAAACCGAGCGACTTCAAACGTTCGGCGACGATGCGAGAGGTGCGCTCCTCGCGGTTCGAGAGTTCGGGGTGCATGTGAAAGTCGCGCCGCTGCGCGACGAGTTGCGCCCGCATCGCTTCCGCCGCCTGCGCGATGCGCTGCTCGCGCTTCGCGGTCTGAACGCCCGCACTTGCCGACGCACCTTGCGGCGCTTTTCTTTGCTGCGCGGGCGCATTCAGAGAGAGCGCCAACAGCAGCGCAAGAAGTTTCAAGTGTCTTTTAGTCATAGTCGTCAGGCGGCTTTCATCTCCGGCATGTCTTCCGGCAACGAGGCTTACACCGTCAACACCCCTTTGAAACTTGTCATGGAATTTTGCCCGCATCATACCGCACGCGCCCTACGTTAGCCACGAACTTTTTACCGGCCTGGAAAGCAAAAGAAAAGGGCGACGCCGCAATTGCTTGCGGCGTCGCCACGAACGGTCAGCGTAGATTCGACTACTTGCCCGTGTTGACGAACTGGATGCAGTCTCCCTGATTCCTGAATCTGGGCGTCCACATCTGCCAGCCGCCATTCTTGCACTGGTCTTTGTTGGTCGGGCGCACCGTCCCGGTTTCGCACGCGTCGCCGACGCCGTCGCCGTCGAAGTCCGCCTGGTCGGCATTCGGGGTGAGCTGGCAGTTGTCGGATGCGTTCGGCACGCCGTCGCCGTCAACATCGCCGTCGCACGCATCGCCGATGCCGTCGCCGTCCAAATCCGACTGGGTCGGGTTGGCTGTCGCCGGGCAATTGTCCGTGCCATTCGCCACGTAACCTGCGGGCGCGTTGCAAGCCTGAACGGTATCGCTCGCGTCGCCATAGCCATCACCGTCGGCATCGCGATAGAAGGTGGTTTTCACGCCTTCGTCAATCTCCCCGTCGCAGTCGTTGTCTTTACCGTCGCAGACTTCGGGCGCGCCCGGATAGACGGTTGCATCGGCATCGTTGCAATCCGCGTTGTTAGTGGCATAACCCGACGGGAGCGAGCAATCCTGAATCGAGTCGGAGGCGTCGCCGTAGCCGTCGCCGTCCGCGTCGCGGTAATAGGTGGTCTTCACTTCCTCGTCAATCTGGCCGTCGCAATCGTTGTCCTTACCGTCGCAGACTTCGGCCGCGCCGGGGTACACGCTCGCATCGTCGTCGTCGCAGTCCTCGCCATCGCCCGCGCCGTCGCCGTCCTTGTCCGGCTCCATGTCGTAGGTGTAGCAAACGCCGTTGCGCTCGATGGCGAGCGCGTCCACGTTGGAGGTCAAGCCGGCGTTGCCGCTGCCCTGATTGAACCCGAAGCCGCCCAGGATAACGGCGTCAGGGTTGTTCGCCACGATCTGGCTCCACGTTCTCAGGCACGCAGTCGACGCGCCCAAACACTGGCCGTTGATAGCAACGGTTGACCACCAACGGCCACTGCCGAACGCGTTCCAGGTTTGCCACGTGTTGTTCGCGACAGCTTGCTGATTCAAATTGTAAACCGGCTCGAAAACGAGCGTGGAGAATCCACCGGCCACGTTCGGGCCATTGAAGTCAATCACCATATTGAGCGCAGGCAACTGATTGCCTGACCCGGCGGTGCGATAGGTGGAATAGCTCAACTTGCTGATGTCGGCCAGGCTCGTGCCGATGTGGTCGTAGTTGAACAGGAACACCTTTTCGCTGCTGGTGTTCGTTTGCAACCTGAGGCTCCCCGCGCCGAGGGGCGGCGTGGCGGGGCCGGTCACAAACGCGGCAGCCGTGGCAGGGGTTCCGGCGCGCGTGAACAACACCCAGTTATCCGTGGGCGGGGTGCCCTCTAGTTGACGAGTCACGTCGCTTTCCGTCACGACAATGGGGGTGCAATCGGCGACGGTGGCGGTGTTCGACAGTGCAGCGAAACCGACCGAACTGCCGGCCAAAGCGGCGACAGCGATCACTAAACTGAGCAGAAACAATCTGGAAAATTTCATCTTTACTCTATCTCCTAAAAGGGGCAAACGGCTGCGCGGGGGCGCAGCATGGGGGTTTAAAGTTTGGGGAGCGACATACGCAGCCTCCCACGTCTAACTGCGAACTACACACTTCGCGCAGATCGAGAAAGAAAGCCACGTCGCGCGCGAGCGTCGCCTGCTAAATCCTGTTTGACCAGCACAAAACTTGTAATCGGATTGTCGTCTGTCGGACGGAAGGAAAAACGGGCGGGGCCTTACGCTCTTGACAGAACTGGTTGACGGGACACCTCCCAACAGTTGCGGCAAGCATCGGAAGGAGGTGATCGGGCGTCTATTGATAAAGCCAGCGGACTTTAATGGAAGTCCGGCTACCTGTCAACTTTGTACGTGTTAATAAACGCTGATTGAGCGGGTTATTCCAACTCAACTCCCGGCTTTGAAATGTTTGGCGAGTTCGCGCTTGAGTAGTTTGCCGGTCGGGCCTTTCGGCATCTCGTCCAGAAAGCGGACGGTCTTCGGGCACTTGAAGTCGGCGAGATGCGCGCGGCAAAACTCCATGAGTTCTGCGGCGGAGGCCTCCGCGCCTTCCTTCAGGACGACGAAGGCGTACACCTCTTCGCCGTAGAGCGGGTCGGGCACGCCGACGGTGGCGGCCGAGGCGACGGCCGGGTGCGTGTAGAGCAGTTCGTCAATTTCGCGCGGGTAGATATTTTCGCCGCCGCGTATGATCATGTCCGACTTACGATCCGCGATGTAATAGAAATCGTCCGCGTCCCGGAAGCCGATGTCGCCCGTGTGAAACCAGCCGCCGCGGAAAGCCTCCGCGGTGGCCGCCTCGTTTTTGTAATAGCCCTTGAAAATGTTCTCGCCGCGCAACACGATCTCGCCGCGCTCGCCCAACGGCACTTCTCTCTCCTCTTCGTCGAACACTTTGATCTCGCAGCCGATTGATTGACCGCACGAGCCGGGGCGGCGGCGCGCATCGGGCGGATTGAACGTGGCGCGCACGGTTGATTCCGACAAACCGTAGCCCTCTATGACAAGACAGTCGAACGTCTCCTCGAAACGGCGCAGGACTTCCGCTGGCACGGGCGCGGAGCCGCACAGGGCGAAGCGCAGTTGCTCCCGGCGCAAACCCGCCGGGACGCCTTCCGGGTAAGTGGCGAGGAGCATCGAGAGCATCGTCGCCACCGAGCCGAAAGAGGTCACTTCATAATCGGAGATCGTCTGCCAGAAGCGCGACGCGGAGAAACGTGGGCTGACGACGCTCGATGCGCCCGCGTACATCGCCGCGATGGTCGTCACCATCACGGCGTTCATGTGAAAGAGCGGCATCACGGAGAGCAGGCGGTCGGCGGGCGTGAAGTTCAACCAGCGGACGATCTGCCGCGCGTTCGCCAGCAAATTTCCGTGTGTCAGGAGACAGCCCTTCGGTTTGCCCGTCGTGCCAGAGGTGTAGATGATGATCGCCTCGTCGTCGCGGCCGAGCGCGTGTTCGCGCCACGAGTCGGCGGGCGTCGCGGCGGAAGTCACGGCGGCGGTGGTAGCCGCCTCGTCGAACTCAAGCGCGGCGTTGAGACTCGAAACCTCTTTTTGAATCTGCGCCGACGCCTCGCGGAATTGCGAGTGGTAGAGCAGCAGCTTCGCATCCGAGTTGCCGACCACGTAGGCGGCCTCTTCCGGCTTGAGCAGCGAGTTGACCGGCCCGGCGAGCGCGCCCGTCTTGAAACAGGCGAAATAGGCGATGACGTATTCGGCGCTGTTCGGCAAAAGCAGGCTCACCACGTCGCCGCGCCCGATGCCGTGCGCCGCGAGCGTGTTGGCCGTGCGGTTGACGGCCGCGTCAAACCCCGCGTATGTCCAACTCCGCCCGTCGTGCGAGTCGTAGAGGAAAGTCTTGGCGGGGGTTTCGGCGGCGCGTTGTTCGAGCAGTTCGCGCATGCTCAGGTCGGGGTTTCTCGTTTCGGTGATCATTATCAATTCAGATTGCAAGGCCGTGCGGCTGTGCGGTATAAAGTGCAGGCAAACTGAGGCGACGCTAAACTTCCGTCATGCAGCGCGAAGGCAGTCACGCGCGCCACAGCTTAACGAAACGCTTCCAACTCTACAATCGTTCAGCACCGACACTGTACGCTCCGCAACCGGACGCCGGAGCGCGCCCCCTTTAGAGACGCGGAGACGCGCGACCGTAACGCTTTCTTTATGGAAACCTATCAGAATTTCATTGACGGCCAGTGGCTTCTCTCCGATGCCGCCGAGACGGCGACCAACATCAACCCCGCCAACACCGACGACGTGCTGGGCACAGTGCGCCTCTCGCTGCGCGAAGAGGCGCGGCGCGCCGTCGAAGTGGCTCATGCGGCCTTTCGCGAGTGGCGCGCGACGCCGGCCCCCGCGCGCGGCCGAATCATCGCACGTTTCGCGCGCCTGCTCGAAGACGACACGGAGAACCTCGCCGCGCTGCTCACGCGCGAAGAGGGCAAGACGCTCGCCGAGTCGCGCGGCGAGATCAGGCGCGCCGCGAACGTCGCGGAGTTTTGCGCGGGCGAAGCGCGGCGCATGAACGGCGAGACCATCCAGTCGGAACTGCCCGCCAATTTCGCTTACACGATCAAGCAGCCGCACGGCGTCGTCGCCTGCATCACGCCTTGGAATTTCCCGGTGGCGATCCCCGTCTGGAAGATCGCGCCCGCGCTCGTGGCGGGCAACACCGTCATCTTCAAACCCGCGACCGTCACGCCCGCAACCGCCGTGCGCCTGACAGAGTTGTTCGCCGAGGCGGGCGTGCCGCGCGGGGTACTCAACCTCGTCATCGGGTCGGGCGCGGAGGCGGGCGACGAGATCGTGAACCATCCGGCGGTGCGCGCCGTCTCCTTCACCGGCTCGAACGGCGTCGGCCTCAAACTCTACGAGCAGTGCGCGCGGCGCGGCGCGAAAGTTCAGTGCGAGATGGGCGGCAAGAATCCCGTCATCGTGCTTGAAGACGCCGACATGAATCTGGCCGTCGAATCCACGGCGCAGGGTGCGTTCGGCTCGACCGGCCAACGCTGCACGGCGACGAGCCGCGCCATCGTCCACGAGAAAGTTTACGACAACTTCATCGAGCGCATCACGGCGCGCGCCGAAGCGCTCCGGCTCGGCGACGGCAGCGACCCGGCCACGGAAGTCGGGCCGCTCGTTGACGGCAAGGCGTTCAAGAGCGTGCTCTCCTACATGGACATCGGGCGCGAAGACGGGGCGAGCCTCGTCTGCGGCGGTGAGATTGCCAAAGGGGTGGGCTTGAGCAAAGGCTACTTCGTCAGGCCGACCGTCTTCGTCGGCGTCACGCCCGACATGCGCATCGCCCGCGAAGAGATTTTCGGCCCCGTCCTCTCCGTCATGCGCGCCACGGATTTCGACGAAGCGTTGACGCTCGCCAACGACAGCGAGTACGGCCTGTCTTCCTCCATCTTCACCAACGACGCCGCGCGCATCTTCCGCTTCGTGGACGAGATCGAGACCGGCATGACGCACATCAACTCGCCCACGACCGGCGGCGAAGCGCACATCCCCTTCGGCGGCATCAAGTCCACGGGCGTCGGCGAACGCGAGCAGGGTTCGACCGCGCTCGATTTTTACACCGAACTCAAAGTCGTCTACGTTGATTACACGGGGCGCAAACGCGAGGGAAATTTGTATTGAGAGAATTTAAGAGTGGAATGTAGAAGGAAGCAAATCAAATGCAAAATACTTACACGGCCGTTGTCAAACAAGACGGCGATTGGTGGATCGGCTGGGTAAAAGAGATTCCCGGCGTGAATTGTCAGGAAGCGAGCCGCGCGGAGCTTCTGCAAACTTTGCGCGTAACTTTGCGCGAAGCGTTGGAATTTAATCGCCAGGACGCCCTCGACGCTGCCGGAACGAATTACGAAGAAGAATTAATCGCTGTATGAAGCGAAGAGATTTGATTCGCTATCTTCATTCGCACAACTGCAAACTTTTACGCGAAGGCGCAAATCATTCGTGGTGGCACAATCCGGCACAGAACAAGCGTTCCAGCCGTGCCGCGGCATATAGAAGTCAGAGATGAGTTGGTTAAGAAGATTTGCAAAGACCTGGGAATCCCTCCGGCGAAATAGGTTTTGACCGCGCTCGATTTTTACACCGAACTCAAAGTCGTCTATGTGGATTACACGGGGCGCAAACGCGAGGGCAATTTGTATTGAACGTCACCGGGAGGCGGATATTGAAAGCAAGGTTACGCTTCGGCTGGCTCATTCTGGTTCTGGCTTGCGCCGCGAATGCCTTCGGTCAGGGGTCGGGCGGGCAGGGACTTCGCCGGTTACTGCCGCCGGGTAAAGACTGGGCGTTGGATGTCTCTCTACCTAATTTCGATGTTGCCGAGGAGGACTTTTCAACCGTTGATACCAGTTACTGGCTCGCAGCCACGACCGGCGTTGACGACAAAGCCGGACAGCCTCGCCTCATTCTGACGATTCGCCTCGAACCGGCAAAAGTCAGCGGAAGCGATGCGGAGTTGAGGGATTTAACGGCCAGAAGACTAAAAAAATCTGACCCGATAAAACCTACAGGTGTGAAAACTTTTCAGTACAAACAGATTCCCGGCATCAAGTACGCAATGGGAAGCGTGACTATCGCCGACGGCAGCCGCTCGGCCTATATCCCGGCTCCGACGATGCACTACATGGACGCTTTTTTCGTCAAAGACGATGTCTGGATCACGTTCAGCGCAACGTCGGCTTCGCCCACCAAGGAAGTCGAAGAGTTGTTCTACACGGTGCTCGATTCGGTAAAGTTCACAGACACCTCTAAACCTTCCAGCAGCTTCGATCACTATTACAGGGCCAAATCGCTGATCCATCAAAAGCAGCACACACAGGCCGCCGAACACCTGACCACCGCGCTCGACCTCGAACGGAAACAGCGACGCCTCGGCGATGAACAATGGAGAAGCTTGATCGTGCAGTTGGCCGATCTCTATGCTCTGATGGGCGACAGGGCGCGCGCGAAAGGGGTGCTTGAGTACGGCGTCAGCGTCGAGCCGACCGCGCCCCGCTTTCACTTTGCGCTGGCGAAACATTACGCCACGCTCGACGACGTGGACAACACCATCGCCTCGCTGGAAAAGGCGTACCTGTATCGGAAGACCGACACGGCGACTGTTGCATGGTTCGATCCGATGCGACATCCCACTTTCGCAGCCTTCAAGAATAACGAAAAATTCCGCAAGGCAGTCAAAGCCATGAAGAAGTAGAGACGGCGCACGGGATAACAATCAGACAAGCCAGCAACGGAGAATAAACATGAGCACCACGGCAGAACCGCAGACCGCGCAATCCGAGATCGCCCGCAAACACAAAGAGTTTCTCTTCCCCGCCGTCGCCACCTACTATCAGGAGCCAGTCGCGCTCGTGCGCGGCGAGGGGCAGTACGTGTGGGACGATCAGGGCACATGCTATCTCGATTGCTTCGGCGGCGTGCTCACGGTCAGCGTCGGCCACGCCAACCCGCAGGTCAACGCGGCGATCATCGAGCAGGTCAAGACCATCTCGCACACCTCTACGCTCTACGCCAATAAACCGCAGGGCGACCTCGCCGAGAAGCTGCACCAGATCACCCCCGGCCGCCTCAAAAAATCCTTCTTCACCAGCAGCGGCACGGAGGCCGACGACACCGCCATCACGGCGGCGAAAATACACACCGGCCGCCACGAGATCGTCGTCCTCCGGCACAGTTATTCCGGCCGCTCGGCCACCGCGCTCTCGGCCATCGGCCATTCGACGTGGCGACCGCTCCCCGCGCAGGTTGCCGGGATCGTCCACGCGCGCGCGCCCTATTGCTATCGCTGCCCGCTCAAGTTGAGCTACCCGGAATGCGGCCTAGCCTGCGCCGAAGACATCAAGGACGTGATCGAGACCACTACCACCGGCCAGATCGCTGCCTTCATGGCCGAACCCATCCTCGGCGTCGGCGGCTTCATCGTCCCGCCCGCGGGCTACTTCGAGCGCGCTGCCAAGATCACGCGCCAGCACGGCGGCCTCTTTATCGCCGACGAAGTGCAGACCGGCTGGGGACGAACGGGCGACAAGTGGTTCGGCATCGAACATTGGAACGTCGAACCCGACATCATCACCTCCGCCAAAGGCATGGGCAACGGCGTCCCCATCGGCATGACCATTGCCACGCCGGAAGTCGCAGACAGTTTCCCCGGCCTCACCTTCTCCACCTTCGGCGGCAACCCCGTCTCGATGGCCGCCGCCCTCGCCGTCATCAAAGTTATCGAAGACGAAAACCTGCGCGCCAACGCCGCCACCGTCGGCGCATACTTCCGCGAGCGTCTCGAGGAACTCAAAGCCAAACACCCCGTCATCGGCGACGTGCGCGGCATGGGACTCATGCAGGGACTCGAACTCGTCCGTAGCCGCGAGACCAAAGAACCCGACCCCCAATCCGTCCTCCGCGTCTTTGAAGAGACCAAACGGCGCGGCGTCCTCATCGGCAAAGGCGGCCTCTACGCCAACGTCATCCGCACCGGCCTCATGCTCAACTCGACGAAGGACACGGTGGACGAATTGATTGAAGCTCTAGATGCTGCTTTTGCAATCTCATGACTTTGAAAAGGAGACCTTACATGGCTCAAGTGCCGAACAAAGTAGCGGAAAGATTGGCGGCCGGGATTAAACGTTTTCAGCCTATCCTTGCCTCAGCCAAGTCTCGGGATGTCGGCGAGTCAGACACGGTTATTATCGTGACGGACATGCTTTCGGAAGTATTTGGATATGATAAATACTCTGAAATCACTTCCGAGACTTCGATTCGCGGGACATGGTGTGATCTCGCAATCAAATTAGATGGAGCTATTGAATTTTTAATTGAGGTGAAATCCATCGGTACTGAGTTGAAGGAGGCACACACCAAACAAGCTGTTGATTACTCAGCCAATCAAGGCACAGATTGGGTCATTCTCACCAATGGGGAAATTTGGCGGGTTTACAAAGTTACATTTGGAAAGCCAATCGGCAATGAACTTGTACTCGAAATTAATTTCTCCCAATTAACTGCAAAAAAAGCAGCCGATGCTGAAATTTTATATCACCTGACCAGAGAAGGTTGGCTTAGGTCTGCGCTTGGTGAATTTCATACACAGCAACAAGCATTGAGTAGATACTTCATGGGCGCGATGATCCTGAGTCAACCAATTCTTGATGTGATGAGGCGCGAGCTTAGACGTTTATCACCAGACGTTAAAGTTGATACGGAGCAAATCAAATCCGTGTTAATGAATGAAGTGTTAAAGCGCGAAGTACTGGAAGGTGAGAAGTTCGAGCAGGCGCGAAAGAAAATCAGTAAATCAGCAAGCAAACTGCTTCGAGCTAAACCTACGAAAGTTACAGTTGAAACAGCAAAATCTTCTGAAGAGACTTCGGCAGCAATTTCAGAAGATCGTCTTGATTCTGTTGAGGAAGTTGAATCTTAGAAAGTTGGAGCCACTTAATGAGGGTTCTTATTCGTAACGGGCGCGTCGTGACCGCCGTGGATGATTATAAGGCCGACGTGTTGATTGAGGATGAGGCGGTGTCGGTTATCGGCGCGCGGCTGGAGATGGAAGCGGACGTGTTGATTGATGCGGCGGGGAAGCTCGTCATCCCCGGCGGGATTGACCCGCACACTCACATGGAACTTCCCTTTGGCGGGACGCAGGCGTCGGATGATTTCTTTACGGGGACGCGGGCGGCGGCCTACGGGGGGACGACGACGATCATTGATTTCGCGGTGCAGTATAAGGGCGAGTCGTTGACGGAGGCTCTGGACAACTGGCACGCGAAGGCCGAGGGCAAGACGGCGATTGATTACAGTTTTCATTTGATCACGACCGATCTGGAAGACGAACGCGTGCCGGAGTTACACCGGATCATTGACGAGGGCGTGACGAGTTTCAAGATGTTCATGGCATATCCGGGCGTCTTTCTCGTGGACGACGCGACGATCTTCCGCGCGATGTCGGCGGCGGGCGAGCGCGGCGGCCTCATCTGCATGCACGCGGAGAACGGCATCGTCATCAACGAGATCATCAAGCGCGCTCTGGCGGCGGGGCGCACCGCGCCGAAGTATCACGGTCTGACGCGCCCGACGCGCGCCGAGGCCGAGGGCGTCCATCGCGCGATAGCGATTGCGGAGATGGCCGAAGCGCCCGTCTACATCGTGCATCTGAGCTGCGCCGACGCGCTCGAACAGGTGCGCGCGGCGCGCGACCGCGGCCTGGCCGCCTTCGCCGAGACGTGCCCGCAGTACCTGTTTCTCTCTTACGACAATTACGAGGAGCCGGGGTTCGAGGGAGCGAAGTACGTGATGACGCCGCCGCTCAGGGAGCGTTGGAATCAGGCGGAGTTGTGGAAGGGTTTGAAGACGGACGATCTGCAAGTCATCTCCACAGACCACTGCCCTTTCTGCATGAAGGAGCAGAAGGAACTGGGGCGCGACGATTTCTCCAAAATCCCGAACGGCGCGCCCGGCGTCGAGCACCGCGTCCCGCTCATCTACAACGGCGGCGTGGTGGAGAACAAAATCTCGCTCAATCGCTTCGTCGAACTCACTTCGACCGCCGCCGCTAAGATGTTCGGTCTCTTCCCGCGAAAGGGCACGATTGCCGTCGGGTCGGACGCCGACATAGTGATCTTCGACCCCGAACGCGAACAGACCATCAGCGCACAGACGCATCACATGAACGTTGACTACAGCGCGTATGAGGGCAAGCGGATCAAGGGCGTGGTCGAGACGGTGCTGTCGCGCGGGCGCGTCGTGATCGAGGGAGGCCAATACAAGGGTAAGGCGGGCGACGGGCGTTTCCTCAAGCGCGGAACCTGTGTGACGATGTGACGCGTGCGCGTCCCGTGGCGGCTCTTTCTCTCAAGCAGGTTTTCTCTCAAGCGGGTAACTTCAAACAATCGCGCCGGGAGGCGTTTGTCCATGAATCATAAACTTAAATATCTGTTGACGGTTTTCTGCCTGATCCTGCTGGCGACGACCGCCTGCAAGCGAGACAGCATAGGCGCGGGCGCAGGGGGCGTCTCGCTGCCGGGCGGCGGCAACAGCGGCGGTGGCTCCACCACGGCCGCCATCTCCGAAAACGAAAAGCCCCTCGACGTGATGACCAGGGCGATGCGCGCCCAACTCGACGCGAAATCCTACCGCGCGCACGTCACCTCCACGCTTGCCGATGCCGCGCCCAATAAGATGATCATCGAATACGCCGCGCCCGACCGCTATCGCATGATACGCGAGGGGCAGGCCGGCGGCGGGGAAGAAAACGCCAGAATGGAGTTCGTCGTCGTCGCCAATGCGATGTACATCAAGAAACCGGACGGCGGGTGGACGCGCGCGCCGATCAACCCGGGCGAGATGATCAAGTCTTTCCGCGATCCGAAGATGCTCGACGAACTGGTGAAGACGGCGGACGTGAAGTTCGTCGGAGCCGACACGCTCGACGGCGCGCCGATGCTCGTCTACCAGTACACGCAGAACAACCCGATGGGCATGAACCTCAAGAGCACGTCCAAGACGTGGCTCTCCGTCGCCGACGGGTTGCCGCGCAAGACCGAAACCGAAGGCGTGCTCGAAGGAAAAACGACCAAAACGCTCATCACGATCTCGGATTACAACGCCGACATCAAGATCGAATCCCCTGTGAAATAACGCGGCTCCGGTCAGGCGTCAAGGGCGCGGCCGCAGAGGGTGAAATTGATGAATCAAATGAACCGGAATTTATTCGCTTTCGTCGCGTCTACGATATGCGCCCTGTGCCTGAACGTGGGCGCGCGGGCGCAACTCAAAACCGATCTGGCGCTCATCACCGTCTCCGGGCAGGCCGAAGTTCTCGTCGTGCCCGACGAGGTCGTGTTCACGCTCGAAGTGGTGAAGATGGATAGAGACCTGTCGGCCGCGAAAGAGCAGAACGACGAGAGCATCCGGCAGATTCTCGCGCTCGCGCGCCGGTTCGCGGTTGCGCCGCAGGACGTGAAGACCGACTACATCTCCGTCGAAATGAAGTACAACACGGACATCATCGGCGACGATGACGATTCCGACGCCAAGGCCAAAGTGAAGCGTGAGTTTGTCGGTTATGAGGTCTCGAAAACCGTCATCCTGAGGTTCACGAACATCGCGCGTTTCGAGGAGTTCTTTTCGGCGGTGCTGCAAGCCGGAGTCAGCCGCGTCAGAGATGTCAGCTTCCGCACCTCGCAAATACGAAAACACAAAGACGAGGCGCGCTCGCTCGCCATCCGCGCCGCGCGCGAGAAGGCCACGGCGCTGGCGCGCGACATCGGGCAGACCATCGGCAAGGCGCATTCGATCAGCGAAGAGGGCGAAGGGCGCAGTGCGTTGTCGAACAACATCAGCACGTCCGTCGGCGGCAGATTCTCCGACGACGAAAATTCGACCATCGCGCCCGGCACGATTCGCGTCACGGCGCAGGTGTCGGTCAGTTTCATCCTCCTGTAACGCTGCGGCTTATGGCAACACGAACCTACAGCGACGGCGCACGCCCTACCGAGCACGATTTTGAAGAGTTGCGCGAAGACCTGTCCGCCAGCCCCTTGTGGAATCGCGATCTCGCGCCGACGACGATCCGCGAGCGCACCTGGTCAACGTGGAACATCGCCGCGCTCTGGATCGGGATGAGCGTGGTGATCACGACCTACACGCTCGCCGGGGCGTTCATCGAGGCGGGCATGAACTGGTGGCAGGCGATGACGACGATCCTGCTCGGCAACTCCATCGTCCTCATCCCGATGATCCTGAACGCGCACGCGGGCACGAAGTACGGCGTCTCTTTCCCGGTGCTCTGCCGCGCCTCTTTCGGCGTGCGGGGCGCGAACGTTCCGGCCATTCTGCGCGCGATTGTGGCCTGCGGGTGGTTCGGCATCCAGACGTGGATCGGCGGAACCGCCCTCGACGCGCTGTTCGGCGCGATGCACGGCGGGTGGAACAGCTTGTTCGGCGGAGCAAGCGTGTTCGGGGTCGCCCTGCACACGTGGATCGGGTTCTTCATCTTCTGGTTCATACAGGTGTTCATCATCCTGAAAGGCGTCGAGGGCATCAAGCATCTGGAGACGTGGTCTGCGCCGTTGCTGCTCGCGGGCGGCGCGGCGCTGCTCGCGTGGGCTTCGTGGCGCGCGGGCGGTCTGGGGCGCGTGCTGTCGGAGTCGAGCGCGTTGCAGAAGCAGCAGAACAACTTTTGGACGATCTTCCCCGGCGCGCTCACCGCCTCGGTCGGTTACTGGGCGACGCTCAGCCTCAACATCCCGGATTTCACGCGCTACGCCCGCTCGCAAAAATCGCAGATGTGGGGACAGGCTCTGGGGCTGCCGTTGACCATGACGGCCTTCGCCTTCATCGGCGTCGCCGTGACGAGCGCGACCCTGTTGATTTACGGCGTCGCGATTCCGAACCCGGTCGAGTTGATGCAACGCTTCGACGGCGTCGCCGTCATCCTCTTCGCCACCGCCGTCATCTTCGCCGCGCAGTTGACGACCAACATGGCCGCCAACGTCGTCTCGCCCTCGAACGATTTTTCCAACCTCAACCCGAAACTGATCTCCTACGTGACGGGCGGACTCATCACCGCGCTCATCGGCGTCCTGATGATGCCTTGGAAATTGATGTCTTCGATGAGCGCGTACATCTTCACCTGGCTCATCGGCTACTCCGGCCTGATGGGCGCAATCGCGGGCATCCTGATCTGCGACTACTGGGTCTTGCGCCGCCAGCGTCTCGACCTCCACGATCTGTTTCAGCCGGAGGGTCGCTACACTTACACGAACGGTTTCAACCTGCGCGCGCTCGTCGCGCTCGCCGTCTCAATTGCGCCGGTTGTCCCCGGCTTCCTGCGCGCGGCCACAACGCCGGGCGGGCAGATCGCTCAGCCCGGCTTTTTCGACACGCTCTACACCTACGCGTGGTTCGTCACCTTCGCGATAGGCTTCGCACTTTATTACGTACTGATGAAGTCTCAAGTCCCAAATCTCAAATCCCAAGTTAACCGGACTTGAGACTTGGAACTTGGGACTTGAGATTTGGGACTTAAGACTTTCCCGGAGGATTTATGCCACGCACAGTTAAATGCGGACTCATTCAGGCGACGAACGCCGCGCCCACAGACGCGCCCATCGAAGAGATTAAGCGCGCCAACATCGAGAAGCACATGGCGTTAATCGAAGACGCCGCCCGGCAGGGCGTGCAAATACTCTGCATGCAGGAGGTCTTCACGACGCCCTACTTCTGCGCCGAGCAACGGACGCGCTGGTACGAAGCGGTCGAGCGAATTCCCGACGGGCCGACCGTCAAGCTCATGCAGGAAGTAGCACGACAGCACGGCATGGTCATCATCGTCCCGATCTACGAGGAAGAGATCGCGGGCATCTACTACAACACGGCCGCCGTCATTGACGCCGACGGCAAATACCTCGGCAAGTATCGCAAGAACCACATCCCGCACGTCAACCCCGGCTTCTGGGAGAAGTTCTATTTCAAACCGGGCAACCTCGGCTATCCCGCCTTCGACACGGCCTACGCGCGCATCGGCGTCTACATCTGCTACGACCGACACTTCCCCGAAGGCGCGCGCATACTCGGTCTGAACGGCGCGGAGATCGTCTTCAACCCGTCGGCCACCGTCGCGGGGCTTTCCGAATACCTCTGGCGGCTCGAACAGCCCGCCCACGCCGTCGCCAACGGCTACTTCATCGGCGCGATCAACCGCGTCGGCCACGAGCAGCCGTGGGACATCGGCGAGTTCTACGGCCAGAGCTACTTCTGCGATCCGCGCGGCCAGTTTCTCGCGGAAGCCCCGCGCGACGAGGACGCACTCGTCGTCGCCGACCTCAACCTCGACCTGATCCGCGAAGTCAGAAACACCTGGCAGTTCTTCCGCGACCGCAGGCCGGACACTTACGATCCGATAGTGGCAGACTAAACGGAGTTTCAAGTTTAAGGTTTCAGGTTAAAAAACCGGAACCCCCGGACTTGAAACTTGAAACCTGAAATCTGAAACTTTTGATCCCTATGTCAACGATTCACGAGTCGCCCATCAACATCGCGCAGATCGAGCGCAACTTCCGCGAGATCGCGCCGCCTTTGAGCGAGGCCGAGGCGATCATGGAATCGCACCGCTGCGTCTATTGCTACGACGCGCCCTGCACGCGCGCCTGCCCCACGCACATAGACGTGCCCGCCTTCATCAAGAAGATCGCGAGCGGCAACCTGACCGGCTCGGCGCGCGTCATCTTCGAGGCCAACCCCATCGGCGCGACGTGCGCGCGCGTCTGCCCGGTTGACGTGCTCTGCGAGGGCGCGTGCGTGGAGAAGACCCTGATGGCGAAGCCGATTGAGATCGGTCGTCTGCAACGCTACGCGACGGACGCCGCGTTCGCTCGCGGGCGCGACGTGCTCAAGGCGGGCGCGCCGAACGGTAAGCGGGTCGGCATCGTCGGCTCCGGCCCGGCGGGACTGTCGTGCGCGACCTACCTCGCGCGCCTCGGTTATGCCGTCCATATCTACGAGCGCAAACCTCTCGCGGGCGGCATGGACACTTACGGCATGGCCGAATACAAGATGACGCAGCGCGTCTCGCAGGAAGAGGTGGCGCAGGTGGCGCGGCTCGGAGTCGAGATCAAAACCAACACGGAGATCGGGCGCGACATTTCGCTCGACGAACTGGCCGGGATGCACGACGCGATCTTTCTCGGCGTCGGCCTCGGCGCGACCTCGCGCCTGCGGATACCCGGCGAGCAACTCGAAGGCGTCTATGATGCGCTCGACTTCATCGAACGAATCAAGACGCGCGACTGGGCGAGCGTCCCTATCGGGCGCACCGTCGCCGTCATCGGCGCGGGCAATACGGCGATTGACGCCGTGACGCAGGCGAGACGCCTCGGCGCGGAGCGCGTCCTCTTGATCTATCGCCGCACCGAGCGCGAGATGCCCGCCTACGAGTACGAGTACGAACTGGCGAAACGCGACGCGGTAGAGTTCTGGTGGCAGACCGCGCCCGTGGAGATTCTGGCCGGGGCTGACGGCGCGCGCGCCGCGGCCGTGCGCTGCGTCAGAACTGCGCCCGTCGAGACGGACGGCGCGGATCGTCGCACCTTTCAGACGGTCGCCGGGTCGGAGTTTGAGATTCCCGTAGACATGGTGATCAAGGCGCTCGGCCAGCAGAAGATGTCGGACTGGCTCTCGCAAATCGCCAAAATAAAACTGGACGACGCCGGGCGCGTCGCCGTGAATCCCGAAACGATGCAGACGGCCAACCCGAAATTCTTCGCCGGCGGCGATTGCGTCAACGGCGGGCGCGAAGCCGTGGACGCCGCGCAAGCGGGCAAACTCGCCGCGCAGGGCATACACTTTCATCTCAGCGGCGAGCGGGTCGAATTCGCGGGCGCGCGCGTGCCGCTCCACGAAGAGACGAGCGAGGTGAAGCATTGATCATAGGTTGTTGTCAGGAGTCGAATTCATGGCCGGTTTGAGGGTAAATCCGGTGCGCATTGCGTCGCCGGACAGGTTCTAAGCGCCGGGGTTAAAGTTTTATGTCATCACAACCAAGCCACAAGTACACGCTCGAAGAATACTTCGCGCTGGAACTCGCCAGCGAAGAGAAATACGAGTTCTGGAACGGCGAAGTGTTCTGCATGAGCGGGGTCAGTCTCGCTCATAGCCAGATCGAAGGCAACCTGATGTCTGGCTTACGCACTCAGCTTGACGCTCACGGATGCCGCGTGTTCCCCGCAAACCTGCGCATCAAATTTCCGGCGTATCCGCCATATCGTTACCCCGATTTGACGGCGTTGTGCGGCCAGCCGGAAGTTGAAAGAATGGGCGGGTTGGATATGCTGGTCAACCCCGCCCTGATCGTCGAAGTGCTCTCATCTTCAACTGAAGCATTCGACCGGGGCGACAAGTTCACTTACTACAAATCCATCGCCAGTTTCAGCGAGTACATACTCGTCGCACAGCATCGCCCGCACGTGTCGCAGTTCGTCAGACAAGAGAACGGCGTCTGGACGTTTATGGAATTTAACGACCTGGCGGAAAGCGTGCGTTGCGCCTCCGTGCCCTGTGTGCTGAGCTTGAATGAGATTTATCGCGACGTAGTTTTTGAGAGTGCGACCGCCGGCAACGCTCACCCGGAGCGGGCGGGCAACGCGGATGTAACTTCGTAAGAGTTCTGTAAGGAATAAATCTATGGCTGACCTGAAAGTTAACTTCGCGGGCATCGAATCGCCCAATCCGTTCTGGCTGGCGAGCGCCCCGCCGACGAACATGGGTTCGATGGTTGAGCGTGCGTTCGACGCGGGCTGGGGCGGCGCGGTGTGGAAGACTCTGGGCGAGCCGATCCGCAACGTCTGCTCGCGCCTCGGCTCGATTGATTCCGGCCCGCAGCGCATGCTCGGCCTCAACAACATCGAACTGATCACGGATCGGCCGCTCGAAGTCAACCTCAAGGAGATCAGGGAGTGCAAGCGCAAGTACCCGAAGCACGCTCTTGTAATTTCCCTGATGGTCGAGTCGCGGCGCGAGGCGTGGCACGAGATCGCGAAGCGTGTCGAAGACACGGGCGCGGACGGCGTGGAGTTGAACTTCGGTTGCCCGCACGGCATGTCCGAGCGCGGCATGGGCGCGGCGATGGGGCAGGTGCCGGAATACACCTGCATGGTGACGGAGTGGGTGAAGGAGGCGACGCGCCTTCCCGTCATCGTCAAACTCACGCCGAACGTGACGAGCATCACGCCGCCCGGTCGCGCGGCGGTGCGCGGCGGGGCCGACGCCGTTTCGCTCATCAACACGATCAACTCCGTGGTGGGCGTTGACCTCGACACGTTCGTCCCGCACCCGAACGTCAACGGCATGGCCGCGCACGGCGGCTACTGCGGCCCGGCCGTCAAGCCCATCGCGCTCAACATGGTCTCGGAACTCGCGCGCGACCCGGAGGTCGGCGTGCCCATCAGCGGCATCGGCGGCATCGGGACGTGGCGCGACGCGGCGGAGTTTCTACTCCTCGGCGCGACGACCGTGCAGGTCTGCACCGCCGTCATGCACTACGGCTACCGCATCGTCGAAGACATGATTGACGGCCTCTCGAATTACCTCGACGAAAAAGGCTTTCTCAGCGTGAGCGACATCATCGGCAGAAGCGTGCCGCGCGTCACGGACTGGGGCAACCTCGACCTCAACTACAAGACGGTCGCGCGCATTGACCACGCGAAGTGCATCCAGTGCAACCTCTGCCACATCGCCTGCGAAGACGGCGCGCACCAGTGCATCCCGCTCACCGAAATCGCAGGCCGCCGTTTCCCCGTCGTGGACGAGCACGAATGCGTCGGCTGCAACCTCTGTTACCTCGTCTGCCCCGTCCCCGGCTGCATCTCCATGGTGCGCCTCGACGACGGCTCGCGCCCGCTCACATGGCGCGAACTGACAACCCGTGAGCCGGAGACGATGACGGCGGATTAGCGTGCGCCCCCTGTCTCGACGCCCACACATGCTGCGGAAAGCTCTTCTCATCACGGCTTTTTTGTGTGGCGGTCTCGCGATGCTGTTCACTATCTGGATCGTCGTGCCCGCGCCGTCCTTCTCGCTCTTTCAGGTGGCCGTGGGCGCGAGCGAATGGAGTTTGTGGTTCGGGGCGTTGGGGCTGGCGGGCGCGGCGTTGAGCTTGCCGGCTCGTGCTGCCGGGAGCGGGCGGGCGGCGCGGGTTGCGCTCCTGCTCGGCATCGTGGCCGTGGGGCTGTCGTTGATTCCGCCGCTCGACGGTTGGCGCGTCGCTCGCGCGAACGAGATCGAGTTGTCGCTCGGTCAATATCTTTTCGGCTCGCGGGACGATCAAATCGCGCGCGTCGAACGGGCGACCGAAACTTTCGCCACGGTCGAAGGTCAGACGCTGAAACTCGACGTTTACCTTGCGCGCGCAAAAGAGACGACGGCGCGGCGCGCGGCCATCGTCGTCGTGCATGGCGGCTCGTGGGGCGCGGGGGAGCGGAGCGATTACCCGCGTTGGAATGAGTGGCTGGCGCGCGAGGGTTACGCGGTCTTCGACATTGACTACCGGCTTGCGCCGCAACCGAACTGGCAGACGGCGACGGGCGACGTGAAGTGCGCGGTCGGTTGGATCAAGGCGAACGCCGTGAGGTTCGCGGTTGACCCGGCTCGCGTCGCCCTGCTCGGTCGTTCCGCGGGCGGACATCTCGCCTTGCTCGCCGCCTACTCGACGCACGAGTCCGCGCTCGCGCCGAGTTGCGACGTGCCCGACGCGAGCGTGCGCGCGGTCGTTTCCCTCTACGCGCCGACGGATTTGAAATGGGGTTACGAGCACCCGGCCAACCGGCGCGTGCTCGACGGGCAGGTGAAGATTCGCGACTTCGTCGGCGGCACGCCCGCCGACGCGCCCGAAGCCATAAGGCTCGCGTCGGCCACCACGCACATCAACTCTCAGTCGCCGCCGACGCTGCTCTTCCACGGCGGGCGCGACCAACTCGTCGGCGACCGGCACATGACGCTCCTCACCGAGAGACTGTCGCAACACCGCATCCCGCACCGCGCCCTGCTCATCCCCTACGCGCAGCACGCTTACGATTACAACTTCGACGGCTGGGGCTCGCAGTTAACTCGCCCTCTGCTTCTGAACTTCCTGCGCGAACATTTAAATTGAAATCTTCGATGAACCGGAATTTCAACCAAAAGCCTTACGTTTCGGGTCGTTTGCGCGCGCACTTGGCGATTCTCCTGCTGGCGGCGGCAGCAGCAATCAGCATGCTCTCGATGCTCTGGAACATCACGCTGGTGGCGATGATTGGGGGCAAACTTGGCGCAGCTTACGACATCGCCGACTCAGCGACGGACATGCTGTACCTCGGATTAGTCTTTTTACATAGCGCTATCTTCATCGCAACGGCAATCGTCTTCCTGATATGGCTGCACCGCGCCTATCGCAACCTGCCCGCGCTCGGCGCGGTCGGACTCAACACGACGCCGGGGTGGGCGGTTGGCTACTTCTTCATCCCGTTTGTGAATTTCATCAAACCGTTTCAGGTGGTGATGGAAATCTGGCACGAGAGCACGCCCGGCAGTGGGATACATGAAAGTTTCGGTGGCTACTCGCCGAGTTCTCGCACGCCCCCGCTCGTCGCCTGGTGGTGGACGTTATGGATCATCGCGAATATCGCCATACTGGCGAGCGAGCAAGTTTTGAACCCAGCCAGGACGATAGAGGATGTATCGCTGGCTTTATGGTTACTTACCGCTTCGCACGCCCTTTTCGTCGTCGCCGCCGTACTCGCGATTCTGGTCGTGAAGCGGATAGATGAAATGCAGGAAGCAAAATTCACGCAGTTGGGAGTGCAGGGGCCGCCGCCACCGCCGGACAGCTTTGAAACTCTACAAACAGCGTGTAGAGACGCTGAGTGGTGAAGGGCGATTCAGGATCGGCGGTCGCGTCGTTTACCGTCTCCGCGAATCGTTCAGCGTTTCTTCGGGCGGCTGAGTTTCGCCATGAGCGTAGGGATTTCGGCGAGGAGTTCGCGCGCGAGGAATCCGAGCGGCCCCATGCGCCGCGCCAACGCGTCGCCCGCCCGCGCGTGCAGGTGGACGCCCCACACGGCGGCTTGAAACGGCGTCGCGCCGCGCGCGGCGAGTCCCGCGACGACGCCGGAGAGCGTGTCGCCCGACCCCGATGTCGCCAGGCCGACGTTGCCCGCGCGGTTACAGTAGACGTTCCGGCTCGCGGGCGCGGCGATTAAAGTCTCGCGTCCTTTCAGAGCGACTACCGCGTTCATTTCGGCCACCGCGCGCCGCACGGTCTGCAAAGACTCGGCTTCAACTTCCGACTTCTCGATGCCCAGCAGGCTCGCCATCTCGCCCGCGTGCGGCGTCAACACCACACGCCCACCCAGACGCGCCAAACTCTGCGGCCTGAATTTGAGGAACGCGAACGCGCCCGCGTCGAGCACAAGCGTGGCGTGTTCGACGCGGTGCAGCAGATTTCGCATCAGGCGCGCGGTCGCCGCCTCGTCAACCATGCCGGGGCCGACGAGGACTGCCTGCGCTCCCGCTATCTCCGCTTCGATCTGTTTGAGACCGCCCGCCGCGATGCCGCCCGCCTCCGTCTCCGGCAAACCGATGACGCGTGCCTCCGGCACGGCCATCGAGACGTGGGGCGCGAGGCTGCGGCAAGTGGCGATCTGCATCTTACCCGCCCCCGCGCGCAGGGCGGCGGTCGCCGCCAGCACGACCGCGCCCGCGATCTCCGTCGAGCCGCCGATGACGAGCACGCGCCCGCGCGCCTCTTTATCGTCGTCGTCATCGGGCTGCGGCAGAGGCCACGCGCCGAGCACCTTCGGCGTGATGACGAGCGGTTTGGTGTCCGTGTTTTCGCTTCGTGTGCCGGGAATACTTTTTTCCTCCGTCGTCCTGACCAGGTTCTTTCGCCTCGCCGCGAGGGCGACGCGAAGCCTCTCAACTTTACAGTTTTACTTGGGCGCGACCGGAACGTCCTTTTCCGTCGTCACGGGTGCGCCTTCGCGTTCGAGCGGCGCGACGAAATTATACTGACCGAGGACGAGTTTACCGTTCTTGCCGAGGTTGGGGTCGTAGACGTAAGAAGTGACGGAGCAGTTGGCAACGTCCGTGGCGCGATCAATTTCGAGGATTTGCTCTTCGGTCATGCGTTCGAGCAGGTAGCGGAAACAGAGCACGACGACCGAATGCGCGACGATCAGCACGCGCTCGCGGCGGTACTCGCGCGTGATCGTGTCAATGGCGTTGCGCAGGCGCAGGATCACGTCGCACCAACTCTCGCCGCCCGGCGGGCGATGATAAAACTTCCCGATGGCGCGGCGAAATTCCTGCTGCTCCGGGTACTTCGCCTCGATGCCGAACTTCGTCAGGCGATCAAGTATGCCGAACTCTTTCTCGCGCAGACGCTCGTCGGCGATGAAAGTCAGATCGTCGCGCGCGATGCCTGCCGCGCCGAGCGCGATCTCGGCCGTGCGCATGGCGCGTATGTAGGGCGAGGTGAGCACCACGGTCGGCCGGTCGTCCGGCGGCATCTTCCCGAACCAGCGACCGAGCGCGGCCGCCTGCTCCTCGCCGCAATCGGACAGAGGTACGTCCACGTCGCGCCGCGCCTTGATGTCAATTTCGTGCAAGCCCTCGGCCTCCGCACGGTCGCGCGCCACGTTGCCCGCGCTCTCGCCGTGCCGCACGATCCACAACACGTCCGGCCATTTCTGTTTCTCGTTCACCCTTTGCCCCCTTTATGTCTTGATCTCGTTGTTGCGTTTCGCGGCCTCGTCGCCGAGCGCGGTCAGCCACGAAGGCGAGAGTTCCGAATGGCTGTCCCTGCCCTTCGCGCGCCGCCGGCCGATGCCGCCCGCGGCGGGTAGCAGGCGATGCACCAGCCCACGCAGGTCAGCGCTCAACTCAGGGAAGAGTTGATGAAACTTGATGGCGACGACTGCCTGTATAGACAGGATCACTTCGGCGTCGCCGCGCCGGCAGCCTGCGATGATCTGTCGCGCGGCGCGCTCGGCTTGAATCGTCGAGACGGGCAGCGAGTCGGTGATGCTGAACCACGCATACTCGGCGCGATGCTGCCCTTTGAAGGTCGCGTTCGTCGGGCTGCCCGTGCGCATCAGGCCGGGGCAGACGGTCGTCACGACGATTCCGTCTTTGCCGAGTTCCGCGCGCAACCCTTCGGAGAGTCCGACGAGCGCAAACTTGCTCGCGCTGTAAGGCACGAGATGCGGGACGCCGATCTTCCCGCCGATGGACGAGACGTTGACGATGCGCCCGCGCCGCCTGCGCCGCATGGCGGGCAGCACGGCGAGCGTCGTGTAGAGCGGCGCCCAGAAGTGGATTCGCATCGCCTCTTCGTAATCCGCGAGCGTCATCACCTCGACCGGCCCGACCTGAATCACACCCGCGTTATTGACGAGCACGTCCACGCCGCCGAAGTGATCTTCCGACACACGCACCCACTCCTGCACCTGTGTCATGTCCGTCACATCGCACGGGAAGGCCAGCACCTCCGCGCCGCGTCCCACCAGATCGGCGCGCGCCCGCTCCAACTCCCGCGGATCGCGCGCGCAGATCGAAAGCCTCGCACCCTCGCCCGCCAACTCGCGCGCCAGCACCAAACCCAGCCCACGCGAACCGCCCGTGATCAAAACCGTCCGCCCGCTGAAATCAAACTCCCGCCGCTTCCTGAGCGCCGCGCGCAAGCCCAAAAGCGCGCCCACGCCCGCTCCGGCCAGCAACAAAGCGTCCTGTCTCTTCTTGTCCACCCTCACCCCTTTCGATTGTGGAATGACAACAACAGAATTCAGAAGACAGAGGTCAGAAGTCAGAATGTAGGCGACACACCGCTGATTTATTCTGACTCCTGACTTCTGTCTTCTGAATTCTGCCCTCGCAATCATTTGAATTCCGCCACGACCGGCGTGTGATCCGAAGGGCGCTCCCAGCCGCGCGGCTCTCTGTCAATCCAGGCATTCGTGCAGCGTTCGGCCAGACTTTCCGACACCCAGATGTGGTCAATGCGCACGCCCGTATTCTGCCGGAACGAACCGGCGCGATAATCCCACCACGAGAAATGGCCGTGTCCCGCTTCGTGTTGACGGAAGGCGTCCGTGAAGCCCCAATCTTTGACGTGACTGAGCGCGTCCTTCTCCGGTTGACTGAACAGGATGCGCCCGCGCCACAGTCGGGGGTCATGCACGTCGCGGTCTTCGGGCGCGACGTTGAAGTCGCCGCAGAGCAGCACCTCGTCGTCAGTCCAGTAGTCGTCGTCTAAAAATTCCCGCAGTTGCTTGAGCCATGCCAGCTTGAAACGATACTTGTCCGTCCCGACCGACTGCCCGTTCGGCACGTAGACGTTGACGATGCGGACGCCCTCGACCGTGGCGGCGATCAGGCGGGCGTGCGAGCCTTCCTCGTCGCCGGGAAAGCCACGCTCGACATCCGTGATCGCGGAGCGCGCCACGATCCCGACGCCGTTATAAGTCCGCTGCCCGTAGACCTCCGAGTCGTAGCCGAGTTCGGCGAAAGCCTCACGCGGGAAATGCTCGTCCCTGCATTTCAACTCCTGCATGCACAAAACGTCCGGCCGCGCCTGTTTCAGCCACTGCAAGACGACGGGCAGGCGCGCCGCTACCGAGTTCACGTTCCAGGTTGCGATTTTCACGTTGCCTCATATTATATCGGGGCGCGTTAAAATTCCCACCGCCGAAAGACTCGCTACATAAAACCCTCGAAATAGAGTATATTTTTCTCCCTACGCAGTTCAGTCCTAAATTTCGCAGCCATACGACGCACAGCCCGGCACTTTCGAGCCGCCGTCGCGCGCGAGGAGGATAGTTTGGCAGCCGCCGCTTTTTACGATCTGGAAGGCACTCTGGTCAGCACGAATCTCGTGCATACGCTCGGCTTTTACGCACGCAATCAACAGGGCGTGCTGCGTTCTCTGCGCAAGACCGCGACGACCGTCCTCAGCATCCCCCTCTTCGCCGCGACCGACCAGTACAGCCGCAAGGTCTTCAACGATCTCTTCTTCAAACGCTACAAGGGCGAGACCGAAGACCGCCTGCGCTTCTTCGCCGACGAGCTTTTCGAGAACGTCCTGAAGCCCGCCGTCTTCCCCGGCACGTTCGAGTTGATCGAGAAATCGCGCAGCCTCGGCCTGCGTCAAATCGTCGTCACCGGCGCGCTCGACTTCTCCGTCGAACCTTTGATGAAATATCTCGGCATCGAGACCTACGTCTCCAACCGGCTGGAGTTCGTCAACGGCATCGCCACCGGGCGACTCCTGCCGCCCGTCCTTGCCGCGGCCACGAAGGCGAGTTGGATCAGAAACTACGCCGAGCAGGAAGGCATCAACCTCAGCGAGTCTTACGCCTACACGGACAGCATGAGCGATCTGCCGATGCTCTCCATCGTCGGCCACCCGGCGGCCGTCAACCCCGATCTGCGGCTCAAACAGACCGCGCTGCATCATGATTGGCCGATACTGAATCTTAAGTGAACGGTAAATGGTAAATGGTGAATGGATAAAACCCGTCTTCACCATTTACCGTTCACCATTTACCATTTACCAAATATGGCCCTGCAACTCCGAAAAAAACTGCACGAATCCGTCGTCTACATAGACCGCGACAGCGCGCCGCGCATCGTTGCCTCCGGCATGGATTTCCTGTTGGAAGATTTGCCCGTGGGCACGCGCGTGATCTATCCGAACCAGCCTCTGAAGGGTCTGGTCAACCGCGAGGCCGCGATCCGTTACGCGCTGAATCACCCGCACGACTGCGACCCTTTGTTCGCGCAGTTGACGCCGGGCATGAAAGTGACCATCGCCGTGGACGACATCTCGATGCCGCTCCCGCCGATGAACACGCCCGACATACGCCAGACCGCGCTCGAAATCCTCGTCGAGATGCTGAACGGCCACGGCGTTGACGACGTGCATATCATCATCGCTATCTCGCTGCATCGCAAGATGACGCCCGCCGAAATGAAGCGCATGTCGGGGCCGAAAATCTGGGACGATTTTTACCCCGACCGTTATTACAACCACGACGCCGAAGACCCCTCGAACCTCGTCCTCCTCGGCGAGACGCGCCACAAAGAACCCTTGCGCATCAACCGCCGCGCCGCCGAGAGCGACCTGCTCATCTATCTCAACTTCAACTTCGTGCCGATGAACGGCGGGCACAAGTCGGTCGGCGTCGGTCTCTGCGATTACGAGTCTCTGCGCGCGCACCACAACCCGAACACGATCCGTGCGTCGAACAGTTACATGGACCCGGCGGGGTCTGAACTCGGCCGCGTCATCAGCCGCGTCGGCAAGTTAGCCGACGAGCATCTGAACGTCTTCCACATCGAGACGACCATCAACAACCACATGTTCGGCGCGGACATGGGATTTTTGACGAAGAACGAGGACGACTTCTCGGCCTTCGACCGCATGAAGTACGAGGCCATGCGCTTCACCATGAGCAGGATGCCGCGCCCCGCCAAGCGCGCCATGTACAACTCGCTCAAGGGCAACTACGAGATGATCGCCTGCCACGCCGGGCGCACCGACCCCGTCCACGAACGCATCATCGCCAAGAGCATGGAGCAGTACGTCGTGCCCATCGAAGGCCAATGCGACATACTGATCTGCCCCGTGCCCGACATGTCGCCCTACAGCGTCAACTCCAGCCTGAACCCGCTGCTCGTGCAGGTGATGGCGCTCGGCTACCACTTCAACATGTACCGCGGCAAGCCCCTCTTGAAGAAGGGCGGCACGCTCATCCTCCACCACCCCTGCACGGACGAGTTCGACCACAACTTTCATCCGAGCTACATCGAATTCTTCAATCGCCTGCTGCCCGAATCGCGCGACGCGAACGTCTTGCGCGACAAGTACGAGCAGGAGTTCGCCAACAACCCGAGTTACGTCGAGATGTACCGGCGCGGCAACGCCTACCACGGCTCGCACCCTTTCTTCATGTGGTACTGGGGCGAGAACGGCCGCCAGCACGTCGGCCACGTTATAGCCGCCGGAGCGGAGAACGCGCACGTCCCCGCCATGATGGGCTGGGAGCGCGCCGACAACCTCACCGAAGCGATTGCCATGGCGCGCAGCTACCAGGGACGCTCCGCTGAGATCACGATGCTCCACCAACCCGTGATCGCGATTTGCGATATGGAGTGAGTTCGCTAGAAAGTGCGCGACGTGATCAGGAGATTGGAAGAGGACGGCTGGCAGTTGGTACGAATGAAAGGCAGCCATCGCCAGTTTCGCCACCCGACGAAGCCTAAACTCGTGACGGTCGCCAGTAAACCCGGAGTTGACGTGCCCGTCGGAACGTTAAAGAATATCTGGCGGCAAGCTGAAATCGAGGAAAACGTTTAATGCGATACGCGGTCATCATCGAAAAGGGCGAGTCGAGTTACGGCGCATACGTACCCGATCTTCCGGGCTGCGTCGCTGCCGCTGAAACTAAGGCAGAGGTTGAGGAGCTAATTCGAGAAGCCATCAAGTTTCATATCGAAGGGCTGCAAGAGGAAGGGTTGCCCGTGTCTGAGCCATCCAGTTATTTCGAGTACGTCGAAGCGTGAACCCCAGCATGAAATTATCGCCGACAGAAATTTTTCAGGGACGCAAAATCTTCCTCATCGGGAGCACGGGCTTTCTCGGCAAGGTGACGCTGAGCATGCTGCTGTATCGCTTCCCTAACGTCGAGCGCGTCTATCTCACCGTGCGCTCGCGCTCGCTCGCCGAATCCGAGACGCGCTTCTGGAACAACGTCATCACCGCGCCGCCCTTCGACCCCTTACGCGAACGCTTCGGCGACGCCTTCGAGGATTTCATACGCGACAAGGTGCGCGTCCACAACGGCGACATCGGCGACACCAATCTCGGCCTGACGGAAGAAGAGGCGCAGGCGATTGCCGCCGACATTGATGTGGTCATCAACAGCGCGGGCAACGTCACGTTCAACCCGACGCTTGAGAGCGCGCTCAGGACGAACGTCGTCGGCACGCAGAACGTCATCGCGTTCGCCAAAAGGATGCGCCGCCCCGCGCTCGTCCACGTCTCGACCTGCTTCGTCGCGGGCAATCGCTCAGGCCCGGTGTGGGAGAGCGATCCCGTCATCGGCTATTTCCCGCGACGCGAGGAATTGCCGGGCGTGGAGTTTTCCGTCGAGCAGGAGATACGCGATTGCGCGAAGCTCGCCGACCGCGTGAAGGACGAAGCGCGGGATGCGATGCGGGTCGCGAGTTTTCGCGAGGGAGCGCGCAAACGGCTCGTCGAAGAGGGGCGCGACGCGGACGATCTGGACGCGATGGGGCTGGCCGTCGCGCGCGAGCGCAAGGTGTGGACGCGCACGCGCCTGACGGAACTCGGCATCGAACGCGCCGAATGGTGGGGTTGGCCGAACATCTACACTTACACGAAGAGCCTCGGCGAACAACTCGTCGCGGCCGAGACGGGCATCGTGCGTTCAATCGTGCGCCCGTCAATCGTCGAATCGGCGAAGGACTACCCGTTCCCCGGCTGGAACGAGGGCTTCACGACGACCGCGCCGCTCATCTTCATTGCGCTCAAAGGGCAGACGCAGATTCCCGTCAACGAGAAGCTGGTGCTCGACATCACGCCCGTGGATCAGGTGGCGGCCGTGATGCTGGCCGTCGCCGCCGAGGCGTGCGTCGAAGAACCGCGCCTCGTCTATCAGGCCGCGACGGGCGACAGCAACCCGAACGACATGCGCCGGATCGTCGGCATGCTCGGCCTCTACAAGCGCAAGCACTTCGACGAGAAAGAGACCGGATTCCGCGTCGTCAACATGATCGCTTCGCGCATGGAGACGCGCCCCGTCACCACGGCGCGTTTCGAGCGGGCTTCGACGCCCATGATCAACGCGGCGGCGAAGGGGGCGTCAACGCTGCTGGATCGCGTGCGCCCGCGCTGGGGCGGCGGACGATTGACGGAGTTTGTTGATCATGCGAAGAAGCACGTCGAGCGGCTCGAAGAGTTGACGCACGAGACGAAGGAAGCCTTCGAGATGTTCCGCCCGTTCATGGTCGAGAACGCCTACATCTTCCGCGCCGACAACGTGCGCTCGCTCTTCTCGCGCATTCGCAAGGACGAACAAAACCTGCTGCCGTGGCATCCGGAAAAGTTCGATTGGTACGACTACTGGATGAACATCCATTTCCCCGGCCTCAAGAAATGGATCTTCCCGCAACTCGAAGAGGACATGCGCGCGCAGCCGAAACGCGTCTACACCTACCGCGACCTGCTCGAACTCTTCGAGACCTCCTCCAAACGCTACGCGACGCGCGTCGCCATGCGCATCGAGCGCGACGGGCGCAAAGAGCAGTACACCTACCGCGACCTGCACGAACTAGCCACGCGCGCCGCCGGGTTCTTCGCGAGCGAGGGCGTCCGCCACGCGGATCGCGTCGTGCTGCTCAGCCACAACGCGCCCGAATGGGGCATGACTTATTTCGGCGTGCTCAAGGCGGGCGGCACCTGCGTGCCCGTAGACCCGGAGAGTACGACCACAGAGATCGTCAATTTCATACGCGCGAGCGAAGCCTTCGGCATCGTCATCAGCGACGAGATGCGCGAGAAGCATTACGATCTGGCCGAGCGTCTAATCGAGGAAAAGTTGGAGGCGACGCGCCTCTGGCGTTTCGAGGAAATCTTCGCGCTGCCGCCGCAGAAGATCGAAGACGAGCGCATCGCCCTGTTGCCCGCGAAAGTTCATCCGCAGACGACCGCCTCGCTCATTTTCACTTCGGGCACGACCGGCAAGCCCAAGGGCGTCATGCTCACGCACAAGAATTTCACGAGCATGGTTTCGATGCTCGCCTCCATCTTCGACATGACGACGAAGGACGGCGTGCTCTCCGTCTTACCCTTACATCACACGTTTGAGTTCTCCACCGGCTTCCTGACGCCGCTCTCGCGCGGCGCGCAGATCACATATCTCCCCGAATTGACGAGCGAAGAACTCACGCGCGCGATCAAGAACGGTTACGTCACGGGAATGGTCGGCGTGCCCGCGCTCTGGGAGTTACTGCACCGCCGCATCAAGAGCCGTTTCAGCGAGCGCGGCCAGTGGGTCGGCGACACGGCGGACTATTTGATCGAGGCGAACAGTTGGATACGTGACCACTCGCCGTTCAATTTAGGCCAGATCATCTTCCGCCCGATTCACGCCGGACTCGGCGGTCGCATACGCTATCTGGTCAGCGGCGGCTCGGCGTTGAACGAAAAGGTCAAAAAGGATTTTCATGGCCTCGGCTTCACGATCCTCGAAGGCTACGGGCTGACGGAAGCCTCGCCCGTCCTCACCGTCACGCGCCCGCAGAACAAGTTGATCTCTATGAGCGTCGGCAAGCCTTTGCCCGGTGTCGAAGTGAAGATTCTCGACCCCGACGCGAGCGGCATCGGCGAAGTCGTCGCGCGTGGCTCCAACGTCATGAGCGGCTACTTCAACAACGAGGAGGCGACGCGCGCCGTCCTCATCAACCGCTGGCTCTACACGGGTGATTTAGGCCGCCTCGACGACGAAGGCAATCTCTACCTCGTCGGTCGCTCCAAAGAGATCATCGTGGACACTAACGGCAAGAACGTCTATCCCGACGAGATCGAAGAACTCTACGCCGACTCGCCTTACATCAAAGAGTTGAGCGTCGTCGGGTTGGCTGACGGCATCGGCGAGAAGGTGGCCTGCATGGTCGTCGCCGACCACGATTTCGACATCGCGCTCTCGCGCGAGGAGGTGCGCCGCAAGGTAGAGGAGCATTTCCGCGATGTGTCTTCGTCGTTGCCGTTTTTCAAGCGCGTTAAGGTGCTTCATTTCTGGGACGGCGAACTGCCGCGCACCGCCACGCGCAAAGTCAAACGCCGCGAGGTGGTCGCCGCGATGCAGGTGCTCGAACAGAGTCAGCGCGCCGTCTCAAACGCGCAGACGAACGTGCGCGAAGACAGGAGCGCGACGTGGCTGCTCGAAGTGGTCGCGACGGTTGCGAATCGCCCGCGCGCGGAGATCACTTTCGACACGCGGCTCGCCGATCTCGGCTTCGACAGTTTGATGTACGTCGAACTCGCCTCGGCCATAGAGCAGGCGGGCGGGACGCTCCGCTCGCCGGACACCCTCACGGAAGTGCGCGACCTGCGCGAACTCGCGGGCGTCGTGACGCGTCAGGCGACGCCCGCCGAACGTGAGGAAGCCGAGCGGCGCGCGAGCGCGGACGCGCGGCGCGGCGACGACGAGATTTACGTGCCCTCGCTCGTCCGCACCGTCGGCAACAAGGGACTCGATGCGTTGCAGCGCGTCTTCTACGAGAAGTTTCTGCACATGAAGGTCGAGGGCGAGTCGAACATTCCGGTGCACACGAATTTCCTCGTCGCCTCCAATCACGCGTCGCACCTCGACATGGGACTCGTCAAGATGTCGCTCGGCGCGCACGGGCGCGACATGGTGGCGCTCGCCGCAGCCGATTATTTCTTCGACAACAAATTCAAGCGCGCCTACATGGACAACTTCACGAACACCGTCCCGATGGAGCGTAGCGGCAGCCTCCGCAAATCGCTCCGTCAAGCGCTCTCGTTTCTCGAACGCGGCTACAACGCGCTCCTCTTCCCCGAAGGCACGCGCTCCGTTACGGGCGAGTTGGCCGACTTCAAACCTGTGCTCGGATTCCTCGCTCTGACGGCGCGCACAGGCATCCTGCCCATCTATCTGCACGGCACTTACGAGGCGCTGCCGAAAGGATCGAACATGCTCAAGAGCCGCGATGTGACGGCGCGCATCGGTCGCTTCCTGAGCGCGGAGGAGTTGGAGGAGATGACGCGCGGGATGTCGAAGTCGGAATCCTACCGGCTCATCGCAGCCTTCGTCCGGCATCAAGTGGAAAATTTACGCGACGGCACGCGCCTCGATTTCGACGCCAAAGCCCTGCGCAAACGCTGGCGCGCGGAGCGACGCGGCACGCCCACAGAAGAAGCTGTTGTTTAAGAACAGTGACAAGTGACGAGTGACGAGTGACGAGTTAAATCAGAAGAACCGCTGTTATTAAACTTGTCTTTCCAACTTGTCACTCGTCACTTGTCACTGAATTTTTATGGTGAGTAAGAAACCGACGACGAAAGCGCGGAAAGCTCCGGCCAAAGCGAAAGCGGCGGGGAAAAAGAGCGAGAGCGCCGCGCTCATAAAACTTCCGCAGCCCTACACACTTGTCACGGGCGGGACGGGATTTCTCGGCTCGCACCTGGTGCGTCAACTCGTCGAAGCGGGCGAGCGGCGCGTGCGCGTGCTGGCGACCACGACTCCGGCGTGGCTTGGCGAGTTGGGCGTCGAGACGGCGGCGGGTTCGGTCTTAAACGGTGACGACGTGCGGCGCGCTCTGGAGGGCGTCCAGTCAGTCTATCATCTGGCCGGACGCGTCTCGCGCGACCGCGACGACGCGCACGAGATGTACGAATTGCACGTCGAAGGGACGCGCGTGTTGTGCGAGGGGGCGAAGGCGGCGGGCGTGAAAACAATCGTGCTGGCGTCTTCGAGCGGCACGATTGCCGTAACGGACGATTCAACCGCGCTGCCGAACGAGACTTGGCCGCCGCCGCTCGACATCATTTCGCGCTGGCCTTATTACGCGAGCAAATATTATCAGGAGCGCGCGGCGCTCGAACACTTCGGAGGCGGCGACGGGCGGCGTCTGGTGATCGTCAATCCGAGTCTGCTGCTCGGCCCCGGCGACGAGCGTTTGAGTTCGACGAAAGTGGTGCTCGATTTTCTCGCGCGAAAGATCATGGCCGTGCCGGGCGGCGGCCTGAGTTTCGTTGACGTGCGCGATGCAGTCGAGGCTTTGCGCGCGGCGATGGAGCGGGGCGGGCACGGCGAGCGCTATCTCGTGGGCGCAGCCAACTGGACCTTTGATAAGTTCTTCGGTCGGTTGGAGCGTTTGACGAAAGTTGCCGCGCCGCGTTTTTCGCTTCCGTCGAAGCTCGCCGTCTCGGGCGCGCAAGTCGTCCACTCGCTCTATCGCCAGTGGAAACTCGCGCCGCCGGTCGAACCCGGCGAGATCGAGATGGCGGAATACTTCTGGTATTTCGACACCTCGAAGGCCGCGCGTGAACTCGGCTTCGCGCCGCGCGACGCCGCGGAGACCTTGCAAGACACCGTGAATTACGTGCGCGAAAACTTTCTCGGCAAGGGCGCGTTCGTCTAGAGCGGACGTAAGGAAGGAAAACACTCACCGCAGAGACGCAGAGAGTTGGCGCAGAGGGGGCGCAGAGAAAAGATTAACTTCTTCTCTCTGCGCCCCCTCTGCGGGTCTCTCTGCGTCTCTGCGGTGAATCCTGATGTTCACATCTGCGGCAGGTATTTGAGCAGTTGACGGTAGGCGCGGCGCGCAGCGCGCATACGCTTTTCGTAGTCGCGCTCCAACGTCTTGAGGTCGCCGTCACAATGCGGGCATGTCACTTCTTCGGGCATCACGTGGCGGTTGCAGCCGCGACAAATATTCAAGAACTGCATCATCGGTTGTGCCTGAGCGGTGGTCGCCGATTTAGCGACGGGACGCTTGCGCGCGGATTTGATCTGCACGAGTGAACCTGCCGCCGCGACCGGCGCGAGGGGCGCGTTCGTCGTCTGGCCGTGAAGTTCGGGCGAAAGCGGTCTTCCGTCGTTCGTTTCGACCACGAGGTCGAAACTGCCGTGATCGAAAGGCGTGCCGGGTGCGGCTGCCGTCTGCACGATACGCTCGCGCAAGCCCTGTTTGTCCAGTTCGAGCGCGCGATGGTGGCAGTAAGGGTTGTTGCCCGCGCGTCCGAAGAGGACGTGCGTTGTCCAGGTGCAGCCCGCGCGGCAAACGTCTGCGTAGTAGCAGGTTCCGCAGAAGCCCCAGAGGTCTGCCGTGGTGCGCGTGCGCGTGAAGCTGAGTTCGGGCGTGGTGTTCCAGATGTCTTCGAGTGTGAGGTCGCGTATGTTCGCGCCGGTGTAGGGCGAAGTGGGGAGCGACGGGCAACCTTTGATCGCGCCGTCGGCTTCGATGCCGAGCGTGTTCTGCCCCGCGTTGCAACTCATCCAGTGGACGCCATGCTCGTCCTTGCCGCGCCACACCGCTTCGTAAGGGCCGAAGTAGCCGATGTTGTTGCCCGGCTGCACGTGAAAGTCGTGTTCGAGTCCCTCTGTGTAGAGTTCCGAGATGAGCGGCATCAACACGAGCATCTCGTAGGGCTGCAAGAGCAGTTCGGGGTGATCCGCCGCGCGCCCCATCGCCACCGTCAACTGAAGTTGCCAGTCGCGCGCTCCGGCATCAATGAAGAGGTGCATCAACTCGCGCAGTTGCGGGATGACCCCGGAAGTGATCTGCGTGTTGACGCTCGGCGCGAGATCGTATTTTTTGAGCAGACGCAGCGCGTTGAAGGCCGCCTCGAACGAACCCTTCACGCCGCGCAGGCGGTCGTGCAAATCCTTCAGCCCGTCAATGGAGACGCCCGCGCCCTGCAAACCGGCGTCGGCGGCCTGACGTATGCGCTCCTCGTTGAGATGAAGCCCACCTGTCTGAAGGGTGCAGTTCATTCCCTGGAGACGAATCTCCCGAATGATCTCCAACCAATCACGGCGCAGGTAGGCTTCTCCCCCGATGAGCGTCACCTCGCGCGTGCCCAATCGCGCCATCTGGCGGACAAGGTCCAGACACTCTTCGGTGGACAACTCCGAAGGGCGACGCTTGCCCGCACGCGACCCGCAGTGCTGGCATTTGAGGTCGCAGGCCAACGTGATCTCCCAGACCGCGTAGACGGGAGTGAAGGCCGCGCGATCTTCAAACGTCAGGTAACGCGCTGGTTCTGCCATGTGTTAATCGCTTCCTGTGCTAAGGGTTATTTTTTGAGACTTGCATCCAACTTCGACAGGGCTGCGTTCACGTCTCTAACGTGCGCGCGCGCCTGCGTGGCGATGCGTTTCATCTCGGCGATGTTGCCGCGCTTGATGGCGTCGAGGATCGGTCTGCCGTAGAGGGGTTGAATGATCGGGTTCCTGATCGGAGCTTTCGACGCAGCTTTCTTTGCGCCGCCGCCCTTCGAGCCTGCTTTCTTTGTTGCCATGTAGATCGTCTCCTTTGTGTTGGTTAACAACGCTTCGGTTGAAATTGAAACTCGCAAGATGGCGATGCACGCACCGCCAACACCTTATTTCCTGGCACTGCCCAAAGCCTGATCGAGCTTATCCAACGCCGCTTGCACGTCCTTCACATACTTGCGCGCCGAAGTCGCGACCCTCTTCATCTCGCCTGCGTCGCCGCGAGCTATCGCGTCGCGGATGCCCTGCCCGTACGGCGGCAGCGCGCCGGTTCTAGTTGCGGCAGAGCCTGCAGACTTCCTGGCCGCTCCCCCTGTTTGCGGTTGACTCTTGCGTGTAGCCATTACACTCTCCGTTCTTGTGTCAAGTTAAAGTGAGACAGCGGAAAGAAATTTCGACGCCCCCGTGGTGAGAACCGAGACACCTTGAATGATCTCTAAATAGATGATGATGCTTGTTATGTCAAGAAAATAATTTTCGCGCGTTGCGTCGGCGTGAAGAGAGTCGCTTGCGCTTGATTGTGAAGGGCGGCGCGCAGTTGTTAAGGGCAACGGACGCGCAGGCGGCGCGGAAGGATTTCAAACGTCGCGGGCAGCGTGCCCACTAACTCGCCGTCAATTTCGACGAGCACTTCTTTATTTGCCGACGACGCCGCGCTGACGCGTATGCGACGCGCGTGCGCGTGTCTAACTTTTTGCATTCCGAGATGCGTGCCGAGATAGAGTTTATAGACGTTGGTTAAAATCTCAAGCGTGCCCAGGTCGCCTACGGCCACGATGTCGAACAATTCGTCGTTGAGTTTCGCAAAGGGCGCGATCTTCATGCCGCCGCCGAAGTAGCGCCCGTTGGCGACGCACAAATTTGCGACGATGAGTTGGAATTCGGGGCGGTCGTCTAGTTGAATGCGAAGCGTGCGGTTGGTAAATGCGACGGTCGTTTGCAAAGAGGCCAGCGCGTAAGAGAGTTGGCCGCCGCCGATGCGCCGCGACGCCGAATCCAACCAACCCGTGGAATTTTCTTCCACGCGGCGGATCACTTCGCCGCCCATGCCGCACGAGGCGACGTTCAGAAAATAACGCCGCTCACGCGCGCCCGCGCGATTCTGAAATTCGACGCGCCCGACATCGACGCTCATGCTGCGCCCCGTGCGAAGCGCGGCGGCAGCGTCCGACGCGCCCAAGGGGATGTTTAGCGTGCGCCTGAAATCGCCGCCCGTCCCGCTCGGCAAAATTCCCAACTCCGCGCCGCCAACGCCCGACTCTATAATCCCGTTCGCCACCTCCGAGATCGTGCCGTCGCCGCCGCACGCGATGATCAAATGCCTCCCCGCTTTAGCCTCGCGTTCGGCTATCTCGCGACCGTCGCCCGCGCGCTCGGTGAAAGCGCAGTTGAAGGCCCCGAAGTGCGCGCGTAAGTCGCTCGCCAGGCGCGGCCACGCTCGTTTCGTCGCGCCGCCCGCCGACGCTGGATTGACGATAACTAAAGGGAGTGTTGCGTGTTGAGGGCTGAGCGTTGCGTGTTGTGTGACGAGTGATGAAGGCGCAGCGATTGCGGCGTCGGGCGTCGCACCGTCGCTTGCCGCGTGCTCAATGTCGGGAGTCTTCTTATTCACCCTTCGTCCCCGATGCCTTCCGGCTTCCCGTACATCGCGCGATCCTGTTCGCCGAGTTCGGCGATCTTGGACATGACGAATTCGGCGATCTCCTTGTAGGTGCGTATGCCGTCGCGCATGGGGAGAAACTCCGTGTAGTCTAACGCCGCGCCGAAGTGTATGCGGATCAACTCGCCGCCCGTCCAGTTGCCGAGCACCTGACGCGGCAAGTCGTTGTTGAGTCCGGCGACGAAGACGGGGATGACTTGCGGCGTCGCGTCTTTGATCAAACGTCCCACGCCCGGCTTCGCCGGAAGGAAAGAATAAGGGTCGGGATTTTTGTTGCGCGTGCCTTCGGGGTGGAAGCCTACGAGATGCCCGCGCCCGCGCTGGCAGAGATCAACGAGCACGCGCATGGAGTATTTATCGAAGTCGCGCTTTTCGGGAATCGGGTTGCTGCCCGCCGCGAAGAATGGCGGATACATAGACCACCAGCCCATCACCATGTTGACGAACATGCCGAGCGGCGACTCGTAAAAAAAACGCCCGCGCACGGGAAAGAACAGACGCTTCTCCCAACTCGTGCGACGGAAGAGTTCGGCGGCGACGGTGTACATGTCGAAGAACGAGCGGTGGTTGGCGACGAGCAGGATGGGGCGTTCGTGCGAGACGGCTTCGACGTGTTCGAGGCCGTGCACGCGCATCAGGTTGTAGGTGCAGAGGCGAATCCAACTCATGCCGACCGTGCGCTGGCAGAACGTCCAGAAGCGTTTCCACCCGCCCTCGTTCATGCGCCGCGTGACGCGGAAAGCCACGCGCTCAATCGGCGCGAGCACGGCGAGTTCTTCCGGCGTCGGCTCGTCGAGCGGCGCGAGCGGCAGGGTTGACGGCGGCTGCGGTTCGATCTCTCGCGGCGGCGGTGGTTCGAGTTCGGTCGAAGACATGTTCATAAAGTAAAGCGTGAATCGTTAAGAACAGTAAATCGTGAATCGTAAATCGTGAATAGATGAAATCCGTCTTTCTCTATTCACGATTCACGATTCACGATTTACTTTCTTTGACGATTCACGCTTTACTGTTTTCCCTCTATTCACGATTTACGAATCTCAGTCTATCGAAAAATACTTCGCCTCTTCGTGATGCACGATGATGGCGGAGGTTGATTGTTCGGGTTCGAGTTGAAACTCTTCCGTGAGCGAGACATCAATGCGCGCGGGGTCGAGCAGTTCAAAGAGCTTCGTCTGATCTTCGAGATTCGGGCAGGCCGGATAACCGAAGCTGAAGCGCGAGCCTTGATAGCCCTGATGAAAGAGCTTCGTGATCTCTGCGGCGTCGCGCGCGGCGATGCCCAGTTCTTCGCGTATGCGTTTGTGCCAGAGTTCGGCCAACGCCTCCGCGCTCTCGACGCTCAGGCCGTGAAAGTAGAGATAGTCGGTGTAGTTATCCGACTTGAACAACTCGTGCGCGTACTCGCTCGCGCGCCGCCCCACCGTGACGAGATGAAACGCGACCGTGTCCACGCGCCCCGAATCAACGGAGGCGAAATAATCCGCGAGGCAGAGCCGCTTCCCTTCCGGCTGGCGCGGGAAGGTGAAACGCTGTCGCTCCGTGCGTTCGTCATCTTCGTAAATGATGAGATCGTTTCCCGCCGACCGGCACGGGAAGTAACCGTAAACCACGCGCGGCACGAGCAACGCTTCGCGCTTTGAACGCTCCTTCAACTCGTCGTAAACGGGTCGCACCTTCTCCGCGACGAGCGCGCGATATTCTTCCGTCGGGCGGCGACCCTGTTTGAATTGCCACTGGCCTTTGAACAGAGCCGTCTCGTTGACGAAAGCGAACACGTCATCGAGTTGGATGTCGTCAACCACACGCGAGCCATAGAACGGCGGGCGCGGGATTTCTACGTCAGCGCGCACGTCCGAGCGGCGCGTGTGCTTGGTGTCGCCTGCAATTTTTGTGACGCCGCGCGGGCGCGCGGGTTTGCGTATGCCGAGTTTGGCTTCTTCGCCGATCAAGTCTTCCGCGTCCTCGGTCACGGCTTCCGCGTTCGCGCTCGCAGCCGCCGCCGCTGCCTTCGCCGCCGTCTCACCTCCTGCGGCGTGCGCCGCGCCGTTGTCTTTCGCGCCCGCCAGCAAGTCCATCGTGTGCAGACCGTCGAAGGCGTCTTTGGCGTAAAAGAGCGTGCCATGATAAATCGCCTTGAGATCGTCTTCGACGTAGCGACGCGTCAAGGCCGCGCCGCCGAGCACGACCGGAACTTTGATGCCGCGCTCGTTCATCAGTTCGAGATTGTCGCGCATGATGAGCGTTGACTTCACGAGCAACCCGCTCATGCCGATGGCGTCTGCGCCTTCGCGCTCGAACGCGTCGAGTATGGCCTCAATCGGCTGCTTGATGCCGAGATTGACGACGCTGTAGCCGTTGTTCGTCAGGATGATGTCAACGAGGTTCTTGCCGATGTCGTGCACGTCGCCCTTGACGGTGGCGAGGATCATGCGTCCCTTCGTCGTCGCGCCGCCCTTCTTCTCCATGAATGGTTCGAGGAAACGCACCGCCGCCTTCATCACTTCCGCCGATTGCAAGACGAACGGCAACTGCATCTGGCCGCTGCCGAACAGGTCGCCGACCACACGCATGCCGTCGAGCAGGATGTTGTTGATGATGTCGAGCGCGGGTGTGGTTTCGAGCGCGCGCGTGAGTTGAGTTTCGAGTCCCTGCTTCTCGCCGTCGATAATGTGGCGTTTGAGACTTTCTTCGACGGGCAAGGCCGCGTCGTCAACATGAACTTTCTTCGTCGTCACGCCCTCAAAGAGTTTGGTGAACTCGCCGAGCGGATCGTAAGTGCAAATCTCGCCGTCGAACTTGCGCTCGTCGTAAATGAGCTGGCGCGCGACTTCGCGTTCGCGCTCGCCGATGCGGTTGAGCGGCACGATCTTGCTCGCGTTGACGATGGCCGCGTCGAGTCCGGCCTCGACCGCTTCGTGCAGGAAGACCGAGTTGAGCACGATGCGCGAAGCGGGGTTCAAACCGAACGAGATATTAGAGACGCCGAGAATGGTGAAGCAACCGGGCAGTTCGCGCTTGATGCGTCGGATGCCTTCGATGGTTTCGGCGGCGTTGCGGCGGTCTTCTTCGATGCCCGTCGAGATGGGGAGCGCGAGCGGGTCGAAGAAGATATCGTGCGCGGGAAAATCGAGTTGTTGCGTCGCGTGTTCGTAAGCGCGCTTCGCAATCTTGAACTTGCCTTCTGCGGCGCGCGCCATGCCCTCTTCATCAATCGTGCCGATGACGACGCCCGCGCCGAATTTCTTCGCCAGTTCGATCACTTTGACGAAGCGCGGCTCGCCGTCCTCGAAGTTCGTCGAGTTGAGTATGCACTTGCCGCCCGCGTGTTCGAGTCCGGCCTCCATCTTCTCCCACTCGGTCGAGTCGAACATGAGCGGGATGCGTATGTTCGTGACGAGACGCGAGGCGAGTTCGTGCATGTC